>DATNDS010000194.1:0-9320 GCA_035553215.1 Gemmatimonadaceae bacterium
TTCCGCACACGCAACGACGGCCAGCGCTGGGACGTGATGAGCCCCGACCTTACCCGGCACGATCCCGCCACACTCGGCCCATCGGGCGGTCCGATCACGAAGGACCAGACCTCCGTGGAGTACTACGCCACGATCTTCGCGATCGCGGAGTCGCCGCTGGCGCGCGGCACCATCTGGACCGGCTCCGACGATGGCCGCATTTACATCACGCGCGATGACGGCGCCCACTGGACGGATGTGACGCCGAAGAATCTCGGCGAGTGGACGCGAGTCTCGATCATTGACGCGTCGCACTTCGACGCCGGCGCCGCGTATGTCGCGGCGAATCGCTATCAGCTGGACGACGACCAGCCCTATCTCTTCAAGACCACGGATTACGGCGCCACCTGGACGCGGATCGACGCCGGGATTCCGCGCGATCAGTTCACGCGGGTGATTCGCGAAGATCCCGAGCGGCGCGGTTTGCTCTACGCCGGCACCGAGCGCGGTGTCTGGGTCAGCTTCGACGACGGCGGGCACTGGCAATCGTTGCAGCGCAACCTGCCGCCCGTGCCCGTGCACGATCTCGAGATCACGCAGGGTGATCTCGTGGCGGCGACACATGGCCGCTCATTCTGGATTCTCGACGACCTCTCCGCGTTGCGTCAGCTCTCGAGCAGCGTCGCCGCGGCACCCGCCCATCTCTTCGCGCCGCGCGATGCGTACCGCGTGGAGTGGGGTGGCGGGTTTGGCGGCGCGGCCGAGGGACAGAATCCCCCAGCCGGCGCCATGGTCTACTACACGCTGGCGCAGCCCGGACGGACGCTGACGCTCGAGTTTCTCGACCCATCGGGCAAGGTCATCCGGACGTATTCCAGTCTGCTCGACAGCGCCGGGCTCGCCGACAGCGTGCGCGCCGACAGCGTGAAGCGTGCGCGCACCGACAGTCTCACGCGCGCGGGGCTCTCGCGCGATTCAATTCGCACGCTCGAGGCGGCGGAAGCGCGTGGCGCCGGCGGCCCGCGTCGCGGCCGCGCCGGCCCCGCGCGCGTGCCGAACAGGGCGGGCCTCAACCGCTTTGCGTGGGATCTGCGCTATCCCGATGCGGTGGGATTCCGGAATCTCATCATGTGGGCCGGCGGCACGCGTGGACCGCTGGCCACGCCCGGGAAATATTCCGTGCGGCTCACCGTGGACGGACAATCCCAGACGCAGTCCTTCGTGCTCCGCAAGGACCCGCGCATTTCCGCGACACAGCAGGATCTCGACGCGCAACTCGCACTGCTCATGAAGATCCGCGATACCCTGAGCGCGGCAAACAACGCGGTCCGTACCATCCGCAACATGCGCTACCAGATCGACCAGCGGCGGCTCCACGCGCCAAAGGCGTTTGCCGCCGCGGCCGACCGGCTCCTCGCCGCGCTGGCGCCGATCGAGCAGGCCATTTACCAGACGCAGAATCGGAGTGGTGAGGATCCCCTCAACTACCCCATTCGACTCAACAACAAGATTGCCGCGTTGGGAAGCACCGTTTCCAGCGCGGACGCCCGCCCCACCGATCAGAGCTATGTGGTGTTCGACACGCTCACCGCGCAGCTCCAGACACAGCTCGCACTGCTCACGCGCGAGATGGCGTCCGGACTGCCCCGGGTGAATGCCGTCCTGAAGAAAGCCGGCCAGCCGAAGATCACCCCGAGCACGGCGGAGCCACCCGCGCCAGCGTCACCGGGCGAAGAGCAGGAGTAGATCGTAGAGCGCGTGCGTCCAGGCATCAATGCCAAAGCCGCGCAGCAGGTAGATGGCGCTGAGCGCGAGTCCCGCGATGGCCCGAAAGGTGAATGACGACACGGCGAACTGGTCGCCGTAGGGACCCACGTAGTGGAACGCCGAGAAGAGCAGCGCGCCCACGATGGCGGCGAAGACGCCCGCCACTCGTGGGCGCCAGTGCAGCGCGTCGCGCGCGAGCAGAAAGAGCCCCGAGACGAGCAGCACGCGAAAGAGCAGCTCTTCGTACAGCCCCGCGCCGAGGGACACCATGACCCGGGTCCAGAGGTCGAAGCGCTGCACCTGCACCATGGCAAGCAAGTGCGTCGCTCCGAGCAACTGCGCCGTGACGACGCCGACGACGAGACCCAATGCCAGAGCGAGGATTACGGCCTCGGCGAACATGGCGCCGAAGAGCCAGCCGCGCAGCCGCCAGCCGTGCGCGCGCGCGTCACGCACGATGAGCCAACCGCCCACGCCCACCAGCACGGCGCCGAAGAGCAGCGGTCCGCGGGGACCCGCGATGAAGCGGAAGAAGGACTCGAGGAGGACATCGGCGCCATTGCGGATGCCGCGGGTTTCCGAGCGCGGCAGGATGGCGACGAGCGTCTCGTACAGGCCAAGCAACGGCACGGCGAAGAGCAGGCTGTAGCGCGGCGACCGGCTCTCCTGCCAGTAGCGGCGCGTTTCGAGAACGCGGGGCATCATTTCACCGAATGATGCCCCGCCGATCCGACCCACACCAGTCGCGCCAGGCTGCGCGCCGAGCTACTTGTTGCTGTTGGGAACGTCGACCCGGAGACCGTGCGTGGTGGCACTCTGGTGATAGCCGTAGGCGAGGGACCCGCCCATGGAGATGACGCCAAGGATGAAGAGCGCGATCGCGAGCGTGAATCGACGCAGACCGACGCCCGTGGCAAACGCGAAGACGATGAGACAGGCGCCGAGCGCGAAGAAGGAGATGGGAATCCAGTACACTGCCGTTCTCCAGCTACGATGGGAAAACGCGCCCGCAATGCCGCGGCGGACGCATGGTGGCTGAGAAGTTGCGCGCGACCGGTCCGGAATGGAAGGGGGACCGCTACGCGAAAACGCCCGCGGCAGCAGCACCGCGGGCGTTCCGCATCCACCGGAAATCGTGCGACGGGCCAGCTAGGCGCCCGCCGTCAGCCATTTCGCGACACCACCATGGCGCGAACAGGCGCCCTTGCGATGCGTGGCGTGCGAGTACAGGCCGTCCTTGCACTGGGCGATCGCGCCGGCGGGATCATTGTTCTCGCTCGCACTCGACTTGCCGGCCGCCATGCCGCTCGTTGCTTCCCGGCTGGCGCGCGTGGCACCGGTGCCCGTGGTGGGGGAGGCGGCTGTGGCGGCAGGAGATGCTGGCGCCGCCGGCGTCGTCGCCGCGCTGGTCGCCGGATTCGTCGTTGCGCTGGCGCCGCTCGCCGCCGAGGCGGCCTTGTTTACGCCGCCGTGACCGCGGCACGCGCCGCGACCGCCCTTCGACGTCGCACCATCCTTGCACGTCACCATCGCGGCGGCTGCCGCACCCGCCGTCGAGCTGGCCCCGGCGGATGAAGCGGCCTTGGAGGACGCAGCCTTCTGAGACGTTGCCGCCGCTCGGGCCGCCTTCGTCGCCGCACGGTCCACCCCGCCATGCCCGGAGCAGGCGCCCCGACCAGACACCGTGGACGTGGTACTGTCCTTACAGATCGTCGTCGCGGTCGCCTGTCCGTAGGCGAACGCGGGAAGCGCGAGCGCCGCCGCCACGACTGCCGACACCAGCGTGTACCGTGTGGACATGGTCACTCCATGTTGAATTGCCCAGGACGCGTGAGGTTGCCAGGACGCCGAACGACTAACGCGGCACCGTGAGAGCGACCAGATGCGCGCGCACAAATTTTCCTTTATGCACGAACGCCGTGTGCTACGGCCAGCTGAAGATGTTGGTGGCGGGCGTGGCGGAGCGCAGGCGGGCGATCGCACCTGGCTCGCTCCAGAGCGTGCTGAACGGACTCGAAATGGAGAAGCGCAGCTCGTAATGCGCGTTGGGGTCCGGCACCAGCGGCACGGCAAAGTCCACGCGCATGAGACGGCGGGACTGCTTGGGAATCGCGAGCAGCAGACCCACGCCGGCGCTGACCCGAATGGAGGCGTCCTGTCCGTAGGGCACGTTGCCGGCCCACATGCGTCCGGCATCGGAGAACGCCGCGACGCCGATGTTGTCGAACTTCGTGAATCCGCCCAGGAGCCAGCGATGCTCGGAACGCAGCACCAGACGCGCGCCGCCCACGATGCGCGAGTCGCTGTAGCCCCGCACGCCGCCATCGTGATCACCCAGCGTGAGCTGGAACGGCGTCTGCTGTCGCCACGAGCCGGCGAACTCGAGACTCCAGATCTGCGTCTGGTGGTCGGTCGGCTTGTGATACCAGGCGAGCCGTCCGCTGCCGACCACGTCACCCCACCGGTGCAACTGCGGCTGGCGCTCCGATTCCCAGGTGGTGCGAATGGCGAGATAGGAATGGCCGCTCACGACGCCGGCGTACGCATCCGTGCTCCACAGATCGCCGCGCTGGCCGCCACCAATACCCTGCGCGAGGGTGGTCGCGAGCTGCACGCCCTGACCCACGTCCTGCGCACCGGCCAGCGCATCGAATCCGGTGACCGTGCGAAAGGTGAGTGCCCGCAGTCCGAACACGCCGCCGAACCGCCCGCCGCGCACGGACGCGTAGCGCTCGTGCAGCGTGGAATCGGGATCGCTGGCGAAGCCGGTGTCCGAGAGCACCACCGCATTGGGCGCAGGAACGATGTTCTCATGCGTGTACAGGGGCCCCGCGAAGAATCGCACCACTCCGCCACCCAGTCGGACGACTCCCCCCAGGTCATAGCGCTCGCGATGCACCGAGAGGGAGAGCGCGGAGCCATCGGGACGCAGGAATCCATCGTAATTCTCGAGCTTGCGATAACCGGCGAACCACGCGGTCTGCTGAAACGGCGTGTAGAACGGGTGCGAGACGGTGAGCTCGTAATGGGCGGAAACGGGATAGCGCTCCGCGATGAAATTCAGCGTGTTCGGCATGCCCAGGAGGTGATAGTCCACGTAACGGGCGCCGAAGCCCTCGCGATAGGCGAACCCGCGCCGCCACGACAGGGCGCCGTACATCCCGTTCCCGAGAATGTTCGAGTTGCCGTAGCGGAGCGAGGAGACGGCGGTGCCGCGCAACTGCATCCCGATCACCAGCGGAATTTCGTCCACGGTGGAGACCTCGACGCGCACCGTGTTGTTTGAGTCCGGAATGGCGCGCACCGTGGCATTGGCCAGGTAGGGCTGGGCACGCAGCACTCGCCCCGACTCCGCCAGTCTGAACTCCGAGCACCGCTGGCCCACCTTCACCTGCATGAAGGGCAGGATGGCCTCCGGCCTGGTGGTGACGTGTTGCAGGACCGCGGCCACGATGGGCCGCGCGAACGTCGACTGGGAGAGCAGCGGCGGCGGCTCGCGCGTGATCTCGATGGCCGACACGATGCGGCCATCGCAGGGCGCGAGTGGCGTGCTCGTCTCAGCTTGTGCGCGGGCGAGCGCCGGAACGAGCGCCAGTGCAAGGGCGAAGGGAGAGGTCCGACGCATGATCAACGGCCCATACGCTACACCCCGTGCACTGGTCGTGGCAAGTGCATGCCGGACCCGGCCTGACGCGCGGTGGTCGCGCGCCATCAGGTCCGGTATGTTTGGACCGTGAGGCATCGCACGTTCATGCCGCTATTACCATGACGGCTTCAGAGAAGCGCTTCACGGCAGGCGCGGCGTGGCTGCACCGCATCGTCGCTGACCTTCCGGAACTCACGGACTGGGCATGGTCGCTCGACCGACGCGCGAGCGAGTCGCTCGTGATGCGTGTGCTGCGCGGCAGGCACATGCAGACACTCCCGACGCTGTGCGACGAGATGGGAGCAGCGCTGCAGTTTCCGTACTACTTTGGCGGGAACTTCAATGCCATCGAAGACTGCTTGACAGATCTGGACTGGCTGCCAGGAGACTCGTACGTTCTCGTCGTGACCGACGCGCCCAGCGTCTTGGCCCGTGCCGATCCTGACGATCTGGAGGCGTTCCTCGCGCTGCTCGCGCGGGTGCATGAATACTGGCAGCACGGCGGAGACGCGCCCGGGTCGGAAGCGATGCCATTCGATGTGATTCTGCACGCGACGGAGGCCACCGCGCCACGGCTGCAGGAGCGGCTCACGGGCGCCCACGTGGTGGCGAGCGAGCTGAGAATTCCGTAACTGCGTCTCTCGCGCGCGAAGGCGCGCTGCCCTGCCCCTTCTCAAGGACGGCCCATGATGCGGAGCTACCTCACGGAGTTCATCGGCACCTTCTTTCTCGTGGTGACCGTGTGCCTGACGGTCACGGTGAGTCAGCCACTCGCCGCGATCGCGATCGGCAGCGCGCTGATGTTCATGGTCTACATGGGTGCGCACATCTCGGGCGGACACTACAATCCGGCCGTCACCCTGGCCGTCTGGCTGCGCGGCAAGCTGCCCGGAAAGGAAGTGATTCCCTACTGGATCGCGCAGCTCCTGGGCGGAGTGGTCGCGGGCTTCGTCTCCACGTATGAGCTGCGCCATGCCTTCGTCGTACTGCCGTCGCCGCACGCCTCAGTGCTCGCCATTCTCATTGCCGAATTCATTTTCACCTTCGCGCTCTGTCTCGTCGTGTTGCAGACCGCGACCTCGAGCAAGACGGCGGGCAATTCGTACTACGGACTGGCGATCGGGTTCACCATCCTGTCCGGCACCGTGGCAGTGGGAAGCGTCTCGGGAGCGGCCTTCAATCCGGCCATTGGCGTCGGTCCAGCTCTTGCAGGGCTCGTTTGGCACCAACCGTTTGCGCAAGTCTGGTACTATATCGTGGGTCCGCTCGTCGGCGGCGCGGTAGCGGCCGCCGTCTTCAAGTTCCAGAGTCCGGACGCTGATTGACAGGATTTCGCTTTTCACTCTCATCAGGAATAGCTCTCATGGGACTTCTCGACACGCTCGCTGGCAGTCTCGGAACCAGCGGAATTGCTGATGCGATTGCCAGACACACCGGCGCCGATCCCAAGACGGTGCAGAGTGCCGTAGCGATCGGGATGCCGCTGCTGCTCGCCGCACTCGCCAGAAATGCTTCGAGTCCGAAAGGAGCAGCTGATCTGCACGCGGCGGTGCAGAGCAATCATGCTGGCGGCAACATTCTGAGCAACGTACAGAGCGCGGTCCAGAACCCGAATCTGGCGGACGGTCAGGGAATTCTCGGGCACGTCCTTGGTGACAAGCAGGCCGCCGTCCAGTCGCAGATCGCGCAGGCCACGGGCATGAGCAGCGACAAGGTCGGAACCGTGCTCGCCACCGTAGCGCCCCTCGTCATGGGTGCGCTCGGCCAGGCGCAGCAGAAAAATGGGCTGAACGCCGGCGGACTGGCCGGGCTGCTCGGCAACGAGGCAGCGTCGGTCGCGCAGCAGCATCCGGAGCTGAGCAATCTTGCCGGGGTGCTCGAAGGCAACGCCGGCGCCGGCACCACCAGTGGCCTCATGCAGATGGGCGAACAGCTGCTGGGGAAGATGTTCGGCAAGTCCTGAGCGAGGCAGGCGGACGGCAGGCAGAAGGGGCAGCCCATGGGCTGCCCCTTCTGCCTGCCGTCGGCCGCGCTACACGTTCTTCTTCGTCACCAGCCGCACAATCCAGGTCACGATGATCGCGCCGAGAATGGCGACGCATATCGTATAGATCAGCCCGCCCCGTCCGGCGAATCCCAGCGCCCGCATGATGAATCCGCCTACCAGCGCGCCGACGATTCCCAAGACGATGTCCATGCCAGCGCCGTAGCCCGACCCCTTCATCAGCTTTCCCGTCGCCCAGCCCGCGATCAGCCCCACGATGATCCACCAGATGATGAACATGGTCTCATCCCGATTCGGTTGAAGGTGACAAAAGGTGCACCGGCAGCGAAGCAATGGCCAGAGCGGCGCGGGGAATCCTCACGAGCCGGCCAACCAGCCGATCCCGACGAAGTGCACACTCACCTGCCCCGCTGTCGGCCGAACCTCGAGCGTGGTGAGCGGCTCATGCTGCGCATCGAAGGCGCCATCGAGTGCAGTGATGGCCTGATGCAGTTCATCGTTCAGCGCCGTCAGTTGCTCGCGTACCCGCCCGGCGCTCTCCTGCGCACGCGAGACATCACCAGCGGCATCGTGCGCGCGCGAGATGCCGCGCACGGCGGTTCCCACCCGTGACGCGCTGGCCACGCTCACCCGCTTGCGACCCAGCACGGCGCCGATGATCGCGGTTCCCACGTTGGCCACCGCACCCCAGGTTTGCGTGTGGGCCTGACCCTGCTCGCGCTGCACGGCCTGTTCGGCGCGCGCCAGGCGGTCCTGCAGCGCACTCATGCGCGCGGCGAACTTCGCCTGCAGCGCCCGCGCGCTCTTGTCGCGTTGCTCCCGCGCAATGACCTGCAACCGGGCACGGAACGCGCCTTCAGTCTCATCGGGCTCGGATGTGAGCTTGAATGTCGCGCTCTGGTAGAGTGTCAGTGACTGCGAGCTGCGCAGCCACCGTGCATACGATTTCGCCCAGGACGCGACGGTCTTCGCGCTCGTCGCCGCATCGGGAAGCGGCCGCTGTGTCGCGGCCGGCACGGGCGAGTCGGCCAGCGCGTCGAGCGGTATGTCGACCGCCACGGCGTGCTCCCAGTCCACCGGGACGGGGCCGTCGTCGATGGCGCAGGAGTGCATGACGCGACGCGTGACGTTCACCCCCTGCCTGGCGTTGGTGAACACGATGTCGGCGGCGCCGAGTGCGCACGCGCTGTATACGGGCGAGCCGCCGGTTGTCTTCACCGGGAGGAAGTACTGGCTGACGCCGGCCGGCAACACCACGACGGGTGCTGCGGAAGCGCCGTCGGGAGCCGCGACGCGCGCAGCCGGACCGGCGGGCGCTGGAGAGCCAGGTGGGATGACCTCCGCTGAGGATGTGCTGCCCGCGACAGCGGTTGCGCTTCCGCGCGTGCCCGTGAGCCGCCTGATCTGATCGCGCGTCAAGGGACCGGCGAGGTAGGACATCGTCCATCGCGTTTCGAAAATCGCGGGCATGTCCTCGTGCACGTTGTGCAGATAGAAGACCCGCTTGTCGAGCCCCGCGATCAGCGTCTCGACCGCGGCGCGATCGAAGGTACCCGAGGTCGACGTCGCGGCTCCGGCCAGGCCATCCATCACCCGCGCCTTGTCGCGTTCCGTCTGCAGGCGTCCAATGCACCAGGTGCCGGCGTTCGACAGTCCCTTGTAGTCGAGATCCACGGGATTCTGTGTGGCGAGCACGAGGCCGACGCCGAAGGCGCGGGCCTGCTTGAGCAGCGACAGGAAGAGCACCTTGGACGGCGGGTTCGCGACCGGTGGCATGTAGCCAAACAGCTCGTCCATGTACAGCATTGCGCGCAGGCTGCCGGTGCCCGACTGCGTGCGCATCCAGTTGATCACGTCGGAGAGGAGCATGCTCACGAAGAACATGCGCTCCGCGTCCGACAGGTGCGCAATGGATAGCACCGA
>DATNDS010000195.1:0-9441 GCA_035553215.1 Gemmatimonadaceae bacterium
ACATCAAGAAACGCTGGCATCCCGCGCCCGCTTGGCACGCAGCCCTCGTCCACTTCGCGATTCTGTTCCCCGATCGCTTTCACCCCGAGCCGCGGTATACCTAATGCACCACCCTCACACACAAAAATTCTGATACGGCCAATTGACCTCCCCATTTCCCATTCCCACGATTCCCCATTCCCGTTTGCCCATTCCCTCTTCAGACATCCCTGCCACCCGCAGAGAGTTCCTCACCGCCGTTGCCGCGGCGCTTGTCGCGCCGCGTCTCGGCTACAGCATGCGGCCGCGGCCGACGCCGGCGCAGCTCCAGTGGCAGCGCGATGAGCTGGCGATGTTCGTGCACTTTGGCATGAACACCTTCACCAATCGCGAATGGGGCGACGGCACGGAGGATCCGGCGCTGTTCGCGCCGACGAATCTCGATGCGCGGCAGTGGGCACGGAGCGCGCGCGGTGCGGGTTTCCGCGCCATGATTCTCACGGCGAAGCATCACGACGGGTTCTGCCTCTGGCCCACGAAGACGACGTCGCACAGCGTCGCGCGAAGCCCCTGGCGTGGCGGAGCGGGCGATGTCGTGCGCGAGTTCGTGAACGCGTGTGCCGCGGAGGGGCTGAGGGCGGGACTCTATCTCTCGCCCTGGGACCGGCACGAGCCGTCGTACGGCGATTCACCGCGCTACAACGATCTGTACTGCGCGCAGCTCACCGAGCTGCTCACGCAGTACGGCCGCATTCACGAGGTGTGGTTCGACGGCGCGAATGGAGAGGGGCCGAACGGACGAAAGCAGGTGTACGACTGGCCACGCGTCTGGGCGCTCGTCCGTCGGCTGCAACCGGAGGCCGTCGTCTTCTCCGACGCGGGGCCGGACATCAGATGGATCGGGAATGAGCGCGGCGTCGCCGGCGATCCGGACTGGGCCACCGTGGATCCCGCCGCGGTACCGTACCCTGGTGCGAGCGGCGACGCGGTGACGCAGATGCTGCAGCATGGCGATCCACACGGCAGCGTGTGGCGGCCCGGAGAGACGGATGTCTCCATTCGCCCCGGCTGGTTCAATCACGCGGAGGAGGACTCCCGCGTGAAGACTCACGCCGAGCTGGTGGAGCTGTACTTCACGTCGGTCGGCCGCAACTCGAAGCTCCTGCTCAACGTGCCGCCGACGCGCGCGGGATTGTTGCATGAGGGCGACGTGGCGAATCTCGGTGCAATGCACACGCAATTGCGCGGGCTCTTTGCTACCGATCTCGCGGCCCATCACAAGGCGGTCTGGCGCGCGACGGGAACCCGGACCGCGGTGCTCGACATCGATCTCGGGCGCGCGGCGCTCGTGTCCATGGCGGATCTGCGTGAGGACATTGCGCGTGGCCAGGCGGTCGCGCGCTACACGCTCGCCGGTGCCGACGGCGGTGACTGGCAGGTCCTCGCGCGCGGAACGACCATCGGCTATCGCAAGCTGGACCGGTTTGCTCCCGCGCGAGTGCGGCGCGTCCGGCTCTCGATCGATGACGCCGCGGCCACGCCGCAACCCGTGCGCGTCGCGCTGTTTGCCGGCAGCGAGACACTGGAGTCAGGCCCGAATTGATGATGCGTGCGGAGGCCGGCGGAGCGTGGTTTTGAGCCCGCGCAGCAGACGGTCGTCACAAGACGGGCGGAATTGAGACAGGATTTACAGGACTTGCGGGATTAACAGGATTGCCAGGCGCGGAGTCTCACAGTTTCAGTCCATTCGCTGTTTGACGGCAACGACTCATGCGAACAGCATGGTGAAAATCCGTGTGAGTCCTGGCAATCCTGTAAATCTTGTCCAGTCATTGGCTGGTGCCGAGCAGGCCGCCCGCCGCAACTCACGCATCGGATTACTCTGAAATCCTGCCTCGCCATTACCAGCGAAGCAGTACGGCGCTCGGTCAAACGGAACTGGACCCAGCCTTCCTTCAGCAACCTGGGGTCACCGTTCCTTCGTCATGGTGAGCACGACCACGCGGTCCACGGAATCGGCGGCAGGCGGCAGGGTGAGCGACACGCCCGCGGTACTCTGGCGGAACGGCACCGCGGACCGCGTGTCGAGCATCGCCGCACGCCTGACGGTTCCCGGGAGCGGCGGCAGTGCGAGCAGGCGATCCGGCCAGTGCAGCACGTGCACGAATATCGAATCGCCGCGTTGCGTGGTCACGCCCCAGTCACGCGGCGCAACCGGCCCGCCCCGCGTGCCGTAGATGGACGTGCCGTACATGCGCAGCCAGTCGCCGATGGCGCGCAGCCGCTCCACCGCCTCCGGCTGAATGGTTCCGTCGGGACGGGGGCCAATGTTGAGCAGCAGGTTGGCATTGTTGCCGGCGGCGCGGACGAGATACCCAATGAGCTCGGGCACGGACTTGAAGTGCTGGTCCGAAATGTTGAATCCCCACGCGTTGTTCATCGTCAACGACGTCTCGAGCGGCAGCGTGCCAATAGTCTTCGTGTTGAACCCCGCGGTATTCGCGCCCGGCAGGTCCTGCTCGAAGGTCTGCACATCCTCGCCGGGACGCGGCGCCTCGTGATGATTGGGAACGATGAGCGCGGCGGGCTGCAGCCGGTGAATGAGCGCGTACGTCCGTGGGAGCTGCCAGTCGGCGTCCGGCTTGTCCCACATCCCGTCGAACCAGATGCCGCCGATCGGACCATAGTGCGTGAGCAGCTCGGTCAACTGCTCGTCCATGAAATCCAGATAGTGCTGCCAGTTGCCTGATTCCGGGCGCCCCGTGTTGTGCCCGGTGGTGCCGCGCGGCCAGTAGTCCGTATTGTGCCAGTCGAGTTGCGAATAGTAGAAGAACAGCTTGATCCCCTGGCGATGACATTCGTCGGCCAGCTCTTTCATGGGATCACGATGGAACGGCGTCCAGTCCACGATGTTGTACTTCGTGGCCGACGTCGCGAACATCGAAAAGCCATCGTGATGGCGCGACGTGATCGTGATGTACTTCACGCCGGCCGCCTTCGCGAGCGAGACCCATTCGTGCGCGTCGAACTTCACCGGGTTGAACGTCGACGCCAGCCATTCGTACCGCGAAACCGGAATCTCACGGTTCTGCATCACCCACTCGCCCTGTCCGAGCAGACTGTAGACGCCCCAGTGGATGAACATCCCGAACTTCGCGTTCTGGTACCACTCTCGCGCCTGCTGGCGCGCGACGGGAACGCTGTCGGGTTCCTGCGCGAGCGTGGCGCCCGGCGCAAGGGCGAACACGGCCGCCGCAATGGCGATCGTCACGGCACGGAAGGGGCAGCCCATGGGGCAGCCCCTGCGTGACGCCGGCGCAACACAAGGGCTGCGCCATGGGCTGTCCCTGTGTTCTGTCGTCTCGTTCATTGGCAGTGAATTGATGAACCGTCGAGGCCCGCCATCAGTCGCAGCAGGCCGTCCTGGGTAGCCTGCTGCCGCCCCACTTCACCAACCAGCCGACCCTCGCGCAACACGAGAATCCGGCTGGAGAGACTCAACACCTCCGGCAGCTCGCTCGAGATGAGCAGGATCGCGGTGCCCTGCGTCGCCAGCCGGTCGATGAGCGCATGAATCTCCGCCTTCGCTCCGACATCCACGCCACGCGTGGGCTCGTCGAGAATCAGAATGCGCGATGCCGCCGCGAGCCAGCGCGCCACGACGATCTTCTGCTGATTTCCGCCCGAGAGTCCCGCGACCACCGCATCCACACTCGGCGCGCGCACCCGCAGCCTGTCGAAGTACTCCACGCCCAGGCTCCGCTCGCGCGTACGCTGTACCCAGCCGAATCGCGACAGCCGCTGAAGTATGGGAAGCGATGTATTGTGCAGCGCGCTCGCCGGAAGGACGAGTCCTTCGCGCTTGCGGTCCTCGGGCACCAGTCCGATCCCCAGCCGGATCGCCTGCGCCGGCGACGCGATTCGCACCTCGCGCCCGCGCACCGTGATGCGCCCGCGCGCCGGCGGTTCCAGTCCGAAGATGGCGCGAGCCAGCTCCGATCGTCCCGCGCCCACCAGGCCGGCCAGCCCCACCACCTCGCCCGCACGCAGCGAAAACGAGATGTCGCTGAACTTGCGCGGCGACGAGAGTCCGTCCACCCGCAGCAGCTCCTCGCCCGGCGCGGCCGACACGTGACTGGGAAAATAGTCCGACAGCGAGCGACCGATCATCAGGTGCACCAGCTCGCCCTCGGACAGTCCCGCCACCGGGCGCGTCGCGACGTGACAGCCATCGCGCAACACCGTCACCGTATCGCACAACCGAAAGATCTCCGGCATGCGGTGCGACACGTAGATGCACGTCACACCCCGTGACATCAGCCGTCCGATCAGCGCATAGAGGCGATCGGCTTCCACCTGACTCAGGCTGCTCGTGGGCTCATCGAAGACGATGATGCGCGCGCCGCCCCCCACGGCGGCCGCGATCTGCACCACCTGCTGCTGCGCGATCGTGAGATCGCCCAGACGCCGTCCGACAGCAACGCCATCGTCGATCTCGCTCAGCATCGCGCGCGCCCGCTGCGCCATCTCGCTGCGCGACACCAGACCACGTCGCGATGGCAGGGCGCCCAGACAGAGATTCTCCGCCACCGAGAGATTCTCGCAAAAGGCGAGCTCCTGATGCACCATCCCCACGCCGGCAGCCAGCGCATCACGCGGCCCGGCGAAGCGCACCGCGCGGCCGAACACCTGCATGCGCCCCGCGTCAGGTTCGTGAATGCCCGCGAGAATTCTGCCGAGCGTGCTCTTGCCCGCGCCGTTTTCGCCGCACAGCGCGTGACAGGAACCGGCGGCCACCGCGAACGACACGTCGCCCAGCGCCTGCACGCCGGGGAATTGCTTCGTGATTCCCGAAAACACGACGGCCGGATAGCTCACGGCGCTACTTCATGTCGAGATACTGCTGCGGCACGTCGGAGAATCCCCACGCCTTGAGCTGCCGCGCCCATGGACCGAGGTTGTCCTTCGTGACGCGCACCAGATCCATGGGAATGATCTCGGGAGGTTGCTTGCCGTCGTGCAGCTTCTCGACGATGGTCGTCACCCCGACGTAGCCCCACTTGTACACCGGCTGCGCGAGCAGCACGGGCGTGATCCCCTTGTCCACGTACGCGAGCTGCGCCGGCAGCGCATCCACCGACACGATCTTCATCCGCGCCGGATCGAGATCGCTGAGCAGCGATCGTGTGAACAGCGCCCACCCGCCGATCATCGCCCACCCCTGAATCCCGGGATACGCGTTGTCCACGCGCGTGACCTCGGCTGCGGCGTCCTGCGGCGTCTCGATGTGATTGAAGGTGCCGACGATCTGGATGCCGGGATACTTCGCCGCTTCATCCTTCGCGCCCTGCACACGCTTTTGCAGGTTGGGCGCGTTCTGGTTGCCGGCCAGGATCGCGACCTTTCCCTTCCCGTCCATCAACTTCGCCAGCTCGGCCATCGTGGTCTGGCCGGTCTTCATGTCGTCCACGCCATAGTACGCGAACCGCTTCGACTGCGGCGCATCGCTGTCGAACGTCATGACGACGACACCGCGATTTACCGCGTCGTCGATCGCGCCGGTCACCTTGCTGGCGTCTGAGCATGAGATGAGAATGGCGTCCGCGCCGCCGTTCACCGCCTGCTGGATGCGCTGTGCCTGCACCTGACCGTCCTCTTCGGGCGGCGTGAGCCACTGCACCTCCACGTCGATGCTGTCCCGTGCCGAGAGTTCCTTCGCCGCGGCCTCGGCGCCAGTGCGCGCCGCGAGAAAAACCGGATTCGTGGAGCTCTTCGCGATCATCGCGATGGTGATCTTGTTGGAGTGCTTCGCCGCCGCTGCACCCGCCGGCGCGTTCTCCCTGTGGCCGCACGCCAGCGTGGCCGTGACGGCCAAAGCGGCCAGGCCGGCCACCATCACCCCGGACATCCGCCGAACGGTTCCCATGATCATTCGTCTCTCTCCCGATTGAATTCGGTCACGCCGCCGCCTGCGTGCGCGCACCGGCGCGCATGAGCCGGCGCGCCGCGAGCCGCGTGCTCCACTGATCCACCACCACCGCGATGATGATGGCGCACCCGATCACGATCCATTCATAGTTCTGATCGAAGTGCAGCGTGCGAATGGACTGGCGGATGAGCACGATGAGAATGGCGCCGAGCATGGCGCCCACCGCGCTTCCCTTGCCGCCGATGAGGCTCGCGCCACCCACGACCGCGGCCGCAATGACGTACAGCTCGTAGCCCTGGCCGTCCGCCGACGAGCTCGATCCGTAGAAGCTCGCGCCGAGAAACGCGGCGAGTCCGGCGGTGATCCCCGACACGGCGTACACGCCGATCTGGATGCGGTCCAGCCGGAGGCCCGCGAATCGGCTGGCTTCGAGATTTCCGCCGAACGCGAAGATGTGGCGCCCCATCACCGTTCGCGTGAGGTAGATCGCTCCGGCGGCCGTCATCACGAGCATGCACACCATTGGCACCGGATAGAGCCCGCCACCCAGCCCGAGCGACGCCTTCGTGACCGCCGTGAGCGCGCTCGGCACGAGCAGGCTCTCAGCGTGCGTGATGACGAACGCGACGCCGCGCAGCACCCACATCGTGCCCAGTGTGACGATGAAGGGATGCACGCGGAGCCCGACCACGAGCGCGCCGTTGAGCACGCCGCAGAGGAGTCCCACGCCGAGCGCCACGACGAGTCCCAGCGCCACGGCGGCACCACTCCCGAGCGGACCCGCGGCGCGCAGCGTGAGCGCCATGCTCACGCCCGAGAGCGCGTAGATGGCACCCACCGAGAGATCGATGCCACCGGAGATGATGACGACCGTGGCGCCAATCGCCATGATGGCGAAGAAGCTGGCGTCGGTGGCCGTCTGGATGAGCGTGTTGGAATTGAGGAAGTTGTTGACCAGCTCGCCGGTGCGCCGGTCCACGTGCGATCCCGCGAGTACGGTGAGCGCGACAGCGAGCAGCAGCACGACGAGCGAGAGCCCCGTCTCCTGCGAGCCGAGCAGATGCCGGATGACAGCGCGAATGCGGCTCACAACGGATCAGGGCACGACGGAAATGGTGGTGTGCGCACGATCGGCGTCCGACGAGCCGCCCACCTGCAGGCGGACCCGGTCGCGCTCCACGGTCCAGCGCTGTGCCGTGGAGTCCCAGTACGCCAGCGACGCACCGCGCAGCGTGAAATTCACGCGCTGCGACTGGCCCGGATCGAGCGTGATGCGCCGGTAGCCGCGCAAATCCAGACGCGCCCTCGGCACCCGCGAGTTCTCATGGCGCACGTAGAGCTGCGCGACCTCATCGCCGCGGACCTTTCCGTCATTCTTCACATCCACCGAGACCGTGATGCTGTCCGATCCGGAGAGCGTCCGCGCACTGGTGGTGAGGTGCGAGTACCGGAACGTCGTGTAACTCAGGCCGTATCCGAAAACATAGAGCGGCTTGCCGGTGAAGAAGCGATACGTGCGCCCGGCCATTGCGTAGTCGTCGAAGGGAGGAAGATCAGCGGTGCTCCTGTAGAATGTCACAGGCAGCCGGCCGGCGGGATCGTAGTCACCGAACAGCACATCGGCGATCGCGGAACCGGCCGCCTGTCCCGGATACCACGCCTCGACGATCGCATGCACATGCTGCTGCGCCCAGGTGACCGCCAGCGCGCTCCCGCTCATGAGCACGAGCACAGTCGGCTTGCCCAGCTTCATGATCCGCTCGAGCAGCGCCTTCTGGGGCGCCGGCAGATCAATGCTCGTACGGTCGCCGCCCTTGAAGCCCGGGACGTCGACGCGCATCTCCTCGCCTTCGAGATTCGCGGTGAGACCCAGGAACAGCACGACGGCATCCGCCTGTTCGGCCGCCTGCACGGCTGCCGTCTGGAGGGCCAGTGCCGACTGGCTGTCCGACGCCGCACTGACACTCCCCGAGTTGCCCTCGACGCCGGAATATCCCGCCGCCAGATCGGCGCCGCGCGCGTAGATCACGCGCGCGCCGGGCAGTGCCTCGCGAATTCCCCGGAGCGGTGTGATGGGATCCGCGGGCTCGCCGTTGTAGTTGCCGAGCAGCATGCGAGGCTCGTCGGCATCGGGACCGATCACGGCAATGGTGCGCAGCGACTTGCCGAGCGGCAGCGTGTGATGCTCGTTCCGGAGCAGGACGATGGATTCGCGCGCGGCCTGGCGCGCGAGAGCGCGGTGCGCGGAGTCATCCAGCACACTGAAGGGAATCTGCGCCCAGCGCACCATGTCGGGCGGATCGAACATGCCGAGTCGCATGCGCGCGAGGAACAGGCGCGTCACCGCCGTGTCGATGCGCGCCTCGGTAATGAGTCCCTGCTGCACCGCGGTCACGAGGCTCGCGTACGTATCGCCGCACTCGAGATCCGTCCCCGTGTTCACACCGAGCGCGGCGGCCTCGGCGGCGGTCGGCACGATCCGATGGCGCTCGTAGATGTCGTCAATCGCGCCGCAGTCGGACACGACGTAGCCCTTGAATCCCCAGCGGTCGCGCAGCACATCGCCGAGCAGGAGATCACTGCCGCAGGCGGCCTTGCCGTACAGACTGTTGTACGCGCACATGATCGAGTAGGCCGGGCCGTCCTGTATGCCCATCGCGAACGCGCGCAGATACGTCTCGTGCAGATCCCGCTCGCTCACGACGGCGTTGAAGGTGTGGCGATCGGGCTCGGGCCCGCTGTGCACGGCGAAATGCTTCACCGTCGAGACCGTCTTGAGGTACGTCGAGTCGTCGCCCTGCATGCCGCGGATGAACTGGACCGCGAGCGTTCCCGTGAGAAATGGATCTTCGCCGTACGTCTCCTGTCCGCGCCCCCAGCGCGGGTCGCGGAAGATGTTGATGTTGGGCGACCAGAAGGTGAGACCCTGATAGCGGGCGCGGCTGTCGTTCCGTACGTATTCCTGATGCTTGGCGCGCGCTTCGTCGGAAATCACGGTGGCCACCTGGAACATCAGACTGTCGTTCCATGTGGCGGCCAGGCCAATCGCCTGGGGAAACACCGTGGCGAGACCGGACCGCGCGACGCCGTGCAGCGCTTCGTTCCACCAGTTATACGCGGGGATGCCAAGCCGCGGGATGGCGGGCGCACGGTCCTGCATCTGCGCGACCTTTTCGTCTAGCGTCAATCGCCCGACGAGATCCTGTGCCCGCGCCTCGAACGACAGCGAGGTATCCTGGAACGGGAGCGCCATGGAATCGGCCGTTGGCGCCGGGACTGAACCCGGCGTCTGTCCCGGAGCAGCAAGCGGCAGCATCGCGCACGCGCAGAGAACGATCAGTGCCCGCATCGGCAGCATCAAGGTATTCGGCCCGGCGCGCCGGGAGCGGTTTGACACACGTTCGGGGAATGACGTACTCTAACGTACGAATTTCCGGCGCTTGCCGATACCCGCGATTCACACGATACCGAATGGTCTGGGAAGAACGCTGGCATCCGCTGCGCCGCGAATGGGTGGTCATCACATCGCACCG
>DATNDS010000196.1:0-13440 GCA_035553215.1 Gemmatimonadaceae bacterium
CCGATTCCCAAGGGCGGGGTGGCGTGGGGTGGTGGAACCGATCAGGCCCGTGACAGTCCAACCATCGCTTCCCGCGTCCGGTCTTCCGCCGGCGCTTCGCCAGTGACGGCCGGAAGGATCAGCGTGAACGTCGAACCCGCGCCGAACGTGCTCTCGACCGAGAGTTCGCCGTCCATCGCCCGCGCCAGGTCGCGACTGATGGCGAGTCCCAGACCAACTCCCTGCTGGCTCGCGGTCGTGCCGCGACGGTCGATCTGAACGAACGGCTCGAAAATGCTCGCCAGCTTGTCGGCGGAAATGCCTCGACCCGTGTCATGCACCTGAATCACGATCTGGCTTTCCTCTCGCGCGTCGGCATGCGAAGCTACGCCGGAGGGCTGCAGGTCGCACTGCACCGTGACCTCGCCGCCGGATGGCGTGAACTTCACGGCGTTGGAAAGCAGGTTGAGCAAAATCTGCTGCAGTTTCTCGGCATCCGCTCGCGCCGCGAGTTCCGGATCCGGGTGCGCGGAGGTGAACGTCAACCCCTTGGATTGCATCTGTGGCGTGATGAGCGCTTCGACGTCATCCAGCGCCGCGGCCAGTGGAACGGTCGTCACGTGCAGGTCGAGTCGGCCCGCTTCGATGCGCGCCAGATTCAGAATGTCGTTGATGATCGCGAGCAGATGCTGGCCACTCTTCTTGATCCGCCCGAGATCCACCCGCTGCGCCTCCGTGAGCGGACCCCGAAGCTCCATGGTGAGCAGATCGGTGTACCCTCCGATGGCATTCAACGGCGTGCGTAGCTCATGACTCATCATGGCGAGGAATTGGGACTTCGCTTCATTCGCGGCCTCCGCGGCCTCGCGTGAGTCCGTGATCTCCGCAATGAGCCGCGCGTTGTCGATGGCCATCGCGGCGCGACGGGCCAGATCTTCCGCGAGCGTGACATCCGGTTGCTCATAGCGCCGGCCGGATTCCGCGGAGACGAACGTCATCACGCCAAGGATGTCGCCGTGAATGGCGAGTGGCACGACCATGTAGGACCGCATGCGAAGCGAGCGCAGGATGCGCAGGTGTTCGGCGTCCTGCGCCCTCGCCACCAGCAGCTTGTCAGTAATCTCGAACATGAATTCCGGCGCGCCCGTCCGGAGCACGTGGTAGCGGCCCGTGGGAGCGTCGGTGTCATCCGGATAGCGTGCGCCCAGCGTGGTGGCCAGCGCGATCTTTTCCGGATCCTCGTGCGCGATGACGAGTCGCTCGAGCGTCCCGTCGCCGGCCAGGAGGTCCACGATGCACCAGTCCGCGAGCGTCGGCACCGCGAGACGCGCAACCGCGCTGAGCGACGCCGGATAATCAAGCGAGGAAGCCAGCACCTCGCTCGCCCGCGCGATGAAGCGCAGGTCGTCCTCTCCGCGTTGTCGCTCCGTGATGTCAGCGCAGACGCCGACGAGCCGTTCGGGTATACCGCCGGCGTTCAGGATCAGTGCACCGTACGCCTCCAGCCAGCGCAGTTCACCGTCCCGCCGCGTGATGCGATAGCGCAGATAGTACGGGTTGCGCTGTTCCAGGGCAGACCGAATGGTGACGAGCACCCGATCCCGGTCCGCGGGGTAGATGTCATTCCAGAACGCCTCGAACGTCCCGGGGAACGTGCCGCGCTCGATGCCGTGCATCGCCTCGACCGGAGGCGACCAGGTGACCCGCCCGGAGGGAATGTCCCACTCCCATGGACCGAGCCGGCTCGCCGACAGGACGAGCCGCAACTGCTCCTCACTGATCCGCAGCGCGGTCGCCGTCTGCTGCAGTGCATCGTTCGCCTTCCAGAGCTCCTCGGACTGCGCCGTCAGCTCCGCCGCCGACCGCTCCTGCGCAGCAGCGTGGCGGGTGAACAGCGTATTGATGAGCAGCGCGACGGCAATGGTGAGCAGCGTGCCGGCACCGAGCACCGTTTGGACGAGCGATGCCAGCCGTGCCTCGCTCGTCGCTCGTGCGGCGAGCAACGCAGTCTCCGTCTGCTCCATGTCCTCGGCAACGCCGCGAGCCTGGTCCATGATGCGAGCGCCAACGTCGCTCTCGAGCAGGGCGAGCGCAGCGGCTCGGTGCCCGGCGCTCGCCAGCGCAATCGTCGAGTCGATCTCCGCGAACTTGGCATTGGCGAGCGCAGCCAGCGTATCGGTGCGCGCAGCCTGAACGGGATCGCCTCCGGTGAGCTGGCGCAACGTGTCCAGCTCCAGCCGGGCCAGACGTTGAGCGTTGCGGTATGGCTGCAGATAGCGCTCGCGCGAGGTGAGCAGAAAGCCCCGTTGGCCTGTCTCCGCCTGAGTCAGTTGCGCGAGCACGCGCTCGATCGCGCCAATGGCGCGGTGCGTGGCGGCTACCAGCTGCTGGTCAGCCGCCTGGCGCGAAAGCCCAACGTACACCACGCTCGCGAACACCACGATGACGATGCTGGATCCAAGCGTCGCAGCCAACTGCTGCAGCCCGGACCAGTGCACGAATCGGGGAACGTGCTGGTGACGTTCGGATGGACGGGGCTGGTCGGGAACAGCGGCTTTCATCCGGAGACGATGGGACGGACGGGCCCAAGTGCCATGGGGGTGCTCCTGAACCTCCGTAAGGCAATGACTGAATCGCCTGGACGTGCCGCCCGTGGGCACCTGCGCGGTCGGGCTGCATCGCCCGATGCGGTCATGATAGCGGCAAGTGCCGAACAGGGCAACGTGTTCCGGCGACCGTGCGTCCTGATCCACGCACATGCACGCGAGCGCCATGCAGCGCGGCGCCAGCGAACGGACATACCTTATATCCTGCGCCGCGTCGCAGAATTCCCATTCGCAAGGAGGTTGTCGCCATGGACGACGCATCGTGGAACAAGCCATCTGTCGACGACGAGAGGGCCACAACCATTCAGAGCCTCGACGTGGACGGTGCGGCGGACGCCCCAGCGGAGTCGAGCACGCGCCGCACATTTCTCCGTCGGGCATCCGCGCTCACGCTCGCCATTCCAGGGCTCGGAGCAGCACTGGAATCGTGCTCCTCGCGCGAAACCGGGCGCAGCGCGACGTCGGACACCACGGAGCATGAAACCCACGCCGGGACGACCGGCACCCGGCGTGATTCGCTGCGCTTCCACAATCCCGACAGCAAGCTCGATACGTCGCTCAAGCGAGGTACGCCGCATGGTCTCTCCGGGACGCGGCCACCCTCCGCGGCAGCATCAGCCGTGTATGCCCGCTTTGATCCACGGCTGCCGCCGCTTCCCGGGGAGCGGTCGCTGAAGCTGCACTTTCATGCGCGCGAAGTACCCGTGCGCATCTCGCCGGACACAGTGGTGGCGGGCTGGACCTTCGAAGGAAATATTCCCGGGCCTCTCCTGCACTGTCGCGTCGGTGACACGGTGCACTTCACGCTGACGAACGAAGCGGAGATCCCGCACTCCATGGATTTCCATGCGGCACAGATCGATCCGCGTACCGCGTTCCGCTCCGCCATGAAGGGACAGTCGGTATCGTACCAGTTCACGCCGCGCCGTGCCGGGGCGTTCTGTTATCATTGCGGCACGGCACCGGTGCTCATGCATATTGGCGCAGGCATGTTCGGCGCCATCGTCGTCTCGCCGCGCACGCCGCTGCCACCGGCGCGGGAGTTCGTGCTGCTGCAGAACGGGTACTACCTGGGCCAGGAGGCCGCCGGCACGCGCCCATCCGATTACCAGAAGATGCTCGGCGGCAACCCCGACATCGTGACCTTCAACGGACGACCCGATCAATACAGCCGTGAACCGATCCGCGTGAAGCGCGGGGATCGCGTGCGCTTCTGGGTCGTGAATCCGGGGCCGACGATGGACTGCGCCTTTCACATAGTGGGCGAGCAGTTCGACACCGTGTACATCGGCGAACCGCCGACGCAGCGTGTGCGTGGCGTGCAGACGTGGAGCGTGCCGGCCGGGGGCGGCATGGGCTTCGAGCTCACCTGCGATATTGCGGGCGAATTCGTGTTCGTGAATCACGCGTTCGGCCACGGACAGAAGGGCGCCATTGGCACTCTGGTGGTGGAAGCATAGCAGGAAGCCACGCCCTCGCCCATGACATCATCTCGCACCGTGGGAGCCGAGACGGCACCCGTCGCGGAAGCACCGCGCCAGTGGTTGCAACCACTGTTCCCGGGCGCCCTCGCACTGCTCGTGCTGAGTGCCGGCGCGCTGCTGCTGCGCCTGCCGAGCGCGGCAGCGCACGCCGTGTGGGTGTGGGAATACGGCCTCATCGTCGCTGCCGCACCGTTGGTATGGCGCACGGTGCGGGACGCGCTCCGCGGGCATCTCGCCGCCGACCTCGTGGCAACGCTGGCGATTGCCGGCTCGCTTCTGCTGCTCATGCCGCTGCCGGGGCTCATCGTGGTGATCATGCAGAGCGGCGGCGAGGCGCTCGAGCGCTACGCCGAAGGCCGGGCCTCGTTCGCGGTGCGCGAGCTGGAAGCAGCGGCTCCGCGCACGGCGCACCGCGTTCGGCAAGGCAGCACCGAGGACATTCCCGTCGCGGACATTGCGGTTGGTGATGAGCTGCTGGTGCGCCCGGGCGAGATGATCCCCTGCGATGCCATTGTACAGGAGGGGCGGTCGCACGTGGACGTCTCGCGCATCACGGGGGAACCCCTGCCGGTTGCCACCGCACCGGGCACGCGGCTCCTGAGCGGAACGATGAACGGCGAGTCGCTGCTCACCATCCGTGCAGTCGCCCTCGCCAGCGAGAGCCAGTATGCGCGCATCGTGGAGCTGGTGCGCTCCGCGCAGGCGAGCAAGTCTCCGCTCCAGCGCCTTGCCGATCGGTACGCCGTCTGGTTCACCCCCGTGACGCTCGCGGCATGCGCGGTGGCGTGGCTGATCTCGGGCGACGCCGTGCGCGTGCTGGCCGTGCTGGTGATTGCCACGCCGTGCCCACTCATTCTGGCCACGCCCGTGGCCATTCTCGGCGGGATCAATCGCGCCGCACGGCGGCAGATCGTCGTGCGCAACGGCACCGCGCTCGAGCAGCTTGGCAAGGTGACCGCGGCCGTGTTCGACAAGACTGGAACGCTCACCATTGGCCGGCCAGCGGTGCGTCGCGTCATCACCACGAATGCGATCAGCGCCAACACGGTGCTGCGACTGGCGGCCGGCGTCGAACAGGGCTCCAGCCATCAGCTTGCCCGGACCGTGGTGGAGGCAGCGCACGCGGCCTCAGTCGATGTGCCTGATCCGACATGGGCACGCGACGATCCGGGGCGCGGCGTGGCCGGTGAGGTTGACGGGCACCTCGTGACGGTTGGTGCGCGATCCTACAGCCTCGAACAGGTGCGCGATCCCGATGGCGTCACGAATCGTATGGCCGGAGACGGTGCCGCCCTGCGGGCATTCGTCACGATTGACGGAGCCATGGCGGGGATGATCGAATTCGCGGACCAGACGCGCGAAGAGCTTGCCCGGACCATTGCACAACTCACCCAGCTCGGCGTACGCCGCATTCTCATCGTTTCCGGCGATCACGCGGAGAACGTGCGCGCCGTGGGCGATATGGCAGGGATCACGGAGGTGCATGGCGACCTCCTTCCCGAGGAGAAGGTCGCCATCGTGCGTGATCTGGTGACATCCGGGGAAACCGTCATGATGGTCGGAGATGGCACGAACGACGCGCCGGCACTGAGCACGGCCCAGGTCGGCGTCGCGCTCGCGGCCCATGGCGGCGGAATTGCGGCCGAATCCGCCGGGGTCGTCCTGCTCGCCGACGATCTGTCGCGCGTGGCGGATGCGATTCGCATTGGCCGGCGCACGTACCGGATTGCCCGCGAATGCATTCTCGTCGGGCTCGGCCTGAGCGCCATTGGCATGCTCGCGGCGGCAGCCGGCGCTCTTCCACCCGTGGCCGGCGCGATTGCGCAGGAAGCGATCGATCTCGCCGTCATCGTGAACGCGCTCCGGGCCAGCCGCTGATACGTCGATATGCGGCCGGCCGTGGGGGGATGCCGGACACCGCGTCTGCTTCCGGCTGACAGAACGTCCGAGAGTCCGCCGACAGACCGCGTGATCGGCGTGGCGTAGCTTGTCGTCGTGACGCAACGCACGCATCCGAATCTGATCGTGGAGGATACTCATGCATCGCATTCTCGTTGCCACCCAGAGCCAGCCTGACTCCGACAGTGCGCTTCGCGTTGCGCGCGCGATCGCCGCGCGGGAGGAGGCGACCGTGCTGCAGACCGTCCTGCGGCACGACCGGCGCGCCGCACTGGCCATCGCCGCTGAAGCGGAGCAGCAGATGGTCGATCTGATCGTGGTCGGCAGCGGCGCGAACGAATCGGCGAACGGGCTGTCGAGCGGAGGGATCGGCCTGGAGATCGCGCGCTGGAGTACCGTGCCCGTGCTCGCTGTTGCACCGGGCAGCACCGGGCTCCCTCACACTGTCGTCGCCGCCACGGACTTCAGCCCGTCCAGCGTGAATGCGGCGCGCACCGCATTCGAACTGCTCGACGACAGCGGGACGCTGTCCCTCGTCCACGCGTGTCCGGATGTCGAGTTGCCGCCGGATGCGCTCGGTGACTGGCGGGAGCGCTATGCACACTTTGCGCGGAAGCTGCTCGCGCGAACCATGCGCCAGATGGGCGCGGATGATACGGACCGCGTCGTGCCGGTGGAGCTCGAGGGAAATCCGGCAGAGGAGATCGTGGCCTTCGCCACGCGCGTTGGCGCGGACCTCATTGCCGCGGGCAACCACAGCTACCACGTTGTCGAGCGGCTCCTCGTGGGCAGCGTGGCCACACAGTTGCTCCGTGTCGCGCACTGCTCGGTGCTGCTCGCCCCCTCGGGTGCCAGTGTGGCGCAGCGCGAACTGGCTCGGCAGGGTGCCTCGGTCACCGTGCCGGGCGTCGTCTGACCGGTCCGCCTGTCAGGCTGATGGCCGGGCGCGGCGGCGCTCGAAAACGAAGCGCCGCACATACAGCTTGTGCTCGGCCACGGCCCTGGCAATGTCCATGGTGGTCACGATTCCCACCAGCCGTTCCCCTTCCATGACGAACATGCGATGAATCCCGGCGCGTTTCATGTAGTCCGCCGCCTCGGACACGTCGGCGTCTGGCGATATCCGGCAGACACGCCGGCTCATGGCGTCCGAGACCGTATGTTCGCCGAGCAGATCCGGCTCTGGCGGCGACGCCTCGACCTGATCCTCCGCTTCCGCGCCGCTCACGTCTCTCCAGAGCTTCGCGAAGTAGCTGGCCGGCGGATCATCGTCGCCTGACCAGCTCGAGAGTTCATCGTCCGCCGCGTTCCCCTGCTCGATTTGCGTGTCACAATCGCGCGGCTCGGCCACGCCATCCGCCTGGAGATCGAGAATGTCCGTCATCGACACGGCGCCCACGACCCGGCCACCGGTGACGACCGGCGCACCACCCACGTGCCGCTCGGTGAACAGCGACACGGCATTCCGCAGCGTCGTCTCCGGTGCAAGGGTATAGACGTTGGGCGTCATGATCTCGCGTACTTTCAGCATCGGAATACTCTCCCCGGAGCGTCTTGTCGCTTCAGCGGGCCGCCTGCCGCGCCCTCGGCGAAGGGCCCGTTGCTCGCGATGCGAGCCAGCGTGCAGGAGACAATCTGGCGGCCTCCGCCAGTCGTGTCTGTCCGGCGGGATACGACGCTCTGTGCGGCAACGGCCTACAGCGCTCGTTCGCCACCCGACGAGCGATGGACCCGGTGCGAGTCCCTCCCGATGGGCCGGCAAGCACGCCGGACGCTCGCCTGGTAGCTTGGCACTGTGAACCGCGCTGCAATGCCCGGGGCGGCACTCCGGGCGCTGATCAGAAACCAGATGCGGGGCGCGCGGAACGTGCCGGCCACGCTACCCGCGCTCCGCCGCTGCTGCGCCTGCTCGTGACTCCCCCCGAGGAGGAGTGGCTGTCAGGCTGGGATCCGACGCCGGGAATCGTTTCCGTCCACGCCACGTTGGATGGCCGGGCGCTGGTGTGGCGGCGCATCGCGGAAAGCGGCGCGCTCGTGCGCGAGGACGAGCGCTTTCGCCCATGGCTGCTCCTCGAGCACGACGCGGATCTCAGGTACCTCGACGTGCAGCGCGGCAGCGACTCCGGTTCTGTGGCCGGCGTGTGCCATCGCGAACTCGACGGACCAGGCCAGTTGCGGCATCTCGTGAGCGCCGATGATGGTCGCGCGCTGGTCGCAGCAGTTCTCCGCGGGGCATCGGAGCGCTTGGGACGGCGCATCGCGCACGTCGCCGAACTCGAGCGCGACAGTGCGCTGGTGCTGCCGCCCGAGGAACAGTACCTCGTCGCGACCGGTCGCGCGTATTTCCGGGGCCTCGCCTTCGATCAGGTGCATCGCCTGCAATTCGACCTGGAAACGACGGGTCTCGATCCGCGCCGCGACCGCATCTTTCTCATCTCGATACGCTATCCCACGGGCGACACCGAAGTTCTCGAGGCGCACGGTGCGGACGATCGCGCGGAAGCGGAATTGATCCACCAACTCGTGCAGCGCGTCCGCGCGGCGGATCCCGACGTGATCGAGAATCACAATCTGCACGGCTTCGACCTGCCCTTTCTGGATCAGCGCGCGCGCCGCCTGGGCGCGCACCTGGCGCTCGGACGCCTTGCCGAAGCGGCGCTGAGGCAGCGCGCCGCCAGACGCGGTGTGCCCGCCCGCGCGGTAAGCGGAAATCCGGACGACCGTCGGCGCCTGCGCTTCGTGGCTCCGGGCCGCGAGCTGATCGACACGCTGGACGCCGTGCGCCGCCACGACTTCTCGACGCGCGAGTTTCCGGGACACGGCCTCAAGGCGGTTGCCCGGCATCTGGGGCTCGCCGCGCCCGACCGCGAGTACATCCCGGGCCATCTGGTCTACGCCACGTACCGCACCGATCCGGAACGGGTCCGGCGCTACGCGACCGACGACGTCGAGGAAGCCGCCGCACTCTCCCGCACGCTCGGCGGCGCCGCATTCGCACTCGCCCAGATGGTGCCGCGCCGCTATGAACGGCTCGCCGATGCCGGTGCAGCCACCGGCGTCATCGATCCCCTGCTCGTGCGCGCGTATCTGCGTGCGGGCATGGCGCTCCCCGCGCACCAGGCGGGCGACGGTACGTCGCACAGCGGCGCCGCGCTGCATCTCTTCGCATCGGGCGTCGCGCATCGCGTAGTGAAGGCGGATGTGGCAAGTCTGTACCCATCACTGATGCGCGCGTATCGCATTGGTCCATCGCGCGACCGGCTTGGGGTGTTGCTCGCGCTCGTGGACAGCCTCGTCGAACGCCGGCTCGAGGCCAAGGCGAGTGCCCGCGCAGCCGCACCGGGATCGACGGAGCGGTACACACAACTGGCCATGTCGGCGGCACTCAAGATCATCGTGAATTCCGCCTACGGCTATCTGGCGGCGGGTGGCCTCACGCGATTTTCGGACGTTCATGCGGCCAACGAAGTGACCCGACGCGGGCGCGAGGTGCTGATGCTCATGTGCCGCGAGCTCGCCCGTCGCGGCGTGACGCTCATTGAGGCGGACACCGACGGCGTGTATTTCGCGGTGCCACCCTCGTGGAGTGAGGCGGACGAACGCCGGGTCGTCGCGGAGGTCGCGGCGCTGTTGCCGCCGCTGGTGCAACTGGAGTTCGAAGGTCGCTATGCCGCCATGCTGTCGCACGAGCCGAAGAACTATGCGCTGCTGCATCATGACGGATCGCTGCTGCTCAGGGGTGTGGCGTTCCGGTCGAGCCGCTCCGAGCCGTTCGGCGAGGCGTTCCTGCGGCGCGCCGTCGAACGCCTGCTCGCGGGCGACATCGTGGGCGTGCGGGAGAGCTATCTGGCTACCCTGTCGGCTCTGCGCAGCCGGTCGCTGCCAACCGCCGACGTGTCCCTGCGTGTGCGGCTGATGAAGTCGCCGCACGCATATCTCGCATCGCGGAGCACGCGTCGCGAACTGCCGTACGAGGCGTTGCTCACCGCCGGACAGTCCACGTGGCGCGTGGGCGACCGGGTGCGCGTGTACCGCAGGCAGAACGGTGACGCGGGACTGTGCGGCGGCGGCGCCACATTGGGTGATGACGACGTCGCCGCGGAGGACTCGCGCGACTACGACGTTGACTATTACACCCGGCTCCTGCGCACGACGTGGGCCCAGCGCCTGGTACGCGCGTTCCGGCCGGAGGACTTTGCCGCGATATTCGCCGATCCGGACCAGTTCACGCTCTTCGCCCCGGCTCTCGAGACAATCCGGCCGGTGCTCACACCGCGAGCGAAGCCTTAGATTTCCCGCGAGGCCGCGTCGAGCAGAGGCGGTGTGCCGTACTCCTGTGCTTCGTGCACGTCACTGTGGTCCGTCATCCGGAAGGCTTCATGCGCACTCGCCGCAAGCTGGCTGTCGGCATCGCCGCGGCACTCGGCACCATTCTCATCCTGCTGCTCGTCCTCCCGTTTCTGTTTCGCGACCGCATCGCGGCACGGGTCAAGACGGAACTCGCGAAGTCGGTGAATGCGCAGGTGAGCTGGAGTGGCGTCGGCCTGAGTCTGCTCCGCGACTTTCCCAACGTCACGTTCCGGCTGAACGATCTCACGATCAGGGGACTGAAGCCGTTCGCGGGTGATACGCTGCTCGCCATGCGGCAGCTCCGCGTCGTGTTCGATGTGGGCAGCGTGATCCGCAATCTGCGCCATGGCGACGCCATCGTCGTGCGTGAGGTGAACATGGAGCGGCCCGCGGCCCGGCTGCTGGTACTCGCGGATGGGAATGAGAACTGGAACATCGTGCGCAAGCAGCCGCGAGGCGCCACGACCGATACGAGCACGGCGCTCGCCGTCTCGCTGCGGCAGTTCGCCATCCACGACGGAAGCATCCGCTACGACGATCGGCACGCGAACTCCACTGCCGCGGTGTCCGGGCTCGAGCTCGCGCTCAACGGAGACTTCGCGCAGGACAGTTTCAACCTCGCCACGCGCGTCGGCGCCGACAGCGTTTCGTACCACTTCGCCGGAATTCCGTACCTGAGTGACGTCGCGCTGGCGCTGGATGCGAAGGTCGGTGCGGACATGCGCCACCGCCGCTTCACGTTCGCGCAGGACACGCTGCACCTCAATGATCTCGTCCTGGCGTTTGCCGGCTCTGTGGGCCTCGGCGACAGCACGACGGCACTGGATCTCACCTTTTCGTCACCCGGCACAGCCTTCGCGAGCATCCTTTCGCTCGTGCCGGCGATCTACGCGCGGGATTTCAGGAGTCTGCAGACATCCGGCAGGATGTCGGTGGCGGGGCGCGTGCACGGCAACTACGGGGCGCACGTCGTCCCGGCGTTCGCCCTCAAGGCGATCGTGGAGAATGGCGCCTTCCGCTACCCGGACCTGCCGCTCCCCGCGCGCGACATCGCGCTGGATCTGGCGGTCGACAATCCGGGCGGGAGCATCGACAGTACCGTCGTCGCGCTCAATCGCTTTCACGTCGCGCTCGGCCAGCGTCCGCTCGATGCGCGGCTCGTGCTGCGCACCCCGGTGAGCGATCCCGACATTGACGTCACGCTCAAGGGTTCGGTGGATCTCGCTGATGTGCAACGCGCCGTGAAGCTGCCGGACGTGAAGCAGCTCACCGGCCTGATCACGGCGGACCTGGCCGTGCACACACGAAAATCGTGGGTGGACGCCGGGACGTATGACCGGATTGCCGCGAAAGGATCGTTCGGTGTGTCCCGGCTCGCGCTCAACAGCGCGGCGGTGCCGCGTCCCATTGCGATCGACTCCGCACGGCTGGCCTTCACGCCGCGCCATGCGGAGCTCTCGTCATTTGCGGCACGGATTGGCAACAGTGACATCAGCGCCACCGGGACCCTCGACAACGTCCTGGGCTTCGTGCTGCACGACGACGAGCTGCGTGGTGACGCCACCGTCGCCAGCCATCGCTTCGATCTCAACGAGTGGCGCTCCCGCGACAAGTCAAAGGTGATCGCGGTGCCGCCCAGGGTGGACTTCACGCTGCACGCCACGGTCAAACAGCTCCTCTACGGGCAGCTTGACATTGCCAATGCGCGCGGAGCCGTACGCGTGAAGGATCAGCGAGTGACATTCGACGGCTTCCGCATGGACATGCTGGGCGGCGAGGTGACCGCAAGCGGATTCTACGAGACCACCACGCCGGCGCGCCCCACGTTCAACCTTGCGGTGACGGTGGATTCGCTGGACATCCCGACCGCGTTCAGCAAACTGGTCACCGTGCAGCAACTCGCGCCCGTCGCGCGGTACACCCACGGGGTTCTCAACGCCCAGCTCGACCTCACCGGGCCGCTCGCCGAGGACATGATGCCGGTCTTCTCCGCGCTCACGGGCCAGGGATCGTTCCGTACCGGCAGCGTTGCCATTCAGGGATTCCCGGTGCTGGTGAAGCTGGCCGACGTGCTCAAGATGGATCAGCTTCGGAATCCCACGCTGCAACCGCTCGCCGACAAGTTCCGCATCGAGAACGGCCGCCTCACCGTCCAGCCTTTCGACGCGCACATTGGCGACCTGGCGGTGACCGTTTCCGGGTCCAACGGCATTGACCGGACGCTGGATTACAATCTCGCGCTCGCGGTGCCCACGAAGATGCTCGGCTCAGGAGCGAATCAGGCCATCAGCTCGCTCGCCTCGAGCGCCGGGCGCGCCGGGATCAACCTGGGCAGCGCGGCAGTCGTGTCGATTGGCGCCAGGGTGACGGGAACCGTGACCGATCCGGTGATACGTCCTTCGTTCGCGGGAACCGCCGGATCGGTCAAGGAGGCGGTGCAACAGGCGGTGCAGACGAAGGTCGAGAGCACCGTGACGAACGTCAAACAGCGCGTCGATTCGGCTCAGCAGGCAGTGCAACGGGTCGCTCGCGCCAGGGCCGATTCACTCGTCGCCCAGGCGCAGCAGCAGGCCGCCGTACTTCGGCAGCAGGCGGACTCGCTGGCCGCGCGCGTGAAGCGGGAGGCCGACGCGAAGGCGACGGCCATGGTTGCGCAGGCCAACAATCCCGCCCTGAAAATCGTCGCCCAGGCTGGCGCCGACAAACTGCGACAGCAGGCCGATCAGCAGGCGCAGAAACTCGTGCAGGACGCCACCGCGCGCGGTGACTCGCTGATCGCGGCGGCGCAGCGACAGGGCCAGGCGCTGACCACTCCGCAACCCTGACAGTCTGTCCGGCGCTGACCACTCGGCGACCCTGACGGGCTGCCCGCGGATCGTTAGCGGATCCCGGGTCGCGGAGTGATGGTGGCGAGCACCGTGAACGGGCCGTCCGTCGCGCGCATCCCATGCAGCTCGTTGGGCTCGAACGTGACGAGTGTACCGGTGTGCACGGCGCGCTCGCCATCCGGACCGAGGAGCAGGCCATCGCCGTGAATGGCCAGGAGCATCACCGTGGAAGGGCTCGTGTGCGGCGCCACTTCCTCGCCGGGAGCCAGACGGAACACCACCACACGCGCATCC
>DATNDS010000197.1:0-38035 GCA_035553215.1 Gemmatimonadaceae bacterium
CCTGATACAACGGCTTGCCGTGATACTTGTCGCGCTCTCCGATGTGGATGCGCATGAGGACGCGTTCACCTTTGAGACCATGCATGGGAATCGGGAATCGGGAATCGGGAATCGGGATTTGGGGAATCGGCAATCGGGAATGGGGAATCGTGGGAATGGGGAATCGGGAGCTGGAGAAGAATCAACAAAAGTACGGGCGGATGGGAGTGGCAGCGGGGAGGCCGATTCCCCATTCCCACGATTCCCCCTTCCCGATTGCCGATTCCCAAGGGCGGGGTGGCGTGGGGCGGCAGATTCCCCATTCCCGATTGCCGATTCCCAAGGGCGGGGTGGCGTGGGGCGGGCGTGTTGCCGTGGTGCGGGCGCGTCGTCACTCCCTCACACCGCGACATCCGGAGGACATCGTGCGCAGCCCCGCCCGTTCGCTCTTCGTGCTCGTGGCGCTCGCACTGCTCGCGCCGCGCATACACGCGCAAACCCCGGCCGACAGCCAGGCCCTCGACAGCATCCACACAGGCATGGCGGTGTCTGTCGTGAGCACGGGCGAGGTGACGTCCGACTCGATACGCCTCATCGCGTCGCTGCTGCGCGCGAACGGGGCGAGCGAGTCGCGCGCGCGGGTCGTGGCGGCCGCCGTCGTGCGCCACGCACGCAGCCAGTCGATCGATCCGCTGCTGCTCGTAGGCGTGATTGGCGTGGAGAATCCTCATCTCGACATTCGGGCGCGGGCGCACGACGGATCCGTGGGCGTGATGCAGGTGCAGCCCTTCTGGCGCAAACACATCACGGGGTGTGGCGATGACCTGCGCAATGCGGACGTGAACGTGTGCTACGGCACGCGCATCCTGCGCATGGCCATTGACAGCTCGGATTCGCTCACGGAAGCCTTGCGACGCTACAATGGGTGCCGGGGGAAGAGTGAGCGATGCACGCGCTACACGAACGCGGTGTTCAGTCGCGCCGGGCGCGCGCTACTGCTCGCGCGGAGCACCCAGGACGGCGCACGCTGAACCCTCTCGCTACGGCCGCGTGCGCGTCGCCTTCTGCAGCAACGCCACCAGCGCGCTGTCCGGAATGTCACGCCAGTCGTCGGGGAAGGCGTCGAGCTGGCGGGTTTCCGAAGGCTGGTCGAACACCAGCACCTTGAGCGATTTCGGCAGCGGGAGATCCTTTCCCACTACGGCCGCCGGGCTGAAGTACTGCTCGAACACGTCCCAGTGCACGCCCCGCGGCCACTCGATCGTCCGGCGGTTCGTGCGAACGGGCCGATCGCTGAGCGAGGTCACGCGACTGGCATTGGTGACCGCGCTGCCGAGATCTCCTCGCGGCCCGCGGGAAGCCAGGCTGGGTACGATGGGCGGCGCCGCGTTCGCCACACTGAGCACCAGGTCGGTCATGTCCGGCGCGACCGAGAGGCGCATCTTCCAGTAGTAGTCGATCCCTCTCCAATTCACGGGATCACGCGACTCCAGTTCGTAATCGCCCGGCGCGACGTAGGCAGCCGCGGCGCCCGCTCCATCCGTCGCCAGTCGCGTGGTGTCGCCGTTTGCCGCGATCAGCAGCAAATGCACGCCCCGGATGGGAAAGGCCGGCGACGCGCCGTCGCCAATCGCCAGAAAGATCTTGGCGTAGAGACTGTCCGTGCCGAATGCCACCGGATTTCCCGCGGGCACAATCTGCGCACGCGCGGTAGTGCCAGTGACCAGACAGGCCGCCAGCAGGAAGGCGCAAACCGCCGCGCGGCGGCCAATCGACTGAGCATGCATCCCTCGATTGTCGCGCTTTAACCTGCCGCCCGTCAAGAGCAACGCGCGCCCGCAACGCCACAGAGGGGGGGCGCGTAAAGATTGTCGGGCCAGACGCTGGCAGCAGACGGCACGAGCCTGCGGCGACCGGTTCCCGGCTACAACCATCCTCCGGAGGGATATCATGAAGCGCGTGTACATCGCTATTCTGGCGCTCGCATTTCTGGGCGGAGCCGCGACCACAGTGAGCGCTCAAAGCGATCAGGGAAGCCAGCAGGGCGGACGGGCTGGTGGACGGGCCCGCATGATGGACCAGTTGCTCAAGGGCATTGAGCTGAGCAGCGCCCAGAAGGCGTCCGTTGATTCGATCCAGACGAGCTACCAGTCGCAGATGCCGGCCTTCACACCCGGTTCGCCACCGGATTCGAATGCGCGGGCACAGCGCCGTCAGCTCATGCAGAAGGAAACGGCTGACATTCGCAACGTCCTCACGCCCGACCAGCAGAAGACGTTCGACAAGAATCTGGAAGACATGCGCAGCCGCATGGGCAGACGAGGTCGGTAAGCCCAGGCACGTTGGAGCCGGCACGACTGCCGGCTCCGGCCCTTCCACCTCCAACCAGGGCGTCCGGCGGTATCCGCCGGACGCCCTGTCGTTGTGGAACACCGCGAGCGCGTGTCGGACCCCTGTTCCGTGAAGGGGACGCGGACGGCGCTCCGGCGACAATGTGAGAGTCGCACGGCCTTGCCTGCGTTACATGTGTGCGCGGCGGTGTGCGCGGCGCCCTCTCGTCCCGGCCTCGCCGGCGTCGAGCCGGACCCCACTGACTCGTTCGGGAGCTCTTCATGCCACGCTTCATCTCGCAGGTGCTCGCCGTCGGACTGACCCTCTCGCTCGCGATCCCGGCCAGCGCATCGGCGCAGTTCGGCAACCTCATCAAGAAGGCCAGGAAGGCAACCAGCAGCGAAGCAGCGGCGACACCCACTGCGGGAGGGCCCGAGCTCACGGAGCAATCGGTGCAGGGATTGCTGCGCGCGCTTCCTCTCATTCAGAACATGACGCAGACGCGCGGCTCGCTCGTCACGCGAGAACAGTCGGCAAGCCGCGAATACGGCAGCCTCATGGAACAGCATGGCGCCGAGAACGCGGCGTACAACAAGTCCACGCAGGATGTCGGCAATTGCCGTGACGATGCCTTCAGCAAAATCAACGACGCGCACCAGAAGGCGGCAGAGGCAAAGCAGGCGAATCTCATGAACGATCCAGCGGCCATGCAGCAGTACATGGCGCTGGCCCGCGAGTCCGCCGCGCTTCAGGCGAAGGGCGACATGAAGGGAGCGATAGCGCTCAATCAACAGTTCCAGGCAAAGATGCTCGGCATCAACCCGAAGGCCGATTCGGCACAGGTGGACAGGGAGTGCGGCAAGGTTCCCGCAAAGCCTGCGTGGCTCGCACGGGCCGATTCGCTCTCCACTCTCGCCAATACGTTGAGCGACAGCGTTCGCTCGATCGAGAACCGCATGGGGACGGAGGGCTCGCGGGCGAGCGGGATGGACATCGTCGCCTACAACGTCGCCTTCGAGCGCCTCACCACCTGGTACCACGCTCCGAACGGCAACGGGAATCTCAGCAAGACGGAATACGCCCTGCTCGACTCGCACAAACAGCAACTCGAACAGTACTCCGGCATCTTCCGGTGATTGGCGTGCAGCGGGCCATCGCCTACGTGCTCGGCGCGCTGCTGCTCGGCGCGCCGGGTAGTCCCACTGGCGTGGCGCTGCCCCGCTCCACGCTGGCCGTGCGCACCGCTGGTGCGTGGCGCGTCTGGTGGCGCGCGGACCGGGCGCCGGAGCGCTGGACCGAGCCGAACTCGGCGTTGGCCAACGCGATATCGTGGCGCGCGGCCGGCGCCGGGATGCTGTGGAGTGAAATCGAGCTCGCCGGCTCCGGCGAGGCATGGCGGACACGCGTGGTGCTGGTGAAGCTCGATCCGCGCGCGGTTCGGCTGCGACTCGACACGGCGTTCACCGCGCGACTCACTCCCGCGTGGACGCTCACGCGCGCCGACCCGCACGCCGTCTTCGCGGTGAACGCCGGCCAGTTCGTGCAGGCACTTCCCTGGGGCTGGGTCGTGCTGGGCGGACGGCAGTTCCTCGCGCCGGGGCGCGGGCCGTTGTCGGTCGCCGTCGTGATGGATTCCAGCGGAATGCTCCACTGGCTGCGCGGCAACGACGTGCTCCGTCATGCACCGACGCACGTGGCGTGGGCGTTCGAGTCCTATCCCGCGCTGCTCGATTCCGGCGTGGTCCCCGAGCCACTGCGCGCCAACGGCCACGGCCTTGATGTCGCCCATCGCGACGCACGCCTGGCGCTCGGCCGGTTGGCGGACGGGACGCTGCTCGTCGCGCTCACCCGATTCGGAGCATTCGGCGGCACGCTCGGGCCGGTGCCGTTCGGCCTCACGACACCAGAGATGGCCGCGCTCATGGGCGCACTCGGCAGCCGCGATGCGGTGCTGCTCGATGGCGGCATCTCCGCGCAGATGCTCCTTCGCGATGCATCGGGTGCAACGCATCACTGGCGCGGACTGCGTGAAGTCCCGCTGGCGCTGATGGCGTTACCGGGAAGCGTCGCGCGCAGCGCGACTGCGGGAAGCGGTCGCCTTTGGCGACCTGCGGGAAGCGGCGACTGAGCCTGACGGCTCAGCGCCTGCGGGAAGCGTCGCGCGCAGCGCGACTGCGGTTACGCCCTACGCCAGCCGTTTTCGATTCTCCATTCCGCACTGGCCATCCCCAACTGAACGGCGGTGGGGAGAGGTAGATTTCTGAGACAAGGGGGCACGGTGGGGCCAGTTCCCCCTCAGCCGCCGAGAATTGGCCTGTTCGGCGCTTCCCGCAGTCGCGCCGTGCGCGACGCTTCCCGCAGGTCGCCAAAGGCGACCGCTTCCCGCAGGTCGCCAAAGGCGACCGCTTCCCGCAGGCCGCCTTCGGCGGCCGCTTCCCTCAGACGGTCGGGCCTTCTGCCGGTCGGCCGCTTCCCGCCCCCCGCGGCATCGTGAGCGTAAAGGTCGAGCCCTCACCTTCACGGCTCGCGAGCCGCAGCTCACCGCCCATCGCGCGCACGAGATCGCGGCTGATCGCCAGGCCCAGACCCGTGCCGCTGCCACGCCGGTTGAGCGCGTTGTCGAGCTGCACGAAGGGCTCGAATACGGCCTCGCGTTTGTCTCCCGGAATGCCAATGCCGGTGTCAATGACGCGGATGTCGACGCTCCGCTCGTGCCCCTCGCACTGGACGACCACCCGTCCGCCAGCGTGCGTGAACTTCGTGGCGTTCGACAGGAGGTTGACGATCACCTGCTGCAGTCGCACCGGATCCGCGTACACGGTGCACGCCGCACCACAACGCTGGTACTCGTAGTCGATGTGCTTGCGCTGGAGCTGGGTCGCAATCATGTCGAGCGACGCGGCGATCACGTGGTCCAGCGTGACCATCTCCGGCTCGAAGGTGGTCGTGCCCGCCTCCAGTTTGGCGAAACTCAGAATGTCGTCTATGAGGCCGGTGAGGTGATGCTGGCTGCTCTCGATCCGCTCCAGCGCCTTCCGCTGAGCCGCCGTGAGGGGGCCGTGCAGCTCCATCTGGAGCAGTTGCTCATAGCCGAGGATGGCATTGAGCGGCGTGCGCAGTTCGTGGCTCATGTTGGCCAGGAACCGGCTCTTCGCTTCATTGGCGGACCGTGCCACGTCGAGTGCGACGGACATGTCCCGGTGAATCTTAATGCGCTCCAGGCCGAATGCGACACGCCGGCCCAGCTCCTGCGCCCGCGGCAGCATGCTCGGCACGAGATGCGTATCCACGTTTACCGAGATCAAGGTGATGGCGCCCAGGATTTCGTGCTGTGAAGCGAGTGGAACGATCTTGATGGAACGCGGCGTGAGCAGTTCGGGTAATGCGGAACGGTCGACCACGTCCACGACGGTGGCGAGCACGTCGGACGAAATCCGCTCGGCTACCAGGGGCACTCCGGATTCCAGTACGCCAAACACCGGATTGGCGGCATTGCTGAAGGCGCGTGCGGCGATGCGTCGCGCGGCATCCTGCATCTCCTCATTCCGATGGAGCACACAGCCGCGGGTCCACACCCCGGCGTCGTCGCGGGTATCGACAATTACCCAGTCGGCCAGCACCGGCACCATCAGCTGCGCCACACCCTCCACGAGCGCACTGGCGTCGAGGGTGACCGTCACGAGTTCACTCACTTCCGCCAGCACGCACTCATAGCGCTCGATCCGCCGCTGGACCGTCACGTCATCCACGCCGAGCAGAATGAACGGACGGCCTTCACCGAAGTCGAGCCGGCGGGCATTGATGACGATCGTTCTGCGCCCGAGCGCCTTGAAGTCGTGCTCGGCCTCCAGATTCGCGATCCAGCCGGGCTTGTCGATGATTTCCTCCAGCTGATCGCGAAATCCGGGGACGTCCCAGCTACCGTCGTCGAGGTCGAAGAACGGCGATTCCACGATCTGCGCCGGCGTGACCCGAAACGCCCCGCAGAATGCCGTATTGGCCACGCGAACGCGCAGATCCGCATCGAGCAGGAGCAACGGCTGCGAGAGCGCCTGGACGACGCCCGTCAGTTGCTGCCGGGTTCGTTCGGCCTGCTGGGCGGCGCGCTGACGCAGTTCGCTCCGGCGCAGCACGACGACAACTCCCTCCACGCGATTGCTCGCGGACCAATAGGGCCGGACCAGCATGGAGTACCAGCGTCCGCCGTCATCGCGGACCTCGCGCTCGCTGATGGCACTCGCCGTCATCGCGCCGTGCGCGAACGTTCGGAGTTCACCAACCCACCTGGGCAGCTCGATGTCATCGATGACGCGACCCATCTGCTGCGCGCCGATGCGGAGGAGGCGCTCCGCCGCCGGCGTCGCGCCGCTCAGGCGCAGGTCGCGGTCGAGCATTAGCAGGGCGGGAGCAAAGTCCGCCACCAAACCGTTCAGCTCATCCGGAACTCCGGTGAACTGATCGCGGCGCGGCATCTCTGCTCCTGGAATCGGATCCGTCGCGGCGGATGCGCCGGACCTCGTCACTGGTCGATCTGCACCAGCATTGCTCCCGGCATGACTGTTGCCCCCCTCGTCGATGCGATGACCGAGTTCATATCCAGCACCATCTTTCGCGAGTACGATATTCGCGGCGTTGCCGGCCGCGACCTGACGCCGACGGTGGCGCATGCCATCGGGTGCGCCTTCCCGGTGCTGCTAGCCGACCGCTGCAAGACTGGAGCCATTGTCGTCGGCCGGGACAATCGTATCAGCGGCCCGGAGTTGTATGACGCCCTGGTTGGGGGACTTACGGAGTCCGGCATCGAGGTGTGGGACGCCGGCGAAATCCCGACGCCAGCCCTGTACTGGACGCTGCAGCGGCGGGCGGTCGCCGGCGGCATCCAGGTCACCGCGTCGCACAACCCTCCGCAGTTCAACGGCTTCAAGCTCTGCATCGGCACCGCCGCGTTGTACGGCGACGACATCCAGCGCATTCTCACCCTGATCCACGAAGGGCGGCACATTCGCGGACAGGGCAGTGTGCGCCCGATCGAAGTCCTGGATGACTACGTGAACGACATCGTGAGTCGCATCGGACCCTTCGCCGGGAACCCGGCGGTCGTGCTCGACGGCTCGAATGGCGTGGGCGCCGCGCCTGCACGCCAGGTGCTGGAACGGCTTGGCGCGCGCGTCACCTGTCTTTCGTGTACCAGCGACGGCAACTTCCCCGATCACCCGCCGGATCCGAGCCATGCGGAAAACCTGAGGGCCCTCAGCGCCCGGGTGAAGGCCGAGCGGTGCGGTATGGGGCTCGCCGTGGATGGCGATGCCGACCGCGTCGGCGTCATCGATGGGAGCGGTGCGATGGTGCCGGGCGACCGCGTGCTCGCGCTGCTGGCACGCGAGATCCTCCCCCGCCATGCCGGCGCGTCCATCATCTTCGACGTCAAGTGCTCCATGGCGCTGCCCAAGGTCATTGAGGACGCCGGCGGCGTGCCGCTCATGTGGAAGACGGGCCACTCGCTGATTGAAGCAAAAATGGCGGAGGTGAAATCCCCGCTCGCCGGCGAGCTCTCGGGGCACATGTACATTGGCGACGACTACTATGGATTCGACGACGCCATCTACGCGGCGGCACGATTGCTGGCGATTGTCTCCACGCGCGGACAGGACATTCGCACGCTGCTGGCCGATGTCCCCGAGTACCCCTCCACCCCGGAGCTGCGCATTCCCTGCCCGGATGACCGGAAGTTCGACGTGGTCCGGCGCGCGGTGGAGCACTTCGGGAGCACGCATCACGTGATCCAGATAGATGGCGCCCGCGTGGACTATGGCGATGGCTGGGGCCTCATTCGAGCCTCGAACACGGAACCGGCACTCGTGCTGCGCTTCGAAGCGAAGACCGACCAGCGACTGAAGGAGATTGAAGGGGACATGCGCGGATGGCTCAAGACAGCGAACGCCAGTCACGGGCCGGACAACAGCGCGGCTGGCCGGTGACCGCGCCCCGAAGGCCAGCTACCATCCGCCCTTCCTGAACACCAGCACCGGCACCGTCATCAGCATGATCTTCAGATCGAGTGCCAGTGACTGGCGCTCGAGGTAGGCGAGATCGTACTGCAGCTTGGTGCGCACATCGTCGAGCGACGTGTCGTAGCTGTGATGGATCTGTGCCCACCCCGTAATTCCGGGGCGCACCCGCTGGCGCGCGCCATAGTTTGGAATCTGGTCGCGCAAGTCGGCGAAAATGCTCGGCCGTTCGGGGCGTGGACCGACGATGTTCATGTCTCCGCGCAGCACGTTCACGAGCTGCGGCACCTCATCCAGGCGCGTACGCCGGAGAAAGCGACCCACCATTGTCACACGCGAATCTTCCGGCGTTGCCCACACGGCGCCGCAATGCTCCTCCGCATCGGCGTGCATCGAGCGGAACTTGTAGATCGTGAAGAGCCGGCCACCCGAGTCATGTTTGCGCCGGTCATAGAGCGCGTGGATCGCGGTGCGCTGGCGATCGAGGCCAACACGAACCTGCGAATAGAACACGGGACCACGGGAATTGAGCTTGATGGCCAGCGCGACGAGGAGAAGTACCGGCAGGAGCATGGCGAGTGCGACAACCGCCAGCAGAACGTTCACTACTCGATTCACGGCATCCGCGCGTGCCCGGGGCTGGAACCGCGGCGCGGGACGCGCGTGCGGGTAGAGCACGCGCTCGCGTTGACGGCGCGTCTCGCGCGCGATGGGTATGTCCAGTGCCCGCTCCACGGCCGCTCCACGCGGCGCGGACAGGCCGGGCAGCGCATGGCCAACCCGTCGGGTCCATGGAGCGTGGGCGCCGCTGATGCTTGTACTCATGGTACGCTGTGAATCATGAAGGGAACGCATGTCATGGATGGTCCAGTGCAGCAGTCATGCCAGCCGGTGTTCCTCCACCGTGCTGGCGCCGGATCATTCCCGCGCCAGCATGTTCGCGTCAACCTCGGCCGTGCGCGGCGCGCCCAGAGTCACCGTGATGTGATGCGTCGCACCATCATCAGCGAGCCGAACCGTTCCATCCTCCACCACGTGGCCATCCACTTCGACGGCGCTCACGCCTCGCATGACGCCGGCTGGATTGCGCACGTGTATCACATACAGGGCCGTGCCGAAGTGATACTCAATGGTGAACTCCCGCCAGGTTCGCGGCACGCACGGCTCGATCCTCAGGTGGTTGCCACGCTTCGAGAAGCCGAGCAGCGTTTCCACGGCAACGCGATAGCTCCAGGCCGCCGAACCCGTATACCAGGTCCAGCCACCACGCCCGACATGACCTTCGGCGGTGTACACATCCGCACACACGGCGTAGGGCTCCACCCGGTACCGCTCGACATCGGCATCGCTGCGCGCGTGCGTGAAGGGATTGAGCATGGCGAAGAGATGTGACGCGCGATCGCCATCGCCAGCGAGCGCCGTCGCCAGTACCACCCAGAGCGCGGCGTGCGTGTACTGCGCGCCGTTCTCGCGGACACCAGGCAGGTATCCCTTGATGTAGCCGGGGTCCTCGGTCGACGTGTCGAAGGGCGGCGTGAGCAGCATGATGAGTCGCGCGTCCTCGCGCACCAACTGTTCGTACACCGCGTGCATGGCGGCGCGCGTGCGCTCTGCGGGAGCGGCTCCGGCGATGACCGACCAGCTCTGCGCAATGGAATCGATCCGGCATTCCGCATTCGCGGCCGATCCCAGCGGCGTCCCGTCATCGTAATACGCGCGCCGATACCACGCGCCATCCCAGGCATGCGCCTCCGCGGCTTCGGCGTACCGTGCCGCGCGCTCGCGGAATCGCGACGCCACCGCCGTGTCGCCCCGACGATCCGCATGCTCGGCGAACCGGCGCAAGGTCAGGAGAAGAAACCAGGCCAGCCACACGCTCTCACCGCGTCCGCCGGCACCAACCAGATTCATGCCGTCGTTCCAGTCGCCGCCTCCCATGAGCGGCAGCCCGTGCGCGCCCTCCGTGCTCGCATGATCGAGCGCGCGAATGCAGTGCTCGTACAGCGTGCCGCTCTCCTCGGTCACGGCGGGCTGGTCATAGGCGTCCTGCTCACCCGGCTCGAGCGTGCGCATGGTGAGATATGCCGCGCGCTCGGCCCAGACGCTGTCATCGCCGGTAACGCGCACGTAGTGGTCGGCGGTGAAAGGCAGCCAGACCAGATCGTCCGAAAATCGCGTACGAACGCCGCGCCCGCCGGGCTCGTGCCACCAGTGCTGCACATCGCCTTCGACAAACTGGCGGCCGGCGCAGCGAATCAGGTGCGCGCGCGTCACGGCCGGCGCGGCATACACGAACGCCATGGCGTCCTGCAACTGGTCCCGAAAGCCATACGCGCCGCTTGACTGATAGAATCCCGAGCGACCCCACATCCGGCAGGACAGCGCCTGGAAGAGCGACCACCGATTCACCAGCGCGTCGAATTCCGGATCGGGCGTCTGCACCGTGATCGTCGCGAGGCGTGCGTCCCATTCCTGCACGGCGCCGGCGAGCGCCGCCGTCGCGGCGCCGGGCGCGCCGGTGCGCGCGATGAGATCCAGCGCATCCGCTTCGCCGCGCGTGGCGCCGAGCAGCAGGACCACGACGCGCGTTTCGCCGGGTTCGAGCGTGAGGGCACAGCGGAGCGCCGCGCACGGGTCGTAGCCCGCACCCGTCGTGCCGGAGAGCGCGTCGTGCTGCAGCGCGGCCGGCGCGCCAAGGTCACCGTTCCGCCCAATGAACTCCTCGCGATTGGCGGTGAATGACTGAACGGGCTCGCTCATCCACGAAAACGCCGTCCACGCGGCGTAATCATCGGTAAAGAAGTTCTGGGCCAGAATGGCGCCCGTTGCGGCATCGTGCCTCGTATGGATCTGATGCCGCGTATGCTCACGCTGCGCTCCCAGCGTCCACTCGACATAGGAGGTGAGCGTGAGCCGGCGCGGGCGTGTGCCCTGATTCGTGATGCGCAACCGCGCGATCTTCACGGGATCGGACTCGGGCACGGCCAGGGCCAGCTCGGTCGTGATGCCATCGCGCGTGTGCCCGAACGTCGTAACGCCCGGCGCGTGCCGCACGATATACTCGGCGTTTTCGGCGCCTGCGGCGGCCGCGGACTGGAACGGTCCGGGCGTCGGGGTCCAGTATGCGCCCGACTCGGCGTCGCGCACGTAGAGCACCTCGCCGCAGGGATCGCTTACCGGATCGTTGTACCATGGCGTGAGACGGTAGAAGAAGCTGTTCTCCACCCAGGTGAATCCCCCGCCCCGTTCCGTCACGCAGAATCCCGCGCGCGGGTTGGCGATCACGTTTGCCCACGGCGCCGGCGTGGGGTTCGCCGCGGACACGCGAATCTCATAGTCGCCGTTCTCCAGGAGCCGACCGGCGTGCCGCGCCGGAGGCGCGCTCCGGGCCGGGCGGGTGTCGGCCAGCGCGCGGGACTCCCGCTCCGGCCGGTCGATGAGTGATTCGCGCTCACGCCGGATCTGGCTTTCGCGCAACTCCGCTTCCGGCGACGGTTCGGACACCGGCGTGAGTTTGCCCAATCCCACGCCGTCGCAGATCACGGTGATGCGCGCGGTGGCACGCAGCAGCGCGACATCCGCAGGACCCAACAGATCGCTGCGGCGAATGCAGACGCCGCCCGGCCGATCGACGAGCGCTCCTTCGCTGGAGCCGAGGAGCATCGCGGTGAGCTGATCCTGCAGCTCCTGCTGATAGGTCGGCCCCCGATCATTCAGGATGACGAGATCGGAGGTGATGCCCTTCATGCGCCAGTACCGGTGCGCCACCAGCAACTGGCGCACGCTGGAGAGGCCCGCCTCCTGGCTGATGGTGCCAAGCACGATCGGCCAGTCGCCCGAGATCCCGTGCGCCCAGAGGGCTTCCTGCCCGCGACGGCTTTCGGCTCGTTCGAACTGGCGAGCGCGCAGCTCATCGTGCGGGTACAGCAGCGCCCCGGCGAGTTCCTGATAGAGCGCCGCTTCCGCGGGCGTCACATCGAGGTCGCGCAGCTCCACCTGCGCTTCCGTCCACGAGAGCGCCAGCGCGCGCTCGGATGCCGAGATCTCGTGATACCGATCCGCGTGCTGCAGCACCGTCTCGCGATCGTCGCCCACGATGGTCGTGAAGGCGACGGTCGCGGCGCGACCTCCATCGAGATGCAGGCGGATGCGCAGCGCGAACACCGGATCGAGCACGGCGCCCACGGTGCCGGAGAGCGCACCGGCATCATCGAGCGCGCGTGGGGCGCGCGCCGTGCGGCCACGACCGATGAAGCGCGCGCGATCGGTCTCGCAGGTCACCTCGCCGACCTGCTCCGGGCCCGCGGCCACCACGTGCGCGCACCAGCGCTCGCGCTCGGTCGCCGCGCGGGGCCGGCGGCCGGCCACGACCGCGGCGCGCGCGCCAACCCACTCGGTCTCCACGAACAGGCTCTGAAAGGCCGGGTGCGCGCGGTCCGCATCCGGATCCGTGAGCACGATCTCGCCATAGCTCGTCAGTTCCACGTCGCGTGGCGTGTGCGACCGATTGGTGACCGTGACCCGCCGGATCTCCGCACGCTCCCGCGGCACGACCACCAGTTCGGTTCGCGTGTCGACGCCCCCGTCGCAGCGCTCAAAGAGCGCCCGGTCCGTCGCGAAGGTCACCCGATAGTCATCTGCCGGAACTCCCGTGGGCTGATGGGCGGCGGACCAGACGCGTCCCGAGGCGAGATCCCTGACGTATACCCACTGGCCGGTGTCATCGCGGGTGGCATCGGCACGCCAGCGCGTAACGGCCATGCCGTTGGTCCGGCTGTAACCAGCCCCGGCGTTGGTCACGAGCACGCAGTACGTCTGTCCGCCCAGCAGCGCGACGCGCGGCTCGCCGGTGTGCGCCGTGCTGATCTCGCGCAGTACCGGCCCATCGCGCGCGGGCCGGTCCGGCGCCTCGGCGCGTGGCACATCGGACTGCGGCTGCTGCACGACGTACAGGCGCGGCACGCGTTCATCGAGCAGCAGCTCCGCCGCCCGCACCATGGGGTCCGCCATGAACCGCCGCTGCCAGATCCCTTCGCCGCGATGCAGATGCAGCGCGTTATCGAGCGCCACGAGGCTCATGCCGATGTGGTGCGCCATGGCAATGCGCACCACCGCGTTCGCTGCTCCGGGCTCGGGACGTGTATAGTCCAGCGCGTCGTGAAATCCGTAGGCGCCGAGCGCGCCGAGTTCCTCCAGCGTGGCGAGATTGGCCAGCGCGTCGTGCGGCTCGATGAGCAGCGCCAGCGCGGCGGCGTAGGGCGCCACGACGAGATCGTTCGCCAGGCCGCGCCGCAGCGCGAGATCCGGCACGCCAAACGCGCGGTACTGATACGTGGCGTGCCGGTCGCGGAGGTTGTATGCCGACTCGGACATGCCCCATGGCACGCCGCGGCCGTGCGCGTAGTGCATCTGCCGCCGCACCGCGGCTCGATGGGTCTGGTCGAGCAGCGAGAAGGGGCGCGAGGGCATCACGAGCACGGGCATGAGATACTCGAACATGCTGCCGCTCCAGGACACGAGCGCGGTCGCGCCGCTCGCCGTCGTGAGTGAGCGCGCCAGGCGGAACCAGTGTTCTGCCGGGACATCCCCCTTGGCGACCGCAACGAAGCTGGCGAGGCGCGCCTCCGACGCGAGCAGATCATAGAACGACGTGTCGAGCCGCGCGGTTCGCGCATCGTACCCGATGGAAAACAGCTTGCGCCGCTCGTCGAACAGCAGCCGGAAGTCCATGGCCATGACGAAGTCGTGGGCGCGGCGCGCCAGGCTTGCCAGCCGCGCATCGGCGGCGCTGCCCTGGCGCGCGAGGGCGCGGCACATCTCCGCGAGCGCGATCAGGTGGCCGGCAAGATTTCCCGAATCCACCGTGGAGACGTACGGCGGGTCGAGCACGCGAAGGTCGGTGACATCGTACCAGTTGAAAAAATGGCCGTGAAAGCGGCGCATCCGATCCATCGACGCGAACGCTCCTTCCACGCGCGCCAGCATGTCATCCAGCGTGAGGAAGCCCAGATCGTAGGCGGAGGCGGTTGCCAGAAGCTGCAGGCCGATATTGGTCGGCGACGTGCGCATGGCCGTCACCGGCACGGGCGTCTCCTGATGGTTGTCGGGCGCGAGCCAGTTCGTGTCGGCGCTCACAAAGCGATCGAAGTACGCCCAGTGCAGCCTCGCGTAGCGCAGCGCAGCCACACGATCGGCGGCCGCCAGCGAGAGTTCGCGGCGCCTGAGGGGCGCGCTCAGCACGTGGGCGATTTCGGGCATGGCCATCCACATGACGCCGATCACCAGCGCGACGAGCCATGTGACCACGGCGCCAGGCGTGCGACTGTCCAGCAGCCGCCAGAGTGACAGCGCGACAATGATGGCGGCGCTGCCCACCACGAGGCCGAAGCGCCGCCAGCGCACCGTGCGCGTAGATGAGGTGACGCGCTCGACGCGGGACGCGGTCTCCCACTCCAGCAGGTGGCGATGCGAAATCAGTACGCGGTAGAGCGTCCGCGCGGTGGCACTCGCGGCGATGAATGCCTGATGGGGGAGGAAGACGACGGCCAGCACGAACTGCACGAACGCCGCGCTCGCGTCGCGGGCGACGGCGGTGTAATAGGGCCGCCACGACTGGCCGGCGGGCGGGCGCAGCGCGGCAAAGACCGGCGGCGCCAGCAGGGGTGTCGCGAGCGACGCGAGCACGGCGACCAGCCACAGGAGGCGCGAGCCCGGCAGCACGATCCAGGCGAGCAGCAGCCAGAGCAGCGTCGCGATCGGCACGAGGCTGCGTCGCAGGTTGTCCGTGATCTTCCATCGGGAGAGCGCCGGCAGCGGGTTCGGCGTCACGCCGCCGTCACCCGGAATGCGCGAGCCAAGCCATGGAAGCAACTGCCAGTCGCCCCGGATCCAGCGTTGCTGGCGATGAACCGCCGTCAGATAGCGCGTGGGAAAGTCATCGAACACTTCAATGTCGGTCACGAGCGCGGCGCGGGCGAAGATGCCCTCGATGAGATCGTGGCTGAGGAGCGAATTTTCCGGGAAGCGGCCGCGCGTCGTCCGTTCGAAGACATCCACGTCGTAGATTCCCTTCCCCGTGAACGTGCCTTCGGCGTAGAGGTCCTGATACACATCCGATACCGCGGTCGTGTACGGGTCAATGCCGGGATGGCCCGCGTAGATCCGCGCGAAGCGCGAGCGGTTCGCGCTTTCGAGCGTCACGCTGACGCGCGGCTGCAGAATGCCGTAGCCGTGCGTTACGTGTCCGCGGGACTCATCGTATTCGGCGCTGACGAGCGGATGCGCGATGGTTCCAATGAGCGACTGCGCCGCGCCACGCGGCAAAACGGTATCCGCATCGAGCGTGATGACGTAGCGGACCTGGCCGAGCCATTCGGTATCGCCCTCCACGATGGTAAACGCGTCGCGCGCGCCGCCACGCAGATAGGCATTGAACTCGCTCAGTTTGCCCCGCTTCCGCTCCCATCCCATCCACACGCCCTCGGCATGGTTCCAGCGGCGCGGCCGGTGGAACAGATAGAAGGGGGGCGCCGATGCGCCGTACTTCTCGTTGAGTCGACGCACGTGCGAGACTGCGGCGCGCATGATCGCGGCATCCGCGTCCGTCTGCTCGCTGGCGGCATCGGGCACATCGCTGAGCAAGGCGAACCGGATCGCGGGATCGCGATTGGCCAGATACTGCGTCTCGAGGCGGTCCGCGGCGTCGTGCGCCGCATCCTCGCTCCAGAGCAGCAGCGGCACCACGACGATGGTGCGCCGGTCCGCGGGAACACCGCCGGTGAAGTCGAGGCGTGACAGGCGCGTCGGAGGCAGCGCACTCGTCACGAGCTCGTTGACAAACGCAATGGCCGCCGCGGTGGCCGGCAGAAAGGCCAGGCACGCCGCGGCGACGATCGCGCCCCACCCGGGGTGCTCCGGCAGCGGCAGCAGAAAGAATGCGACGGCCATCACGGTCGCCAGCGCCAGAGCGCCGAAATAGACGGGGCTGGGATGGCGCAGCACCCAGCGGCGCACCCGCTCGCCGAGCGACGGCCGGTAGGCCAGCGCCCGCTCGAGATCGGCGCGCCCCTCATCCATGAGATAGTAGCCGACGTGACGCATACGCACGGGCGCATCGGCGCGCGCTGCCCCGTCCGCCACGGCAACGGCGATGGTTGCCACCTCCGGCTCGGTGCGTCCGGCACGCCTGGCGAGGCGCTCCACGGCGTGGCGGTAGCGATCCCGCGTCTCGAACGTCATGGCCGAGTAGATCCCCGCCGGGTCTCCGCGAAGTGTCGCATCGGAGACGCTGGCCGATTCCACGAACGCGCGCCAGTCGAGACTGGCGACGGTGCGCAGACTGGTGATGCTGTTGGCCATGACGAGCTGCGTGAGGGCGAGGCGTTGCGTGGAGCGCTGCGTGGCCTCCTCCATGCTCATCCCGTCCTCCGCGATCCACTGCTCGAGCCAGAACAGCGGCGTGAAGTCAGTGCGCCGGCTGCGCAGTTGCAGCACAAACCGCGTCAGGAAGGCCGGCGTGAGCTCGGGCGGCCCGTGCACGAACGCGGACAGTTCCCGCGCCAGCGCGGCGCGCGATTCCAGCGAGGCGCTGCGGAGCCGCGTGACCCACTGGTCGGCCGCATCCTGATCCGCCAGGTCGCGCGCGGTCCGCAGCGCCATGCGGCGCACGTTCTCGAGCAGTCCCATGCAACATGATGGGAAGGGCCCAGAGCTCGCCGATCGTCAGCGGATGCACCTGCTGGTATTCGCGCACGAGGAGCTCGATGTTCTGGAGCTCCACGCATCCGTCCGTATGGGAGATGAGCTCGATGGCGAGTTCATACACGCGCGGGAAGCCGGCGAAGGCGCTGGGCGCGTCGAGCTTGGGGAGTTCGCGGTAATACCCGGCCGGCATGCTCGCGCGGATTTCCCGCACCTGCTCCTGGATGACGAAGTAGTTGTCGAGCAGCCAGGCGCCGGCCGGACTTACATCGAGGCCGCGGCGCGCGGCGTCGTCCAGCTCGGCGCGCACCTCGGCGAGCACGCGTTCATTGCGCTGCAGGCGGGCGAGCAGCGGGCCGCGATCGCGGCGCAGCGGCAGCCGGTCCATCCGGAAATCCGCCAGGACCTGATGCCGCGCGAGGTGGCGCGCGTGCGCCGCGAGGCGATCGGGCCCGAACAGTTCGTCACGGCGACCGCCCCGTTCGGCGGCGCGGTCGTGATGCAAGGCGGCGAGGCGCCGGCTGCGGGAGGTGAGGAGGAGCGGCATGCTGTGTGTTCGTGTGCAAGAGATGCACCCGATTGGCCGCTGCCGCGCACACGCGGAGCCGGGGACCGTGCCAACGGCCCCGCGGCAGCTCTCTCACTCGCAATGTCCGCACGACGCCATGCCCGCGCGTGCGTGCGGCGCGGTGCGCCGCGCCTGCTGCGCGTCAGTCCCGTTCCGGTCCCGGTTCGAGCTCCAGCCCGCCGCTCCCGGCCGATCCGAACTTCGGCGTCGTGAGCCAGCGCCCAGTCGTCGTCCGCGGCGGGTTGGGCGGCTCCGCCTTGCCGCGACGTCGCGGCGCATCGCGCGGCGTGTCAGCAGCGTTGCGCGGCAGGTCCGCGCGGCGGCGTGGGCGTTTCCGGTGTCCTCGTGTCATGGGTCGCCTCCACACGACAGTCCATCCACAGCTTGTGCGCACGACGCGTGCCGTACGAGCGCACAACGCCGCATACGGCCGCGGCCGCGTGTCGATGTCGTGCCGTCGCACGCAGTCAGTTCGCGGCCTGCGATGATGGATGGAATATGAATTGCATTGGCGTCCATTCACTTTTGTCCGGCGTGTCATTCGACCTCGCTCGATGCATTCGGTCGCCGGGCTGGTGGAAGAGAGAGAACACCAATGTCACCAATGTCAGTGAGTGAGCTGGTACGAGGCGGACACCCGAAGACCACATCGGGGCGCCACGAGTCCAGCCGCCGCGCAGGACAGTGTGTCGCCGCGGCCACTCTCATTGTGCTGGCGCTCGGCGCCGCGCCGCTCACCGCACAACAGAAAAAGCCCTGTCATTCCATTTGTGCGCCGGCGCTCACGCTCCAGCCGGCGGCGATCATCTCGCACATCATCGATCGCCCGCGCGTCAGGGACCTGACCACCAACACGGTCACGCTGCTGCCGAAAACAACGAATCTGATCATCCAGGCCGTGCTGGCCGCGCCGACCGCGATTCCGCGCACGTCGCTCCTCGCCAGCTTTCAGTGGCTGCCAACCGCGGCCACCGGCTCCAATCCATTCACCGAATACACGGCCAGCGAACTCGGGACCACGATACACGAGAACGAGCCATCCATCACGCTCGGCGCGCTCATCGCGCTGCTCAAGCCCCGGGAAACCATGGGGTGGTTCGGCGCGAACGGGTACATCGCCGACAACTTCGGTCCGGCGCAGAAATCGTCGGACGCCAACGCGTACACGCACAAGCTCGACGTCGGGCTCAGCGCCCTCGTCAACATCTTCAACTGGCTGCCCCGCGGCACCTGGCTGCGCCATGCACAGGCCGTCGTGACACTGGATTACATCGCCACCGGTCTGCCCAAGGCCGGCGAGGATGTTCCCAAAGGCGAACGCGTTTTCCTGACCGATGCGCGACCGGCCAAGCTGCTGCTCGGCCTCTCGCTCCCCCTGGCGCCGCTCAATCCCAAGCCGCAGTAAGGCGCGGCGCACCCGTTCGAGCATCCGGAGCCGACGCGGGCGCCGGATCCGTGTTGGAGAAAGGAAGAACGACCATGCGAACTCTCCAGGCTCAGCCGATGGCGTCCTGCTGCGCGACACGCAGCAGCGGTCGCGTGCGCGCTCGTCTCCTGATCGGATTCGGACTCGGCGCGATCGCGCTCGGCACCGGATGTTCGGGCACGCGCACCAGCGGCATGCAGGCGGAAACGGAGAGCAGTGCGGCGCACGTCCAGCAGCCCGGCGCCAGGGGCGCGGAATCCGTTGCCGCGCAGTCGAACGGATCGGTCACCGCGGTACCGCCCGCCATGCCGGCCGGCCGGCCTGGCGAGTGGACCATGCAGGGGAAGAACTATTCGCAGACACGCTACAGCACGCTGGATCAGATCAGCACGGCCAACGTCGCCCAGCTCAAGCAGGCATGGACCTTTTCCACCGGCGTCCTCAACGGCCATGAGGGCGCGCCGCTCGTGATCGACAGCGTGATGTATCTCGTCACGCCGTATCCCGACATCGCCTATGCGCTCGATCTCACGAAGCCGGGCAGCATCAAGTGGTCCTTCCACCCGAATCCGGATCCGTGGTCCGTCGGCGTCGCGTGCTGCGATGTCGTCAATCGCGGGTGGGCCTACGCGGATGGGAAGCTCATCTACAATCTGCTCGACGATCGAACCGTCGCCGTCGACGCCGCCACCGGGAAGCCGGTGTGGGAGACGAAGCTGGGCGATGTCAACACGGGCGAGACGATGACCATGGCGCCGCTCGTGGTGAAGGACAAGGTGTTCGTGGGCAACTCGGGTGGTGAGATGGGTGTGCAGGGATGGCTCGCGGCGCTGGATCTGAAAACCGGGACGCTGCTCTGGAAGGCGTACAGCACGGGGCCGGACAGCATGGTAAAGATCGGCCCCCGCTTCAAACCCTTCTACGACAACCTGCGCGGCAAGGATCTCGGCGTGTCCACGTGGCCGCCTGGCGGCTGGAAGCATGGGGCCGGCGCGGTCTGGGGCTACATCTCGTACGATCCCGAGCTCAATCTCATCTACTACGGCACATCGAATCCGGGACCATGGAATCAGGATCAGCGCCCGGGCGACAACAAGTGGACGAGCACCATCTTCGCGCGCGATCCGGACACCGGCGATGCGATCTGGGCCTACCAGTATACGCCGCACGATCTCTGGGATTACGACGGGGTGAACGAAGCGATTCTCGCGGACCTGCCCATCGGGGGCCGGATGCGCAAGGTCCTCGTCGAGTTCAACCGCAACGCGTTCGCCTACACGATCGATCGCGCCACGGGGCAGGTCCTCGTCGCCAAGCCCTTTGCCAATGAGAACTGGTCCACCGGCATCGATCTCAGCACGGGCCGGCCGAACGTCGTGGACGCCAAGCGTACCATGCAGGGCGTGAACGTGAAGGACATCTGTCCGCCCGACATTGGAGGCAAGGATCAGCAACCCGCCGCCTTCTCGCCGAAGACCGGCCTGTTCTACGTGCCGACCAACAACATGTGCATGGACTACCAGGGTTATTCCGTCAGCTACATCGCCGGCACTCCGTACTGGGGCGCGAAGATGACACGGCACACCGGCCCCGGCGGCAATGATGGAGAGCTCATCGCCTGGGACGCGACCACGGGGCGGAAAGTCTGGGGCGACAAGGAAGCCCTGCTCACCTATAGCGGCGTGCTCGCGACGGCGGGGAATCTCGTCTTCTACGGCACGGCGGATGGGTGGTTCAAGGCAGTGGATGCGCAGACAGGCAAGGAACTCTGGAAGGCCAAGCTCGGCTCCGGCGTGCTGGGCTCGCCCATTGCGTACATCGGACCGGATGGCAAGGAGTACATCGCGGTGCTCGCGGGCGTGGGCGGTGCGGCGAACGTCATCAAGACGGCCAAGGGATTCACCCCTCCCGGCGGAATGCTGTATGTCTTCGCCCTCTAGGCACCGCGGTATGCGGGCGCTCGCGCAGTGCGGGCGACGGATCCTCGGTCGCGAGTACATGCTCGGCCTCCCCGCAGCCTGTCTCGCCGCGGCACTGTTCGCGCCGCGTCCCGCCCTCCGCGTGTGCGCCGATCCCAACAATCTGCCGTTCTCCAACCGCGCCGGCGCGGGATTCGAGAACCGCATCGCCACGCTGCTGGCCCATGCCACGGGCTCTCGCGTGCAATACACGTGGTGGCCACAGCGACGCGGCTTCCTGCGCCATACCCTCGACGCGAAGCGCTGCGACGTCATCATGGGCGTTCCGCCAGGCTATCCCGGCGTGCTCACCACGCGGCCGTACTATCGTTCCACCTACGTCTTCGTCACGCGCACCGATCGGCATTACGCCCTACGGTCGCTGAATGATGCCGTGTTGCATCATGTCCGCATCGGGCTGCAGTTCACGGGCGGCCACGCCAATCCGCCGGCGGAGCATGCGTTGGCGCGGCGTCACATCGTGAGCAACATCGTCGCCTACAGCATCTACGGTGACTACGCACATCCCAATCCACCGGCGCGCCTCATTGATGCCGTCGCGCACGGTGACGTGGATGTCGCGATCGCGTGGGGTCCGCTGGCCGGCTATTTCGCCCGGCGCGAGGACGTGCCACTCACCCTCACGCCCGTCACTCCGGCCGTGGACGGACCGGGCGTGTCCTTTGTCTTTGACATTGCAGTGGGCGTGGCCGAAGGCGATACCGCGCGGCGCGACGCGCTGCAGCGCTTGCTCGACACGGAACAGGGACGGATCACGCGCCTCCTGCGAGACTACGGCGTGCCGCTTCTGCCCGACAGCGAGCCGCGGGCACCGGTGTGGGCGCGCACCGCGGAAACCGCGGCCGGGGAGCGATGATCATGGAGCGTGACGCCATGCGACTTCGTGGATTTCAGGTGACCAGGCGTGGGCGCGTGTGGCATGCCGCGCCGGCAGTCGTCCGGAGCTCCATGCGACTCGCCGCCGTGGCAGTGCTCGCGGTGATTGGGTGCGGCAGACCGCACAACGGGATGCACGGCCAGGCGACCGGTGCCAGCACCGGCGCCCTCCCCGATCTCGGCATGCTCACGCGCATGCCCATGGGGCCGCTCCCCGGGATGCAGATGGACAGCGCGCGACTCACCATTGTGGATCCGTACGCGGGGGACCAGGCCGCCATCAAGGAGGGCGACAATCTCTTCGTACGGATGAACTGCGCCTACTGCCACGGCTTCACCGGACAGGGCGGCATGGGTCCCGATCTCACCGATAATTATTGGCGCTACGGCGGCGACGACGCGAGCGTGTTCCAGTCGATCTACGCCGGACGCGCCAAGGGCATGCCCGCATGGGGTCGCATGCTCTCGGAAGATCAGATCTGGAAGCTCGTCGCCTACGTCCGGACACTCAATCCTGGAACGGGCCAGCAGATCACCGCCCGCGAGCCGAACAAGAGCATCAACGAGGATGTCCCGTGATGGCGATGACATCGGGATCACCTGCGATGTTCGGCACAGCCGGTCCAGCGGCCCACCAGATCGCGGTGCTCGGGTGGGTGCTCACGATCATCTCGCTCGCCGTGCTGCTCGTGGTGAGTCTCATTCTGCTCGTAGCCCTCTTTCGCCAGCGCGCCGCGCGTGCGAATCAACCCGAAAGTGTCGTGATCCGTCCCAACGGATCCATCCGGCTCATCGTGTGGGGCGGCATCGTCGTTCCGGCGATCATTCTGATCTGCGCGTTGCTCTTCACGCTGTTCGTTCAGTCGGCGGTCGCCACGCCGCCCGCCACGCCGGTCGCCACGATCCGGATCGTCGGTCACCGCTGGTGGTGGCAGGTGATCTACACCGCCCAGTCACCGGATCAACAGGTTGTCACCGCCAACGAGATTCACGTGCCCGTGGGGCAGCCGGTGCGACTCGAGCTGGTGTCCGCGGATGTCGTGCACAGTTTCTGGGTTCCGAAGCTGGCCGGAAAGACAGACGTCATTCCGGGTCAGCAGAACACCATGTGGATGCAGGCGGACAAACCGGGCATCTACTGGGGCGAATGCGCCGAGTATTGCGGTCTGCAGCATACGCACATGGATCTGCTCGTCGTCGCCCAGTCGCCGGCCGACTTCCGGCACTGGCTTGACCAGCAGCGGCAGCCGCCGCCGCCGCCCACGGATCCGGTCACCGCTACGGGCGAACGCGTCTTCACGCGGCAGGCGTGCGCGGCCTGTCACACGGTCGGCGGCACGCCGGCCATGGGAACGATCGGGCCGGATCTCACACACATCGCGAGCCGGCGCACGATCGCGGCCGGCACGCTGCCGAACACGCCGGGCAATCTCGCCGGATGGATTGCCAATGCGCAGGGCATCAAGCCGGGGAACGACATGCCGACCATGTCGCTCCCACCCGGCGATCTGCAGGCGCTCGTGGCCTGGCTCGAGACATTGCAGTAGTGGCAGGGACGACAGGAGGAGACGTGGCGATCGCAACGGCGCCGACGGCACCCGTCGGGAAGCTGGCCAGGACCTGGGAGACCGCGCCCGGCCTGTATGGCGTGCTGGCGACGGTGGATCACAAGACGATCGGCAAACGCTACATCGTGACGGCGCTGGTGTTTTTCCTGGCTGGCGGGATCGAGGCGGCGTTCATGCGGACGCAGCTCATCCATTCCAACGTCCATCTGCTCGACGCCGAGGAGTACAACCAGATCTTCACGATGCACGGCGTGACGATGCTCTTCCTGTTCGCGTCGCCCATTCTGTCCGGCTTCAGCAACTATCTGTGGCCGCTCATGATCGGCGCGCGCGACATGGCGTTCCCGCGCGTCAACGCGCTCAGCTACTGGACGTTTCTGCTCTCGGGCGTCTTCATCTATACAAGTTTTCTCATTGGCCAGGCGCCCGACGGCGGCTGGTTCGCCTACGTGCCGATGACCGGACGCACCTATTCGCCCGGCCTCAATATCGATTTCTACGCGCTCGGCCTGATCTTCATCACGATCTCGACGACCGTGGGCGCGGTGAACTTCGTCGTGACGTTCTTCCGGATGCGCGCGCCGGGCATGTCGCTGAATCGCGTGCCCATCATCATGTGGGGCACGCTGAGCGCCTCCGTCGCGATCATCTTCGCGCTGCCCGCGCTCTCCGCCGCGTGCGTGATGCTGTACTTCGACCGGCGCTTCGGCATGCACTTCTTCGATGCCGCGGAAGGAGGGCACCCGCTGCTCTGGCAGCATCTCTTCTGGATGTTCGGGCATCCGTGGGTCTACATCATCGTGCTGCCCGCCATTGGCCTCGCGTCGGACATGATTCCGACGTTCTCCCGCCGGCCGCTCGCAGGCTACACCTTCGTCGCGCTGTCCACCGTCACCACGGCCATTCTCGGTTTCGGCGTGTGGGTGCACCACATGTTCGCGACGGGCCTGCCCATGCTGGCCACGACGTTCTTCAGCGCCGCCAGCATGATGATTGCAATTCCGAGTGGCGTATCGATTTTCGCCTGGATCGCCACCATCTGGCACGGCAGACCGGTGTTCCGGACGCCGTTCCTGTTTCTCATTGGCTTCATCGTGCTCTTCGTGATTGGCGGAGTCAGCGGCGTGATGACCGCGGCAGTGCCATTCGACTGGCAGTTGACCGACAACTACTTCGTCGTCGCGCATCTGCACTATGTGCTCATCGGCATCAACGTCTTCCCGGTGTTCGCGGCGCTGTATTACTGGCTGCCCAAGATGACGGGGCGCATGCTCAGCGAGCGGTACGGACGCTGGGTGTTCTGGCTCATGTTCATTGGCGCGAACCTCGCGTTCTTTCCGATGCACATCTCCGGCATGCTGGGCATGCCGCGCCGCATCTACACCTACCAGGCCGGGCTGGGCTGGGACACGGTCAATCTGATCACCAGCGTTGGCGCCTACGTGTTCGCGCTGGGCGTGCTGCTGTTCCTGGTCGATTTCTTCCGCAGTCTCTCCGTGGGTCCCGAGGCGGGCGACAATCCCTGGGATGCGCCCACGCTCGAGTGGTCGGTGTCGTCGCCGCCGCCGCCCTACAACTTCGCGGTCATTCCCACAGTGCGGAGCCGCCATCCGCTCTGGGAGGGCCGCCTCGATGAGGAGTACCACACGCTCATCGGCAGCGGACCGGTGCTGGACCGCGGGCGTGAAACCTTCGGCACGTCGGCGCTCGACTCCGACCCGTTCGAGATCCTGCAGATGCCCGAGGATTCACTCTGGCCACTGATTCTCGCGGCGATGATGACGGTGACGTTCTACGGGCTGCTCTTCGGTGTGTGGTGGCTCGCGATACTCGGGCTCGTGCTGGTGATCCTGTCGCTCGCGGGATGGTGCTGGCCCAAGCTGGTCCGCGAGGACGAGATGGACCTGTTGCCCGAGGAGGGATGATCATGGCCATGGTCGCTCGTCCATACGATCTCCCGATCAGTCCGCAGGATCGGCGCGCGCCCGGACGCATGGGGATGATGCTGCTGATCGCCACGGAAGCGTCGTTCTTCGTCTATCTGCTGTTCAGCTACTTCTATCTTGCCTCCATGGCGCGCGGCGCGTGGCCGCCCGATGGCAACAACCCCGCGCTCCGTCTCTCGCTGCCCAACACGATCATTCTCATCGTGAGCAGCGGCACCATGTGGTGGGCAGAGGCGGGGATCAGGAAGGGACAGCAGGCCCGGCTCCGCATTGGCCTCCTGGTCACGCTCATTCTGGGCATGTTGTTTCTCGCGATCCAGGGGCTCGAGTATTCGAACCAGTCGTTCACGCCCGCCACGGACGCGTACGGATCGCTGTTCTTCACGATCACGGGATTTCACGGGGCGCACGTGGCCGCGGGACTGCTCATGAACATCTTCGTGCAGGCGCGCGCGTGGGCCGGACACTTCACCGCCACGCGCCATCTGGCGCTCTCGAACGTTGCGCTGTACTGGCACTTCGTGGATGTCGTGTGGATCGTCGTGTTTCTGAGTCTCTATATCACGCCGCGACTCGGATGACGGAGCGCCCGCGATGACCTCGCACGAGGATCCAGTCGTACTCCGCGCCGCCGGGCGGGAGCTGGCCGTCGCCGGCGCACCGCATCCGTCGCCCCACCGCGACCGGGTGAACACCTGGGCGCTCTGGTTCGGGCTGTTCGGCGGGCCGCTCTTCTGGAGTCTGCAGGAGCTGGTCAACTATTCCATCACCGCGCATTTCTGTTTTCCCCAGGCGCTGCCCCTCACGGCGCCGACCTTCGGCGGGACCTGGTGGGTCGCCCTCGTCGTGGACATTGCCGCGCTCATCGGCGCGCTCGTGGCCGGCGTGGTCGCCTGGCACAGCTGGAGCCTGTCGAAAGGTGAGCACCACGGCAGTCACGGCGTGCTGCTCGATGCAGCGGAAGGACGCACGCGCTTCATGGCGTCCGCGGGCATGCTGTCGAGCGGTCTCTTTGCGCTCGCGATCATCCTGAGCAGTTTCGCACTGTTCATCGTGCCGGCGTGTCTGTATGGCGCCTAGCCCGGCGGGGATCTGGCGCGCGTGGAGCATCGAGCCCGGGGTGGCGACGGGCATCGTGGTGCTGGCCGCGTGGTATGCCGCGGGCGTGCGCCGGCTCTGGCGTTCGGCGGGTCATGGGCGCGGCATCCATCGCCGCCAGATCTCCTGCTTCGCGGCGGCCCTTGCCGTGCTGGTGCTCGCCCTCATGTCGCCGCTCGACGCCATGAGCGACGCGCTCTTCTCCGCGCACATGGTGCAGCACCTGGCGCTCATGCTCGTCGTGGCGCCGCTCCTGGTTTTCGGCGAACCGCTGCTTCCACTGTTGTGGGCGCTTCCCGCCACACCACGACACCGCCTGGCGCGGCGCTGGCGGCACGCGCCACTCCTCCGCGCGGCCGGCCGCCCGCTCGGGACGCCGCTCGCCGCATGGATGCTGACCATGCTGGCGCTCTTCTTCTGGCACCTCCCGGCGCCGTACGATTGGGCGCTCAGCGACACGCGCATCCATGCGCTGGAACACCTCACCCTGCTCGGCACCAGTGTGCTGTTCTGGTGGATCGTGTTCCAGCCCAGCGGGCGGCGCCGGCTGGGGTTCGGCGCAGGCGTGGTCTACGTGGCCACGGCCGGCATGCTCATGGGCGCGCTGGGCGCCATCCTCACATTCGCGCCGTCGCCCTGGTACACGGCGCATCTCGCGACGACTGCCGCGTGGCACCTCAGTCCGCTGCAGGATCAGCAGCTGGCCGGCGTCACCATGTGGGTGCCGGCGAGTCTGGCGTACCTGGTCGCAGCCGGGTGGCTGTTCGTGAATTGGCTTGGCGGAGAGGATCCGGACGCCGCGGCCTGTGCCGGCCGGCGCTGGATGCGGATCTGAACGGGAGCGCGCGATGACACGAGAGCGGATGTTGGGTGCGGGACGGATATCCGGAGTGCTGTTCGCCGCGATACTGCTCGCGACCGTGATGCTGGCCGCCTGCGCCGGCACCGGCGGCAGCGAACCGTATCGCCTGGTGGCCCAGGGCAACGCCGACAGCGGCAAGGTGGCGATCAACCGGTTCGGCTGCGGGTCCTGTCACATGATCCCCGGCATTCGCAATGCGCAGGGCGTGGTGGGTCCGCCGCTCACCGCATTTGGCCGGCGCGTCTACATCGCCGGCGAAGTGCCCAACACCAGCGAAAATCTGGTGCAGTGGCTCGAGGTGCCCCAGTCCATCGAGCCTGGAACCGCCATGCCCAACCTCGGCGTCACGGAAGGTGAAGCGCGGGACATCGCGGCGTATCTCTACACGCTGCGGTAGGAGCGCCGCCGTGAATGATGATCGCGAATGGATCGTCCGGCACACATTGGCGGGAATGCCGCCGGTGAGGGGCCTCGTGGCGGCACTGCTCGCACTCGCGGCCTGCGGGCGTCCGCGCCCGCAGGCCGGCAGCAGCGACTCTGCCAGTGTGAGCACGGCCGCGGCCGACAGTGCGCAGCGCCGCGCCATGGCGGATACCACCATGTGGCCGTCCTACGGCCGCGACTTCACGAATCAGCGCTGGTCGCCGCTCAGCCAGATCACCACCGCGAATGTGACGCAGTTGAAACCCGTCTGGATCAACCATTCGGGCATTCCCCACGCATCCGAAACGAATCCGGTCGTCGTGGATGGCGTCATGTACTTCACCACTGCGCTCAATCACGTCATTGCCGTGGATGCGCGCACCGGCGTCGTGAAGTGGGAATACGCGCACCAGTACCGCACCACGGCGGACTGCTGCGCCACCAACAACAAGGGCGTCGCGGTGTACGGCGGCAAGGTGTACATGGGCACGCTGGACGCGCGGCTGGTGGCGCTCGATGCCCGAACGGGACGACTCGTGTGGGACGTGCAGGTAGGCGACAACAACGCCGGCTACCATCTCACCGGCGCACCCATCGCGGTCGCTGGAAAAATCATCACCGGTGTGAGTGGCGGCGAGCAGGGATGCCGCTGCTACGTGGACGCGTACGACGCCAACACGGGAGCGCGCATCTGGCGCTGGTATACCATCCCCAGTCCCGCGGAGGGCGGTTGGTGGGGCACGTGGCGCACGCATGACGAATGGGGCATGTCGTTCAATCGCGACATCGCGGCGGAGAAGCGGGACAGCGCAGCGTATCCAGACGCGTGGCAGCATGGGGGCGGACCCATGTGGCATCACCCGGCCTACGATCCCGAGACGGGGTTGCTGTTCATGAACACCGGCAACCCGGCACCCGATCAGAATGGCAGCATCCGACCGGGAGACAATCTGTATACCTGTTCCATCGTCGCCGTCGATGCGAAGACGGGAAAGCTCAAGTGGTATTACCAGGAAGTGTCGCACGATGTCTGGGATTACGACGCCACCACGCCACCGGTGCTGGTGGACGCGCCGGATTCCAGCGGGCACATGGTGAAGGCCGTGGCGGAGGCGGGAAAGGATGGCTTCGTGTACGTCCTCGATCGCGCCACGGGCAGACCGATTCGCAAGTCGCAGCCCTTCGTTCCCTTCGTGAATTACATGCAACTCCCCACGAAGGACGGCGTGCTCATGCAGCCCGGTACGCTCGGTGGGTCCGACTGGTCGCCCACCGCGTACAGTCCGCAAACCGGCTTTCTCTATGTGGACGGCAACTACATCCCCATGAAGTACCGCGTGAACCAGGAGCCGCTGCGCCCGCCGGCGCAGTGGTGGGGCGGCGGCGTGGTCACGCAGCCAAAGGGGCTCTACGGTCTCTACTCCGCTATTGATCTGGCCACCGGGCGCATTGCGTGGCAGGACAGCACACCCGCTCCGCTCATCAGCGGCTCGCTGGCTACCGCGGGCGGCCTCGTGTTCACCGGCACCGCCGACAAACACTTCGTGGCGTTCGACGCGAAGACGGGAAAGAAACTCTGGAGCTATGAGGCCTCCGGCGGCGTCAACGCCCCGCCCATCACCTATGCGATCCGGGGGACGCAATACATCGCGGTGGCCGCCACGGGCATCCAGACGTTGAACAGTCCACGCAGCGACGAGCTGTTGGTCTTCGCGCTCCCCGGGCAGGCGAACGACTCGACGACCTCCAGCGCCAGCGGCGCGGGAGGACGATGATGACGCGCCTGGGTGCCGAAGCCGGATGCGTATGCGTCGCACTGCTCGCCGCGGGAGCCGTCATTGCTCCGTGCGCGGCGCAGGTCGCGCCACCGGATACGGCGCATCACGTGCAGGTGCACGACGAAATGCAGCCTGATACGCTGCCCACGCTGCCGCCCGGCATGACGCTCGACATGATCGTCCAGGGCGACAGTCTCTTTCACACTCGGGGCAACTGCTTCGCCTGCCACGGCAGTGAGGGACAGGGACTTCCGGCAGCCGGCGACGCGATCACCGAGACGCTCACGTACGTTCCCTTCAGTTGGGGAGCCATAGATTCGCTCATTACCGTGGGCCTGCCCGATCCGCTCACACGCAGTCCCATCGGCATGCCCGGTCGCGGCGGCAAACACGATCTCACGGATGACCAGATTCAGCGCATCGCCGCCTACGTGTGGGCCATCAGCCAGACCCATGGAGAACCGTGGCCCGGAGGGCATCCCAACCACGAGCACATGATTCCGCTGGGTTCCACGGCCGGCACGGCGTACGGGCGACCCGTGCGGCCGCTCCAGCCGGGGAAGTCGCCGATCCCACCGCGGAAACCCTGAGTTCGCGCGCCGAACGGATCGCATCCCTCGTGGCATCGCATACCACGCAATCCGTGGCCGGACCATCGCGAGGCGCGGCTGCCGGCCCACCGTCACTGGCCGCCGCGCTGCGCCGTGAGCTTCGCGGCGAAGTCCGGTTCGACACCGGAAGCCGCGCGCTCTATGCGACGGATTCCTCGAACTACCGTCAGGTCCCCATTGGTGTCGTGATTCCGCGCGACGTGGACGACGTGGTTGCCGCCGTCTTAACCTGCCATCGGTTCGATGTGCCCGTGCTCGCGCGCGGCGGCGGAACGTCGCTCGCCGGCCAGTGCTGCAACGCGGCGGTCGTGATCGACTGCTCGAAGTACGTCAACCGGCTGGTCGAGCTGAACGCGCCGCAGCACGTCGCGCGCGTGCAGCCGGGTCTCGTGCTGGATACCCTGCGTGACGCGGCGCGCCCCCATGATCTCACCTTCGGGCCGGACCCCGCAACCCACAATCACTGCACGCTCGGCGGGATGCTCGGCAACAATTCCTGCGGCGTGCATTCGGTGATGGCCGGGCGGACATCAGACAACGTCGAGGAGCTGGAGGTGCTCACCTACGACGGACTGCGCATGCGTGTCGGTCCCACCAGCGACGCGGAGCTCGAGCGCCTCATCGCATCGGGCGGCCGCCAGGGAGAGATCTACGCCGGGCTCCGCGCGTTGCGTGACGCGAACGCCGCGGAAATCCGGAGTCGCTATCCACGCATTCCCCGTCGGGTGTCCGGCTTCAATCTCGACGATCTCCTTCCCGAACGCGGATTCAACGTCGCGCGAGCCCTCGTCGGCTCCGAGGGCACGTGCGTCACGATCCTCGAAGCGACTGTCAATCTCGTGCCCTGGCCACGGGCGCAGACGCTCGTCGCACTGGGATATCCCGATGCCTACACCACGGCCGACCATGTGCCCGAGGTCATGGCGACGCACCCCATCGGCCTCGAGGGTTTTGGCGCGGAACTGTTGACCGACATGCAAAAGACCGGATTCCACCCGGAGGACATCAGCCTGCTGCCCGAGGGAGGCGGGTGGCTGCTCGTGCAGTACGGCGCCGATACGAAGGAGGAGGCGGATGCGAAGGCGCGCAGTCTCATGCAGCAGCTGCGCGGGACGGCGGGCGCACCGGCCATGCGCCACTGCGCCGATCCGCTCGAAGCAGCCAGGATTTGGACAGTGCGGGACGCGGCACTCGGCGTCACGGCCATCGTTCCCGGACAGCGACGCCGCTGGGCCGGATGGGAGGATGCCGCCGTTCCGCCGGAACGGCTCGGCGAATATCTCCGCGCCATGCGCGCGCTGCTCGAGCGTTACGACTACCAGGCCGCGCTCTACGGCCACTTTGGCCAGGGATGCATCCATTGCCGCATCGACTTCGATTTGCGGTCAGTTGGTGGCATCGCGCACTGGCGCGCCTTCCTCGAGGAGGCGGCGGATACCGTCGTGCACTTTGGCGGCTCGCTGTCCGGCGAGCACGGCGACGGCCAGTCACGCGCGGAGCTGCTGCCGCGCATGTTCGGGTCGCAACTCGTTCGCGCCTTTGAAACGTTCAAATCCATCTGGGATCCGGCCTGGCGCATGAATCCGGGCAAGGTCGTACGCCCCAACCGGATCGACGGCAACCTGCGGCTGGGCACGGGATACGAGCCGCCATCCCTGGCGACGCATTTTTCCTATGCCGAAGATGACGGCAGCTTTGCCGCGACCACGCTGCGCTGCGTCGGCATGGGTGTGTGCCGCCGCACGGATGGGGGAACGATGTGTCCGTCGTTCATGGCCACGCGCGAGGAACGCTACTCCACCCGCGGGCGCGCACGCCTGCTGTTCGAAATGCTGAGCGGCGAGCTGCGACACGAAGGCTGGCGCAGTCCCGCGGTGCGTGATGCACTCGACCTCTGCCTGGCGTGCAAGGGATGCAAGAGCGACTGTCCGGTGCACGTGGACATGGCGACCTACAAGGCGGAGTTCCTCTCGCGCTACTACGCGCGTCGCGTGCGTCCGCCGAGCGCCTATGCCATGGGACTCATCCACTGGTGGGCGCGCGCCGCATGCCGGGCGCCGGCGCTCGCCAACGCGCTGCTGGGCAGCGCCGGCATTGGCGCGCTGGCCCGGCGCGCGGCGGGCATCGCGCGTGAGCGGCGCATTCCGCGCTTCGCGCCGCAGACCTTTACGGGCTCATGGTTCGCGCGGCGGCGCGGCGGCGCTCCCGATCCGCGGAGCGCGGAGCGGCCGCGCGTGATTCTCTGGGCCGACACGTTCAACAATCACTTCACGCCGGAGGTGGCGCACGCCGCGGTCACCGTGCTGCACGATGCGGGGTTCATGGTCACCGTGCCGCGCGCCAGGCTCTGCTGCGGACGGCCCCTGTACGACTGGGGAATGCTGCACAGGGCGGAGCGGCTCCTGCTCGGCATCCTGCACGAATTGCGCGATGACATCAGCGCGGGCACGCCGGTCGTCGGCCTGGAGCCGAGCTGCGTGAGCGTCTTCCGCGATGAGCTCGTGAACCTGTTCCCCGATCGTGCCGATGCCAGCCGGCTCTCGACGCAGACCTTCCTGCTCGAGGAATTCCTGGACCGGTTTGCGCAGGACTATGCGCCGGGAACAGTCGACCGCGACGCCATCATCCATCAGCACTGCCATCACAAGTCGGTGCTCGACCCCGGCGCGCAGGAGCGCGTGCTGCGGCGAACCGGTGTCCGCTGCACGGTGCTGGATTCCGGCTGCTGCGGCATGGCGGGTGCATTCGGCTTCGAGGCATCGCACTACGAGGTCTCCATGGCGATAGGCGAGCGCGTGCTGCTCCCGGCCGTGCGCGCGGCGCCGGATGACACGCTCATCGTGGTGGACGGCTTCAGTTGTCGCGAGCAGGTGCATCAGGCCACGAGCCGGGCCACGCTGCACCCGGCACAGCTTCTGGCCATGGCCATCGACGGGCGCGCGGGAGGGGCGGGCGGACCCGATCATTCGGCTGGCTGAGTCCGCGGCGCCATGGCGGCACCATGGCGACGCCCCGCCGGCACTTCGTCCGCGCGCAGTCAGGGCGACGAGCCGATCCGATGGGAATGGTCGCGGCGCAGAAAGCCGACGAGCGCCTGCACCTCCGCGGGCGAAACCTTGCCCACGAACGCCGGCATGTCAGCCCCACCACCCAGAATGCGGCTCACGATCTGCGCGCTGTCGAGCCGTGCGCCGACACGCGAGAGATCCGGTCCATGATGTCCTCCCTGCCCCGCGACCGTGTGGCAGAACTCGCAGCCCTTGTCGTGAAAGAGACGCGCGCCAGTGAGCTGCAGCGTGTCGGTGGGCGCGACACCGTGCAGGACGAGCGGCTGTACGTCGAACACGGGCGACCACGGCGCGCGCTCGCCCAGCCACCAGAAGTAGCCCACGACGAACAGCACGCCCGCGGCGACCAGCGCCGCCCACGGTCGGCGCGTAAGCCGCCGTTCACCCGATGGGAAGACGAACGGCAGCGCGATGAGCACCGTGAACGCAATGAGTGGCGCCAGCACGATGAAGTACGGCTGCTCCACGTGCTTCGGCAGCACGGCCAGCACGGCGAAGTACCAGAGGAAATACCAGTCCGGGCGCGGCGACGCGTTGATGATGCTGGGATTGGGCGGCTTTCCCACTTCCGGTGGCCCGATCCACTGCGCCAGCGCGAGCACCACGACGACGACCACGAGCGCCATGATCGCATCGCGCCACACGACGTCGGGCCAGAAGGAACGCCCGCGCGACGCGAGCAGCGCACGATACTCCTTGCGGTAGGTTGCCGGCTCGATGCGCGGCCTCACGTCGGGCGGCTCGGAGATGCCGTTGTGCAGCACCAGGTACACATGAATCCCGATGAACAGAAAAATGATGGCCGGCACGAAGAACACGTGAAAGGCGAAGAAGCGCGAGAGGGTCGCGCCGCCCAGTCGATCGCCGGCGAGGATGAAGTGCGCGAGCGCGGTGCCGATCCACGGGACGCGCCCCGCCTGTTCGGCGGCGACCACGGCGGACCAGACCGCGTTCTGATCCCAGCGCAGCAATTGCCCCGTGAACGCCATCACGACGACCAGCCCCAACAGCCCGACGCCGGTGAGCCAGTTCACTTCGCGCGGAAACTTGTAGCTCGCGGTGAGAAAGACCCGCAGCAGGTGCAGGCCGATGAGGATCATCATCGCGCTGGCACCGAAATAGTGCATGCCGCGCAGCACATGGCCGAGCGCCGCACCGTGCGTGATGAAGTCGATGCTGTTGTACGCGTTGGTGGTGGACGGGACGTACACGGTGGCCAGGGCGATGCCGGTTCCCACCTGAATGAGAAACGCGATGAGCGTGGCGCTGCCCAGCACGTAGCGCCATCCGGTGCGCGGGGGAACGGGGTGGTGAGCGATCCGTCCGATCCTCGTGATGAGTCCTGTGCGATCGTCGATCCATCGCCAGACGCGCCTCACCTCACCTCCGCGCCACGTTCATTCAATCGGTAGCGGCCCCGTCCAGATCTGCACGGTGCCGCCAACAACACGAACGGGATATCGGGCGAGCGCACGGAGGGGCGGCCCCGAGGCCGGGCTGCCATCGGCGTAGAAGACGCCACCGTGGCACGGGCACATGAACAACTGGGGACCCTGCTCCCATCGCACGGGGCATCCGAGGTGTGTGCAGTTCACGGAGAACGCAATGAAGTCGCCACCGGCTTCGTGACGCAGCCATGATGCCGTTGCCGCCGTCTGACCGGCCCAGGGTAATGGCGTGGGATCGAGAAACGCGACCTGTCGAGTGGAACCGGGTGGAAATTCCGCGGTGCGTCCGACCGTGCGCCACGTTCCCTGGGCGCGCCGCGCCAGTGGATCGAACAGAAAGCCCACGATGGGCCAGGCCACCAGCGCGGCGCTCACGGCGCCGAGCGCAACGGTGAGTCGGGAGAGTACACGACGCCGTGAGATCGAGGTTGCGCCGTCAGTGTCCGTTCCACACTCGGCGCATGCGTCCGATTCGGGCATGATCGCCCTTCGTCGGACGCTCAGCTCCCGCGATGCCGGCGCGTCGCCCACCCCTTCTTGGCGGCGCGACTGCGTTCCGCGTGCGACATGCTGTGTCCTCCAATGCGCCCGCCCTTGCGCTCGGGCGCGTGATTCTCCGAGCGACCGCGGCCGGAGCCGGACTTCTTCCCGCCATGCGTCGTGGCGTTCACCGTCGCCCAGGCGCGCCGTTCGGCTTCCTTGTCGGACACACCGCGACTCTCGTATCCCTGTTCGATGTGCTCTGCCTGTCGCTTCTGCTTGTTCGAGTATGCGCTCTTGTCGCCTCGTGGCATTGGTCACCTCCGCTATGGACGCTGCGTGCTCCGGCTGTCGTGATCGGAGACCGCGAATGGAGCCTTGTTTTTCCATGAGCATATGGAGTGCCACGTCTCCGCGAGTGTGGTGTGCGCTCCTGCTGATGCGGCGGTCGGAATGATTCATGCGAGACGCTCCCGTGTCAGCGCGCGGTGCGCCGCGCCAGGGAGGTTCAGATTGTGAAGTCAACGGTAGCCGATCTGCTCGTCGAGCGTCTCGTGGATTGGGGCGTGGATACCATCTTCGGATTTCCCGGTGATGGCGTGAACGGCATCTTCGAGGCGCTGCGTACGCGGCAGCGCGAAATCCGGTTCATCCAGGTCCGCCATGAGGAAGCGGCGGCGTTCGCCGCCTGCGGCTACGCCAAGTACTCCGGCCGTCTTGGTGTGTGTCTCGCCACTTCGGGGCCAGGCGGCATTCATCTGCTGAACGGCCTCTACGACGCAAAGTGCGACGGCCAGCCGGTTCTGGCGATCACCGGCCATACGTTCCACGATCTGATCGGCACGCACTATCAGCAGGACGTGGATCTCGACAAGCTCTTCATGGACGTGGCCGCGTACAACCAGCGCGTCATGGGCGCAGCGCACGTGCAGAATGTGGTGGACGAGGCCGTGAAGACGGCGCTGTGCCGGCGCACGGTCACGCACCTCACGATTCCCAAGGACATTCAGGAATGGCCCGCCGCGGACGGCCGTCGTTCGATGGCGAACGTCAGGGCGCACAGCGCCGATCTGTTCGCGGTGCCGAGATCCGTTCCACCGGCCGAACAGCTCCAGCGTGCGGCGGATGTCATCAACGCCGGATCGCGTGTGGCCATCCTCGCGGGACGCGGCTGCCTCGGGAGCCGCCACGAGGTTCTGCAACTGGCCACGCGTGTGGCGGGGCCGATCATCAAGCCGCTGCTGGGCAAGGCCGTCGTTCCCGATGATTCGGTGTTCACGACCGGCGGGATCGGACTGCTGGGCACCGCGCCCTCACAGGATGCGCTCGCCGAATGCGACACGCTCATCATCGCGGGCAGCGGCTTCCCGTACATGGAATTCTACCCGAAGCCGGGACGCGCGAAGGCGGTGCAGATCGACATTGATCCCGCGCGCATCGGCCTGCGCTATCCCGTCGAGGTGGGACTCGTGGGCGACTGCCGGACGGTGCTGCAGGCCTTGCTGCCGCTCATCCGTCGCCAGCCGGATCAGAGCTTTCTCGAGACCGCGCAGCAACGCATGCGCGACTGGCGCGACCTGCTCGAGACGCGCGGCACGCGTTCCGACATGCCCATGAAGCCGCAGGTCGTGACCTGGACGCTGAACAAGTTGCTCGACGATGACGCAATCATCTCGGCGGACAGCGGCACGATCGCCACCTGGGCCGCACGCTACCTCGACGTGCGCGGCGACATGCAGTTCTCGCTGTCCGGCTCGCTCGCCACCATGGGGAACGGGCTGCCCTACAGCATCGGCGCCGCCGTGGCCTTCCCATCGCGCCAGGTGGTGTGTGTCGTGGGCGATGGCGGGTTCACCATGCTCATGGGCGAGGTGGCCACGCTCGTCAAGCACAAGCTGCCCGTGAAGGTCATCATCATCAAGAACAACGTGCTCGGGGAGATCAAGTGGGAGCAGATGGTCCTTGACGCCAATCCTCAATTCGGCGTCGAATTGCAACCCATAGACTTCGCGGCCTATGCCAGGGCATGCGGCGCGCATGGCTATACCATCGAGCAACCGGATCAGGCCGAATCGGTGCTGCGCGAGGCGCTCGCCGCAGATGGACCGGCCGTCGTGGAGGCCGTCGTGGATGCCAACGAACCGCCCTTCCCCGGCAGGATTTCCAGCAGACAGGCGATCCGCTTCGCCAAGGCGCTCGCGCGCGGCGAGCGCGACCGGCTCGCCGTGATCCAGACCGTTCTGGAGGACAAGGTCCGGGAGGTCGTCTAAGTGGCGCGCGGTGCGGAAATCCCGATCGAATCCATCGAGGTCGCGGCATACACGATTCCCACCGACACTCCCGAAGCGGACGGTACCCTCTCCTGGAATTCGACAACGCTGGTACTCGTGGAGGCGGCGGCGGGTGGCCACCGGCCTGTGCATGCACCGAGGAGTTCTATGAGACTGACGCGCGCAACGACTTCGTGCGCGGCTACGCCCTGCAAACCGTGTCCCCGCTGCCGATCGCCATGGCGCATCTGATCGCCGAGGAGCATGGCGGCGGTTCAGTCTGTTCGAGAACGATCGCCGGATGATGCACGCAGGCATCGCGAAGGCCCGCGTGGTGCTCACGGCCGCGGGCGCGACGGAAACCCACGCCGTGAATCGGTATGCACACCTGGTGGGAACGTGCCGAATGGGACGCTCGCCGAACGATTCCGTGGTGGACCAGTGGTGCCGGAGCTGGGACGTTCTCAACCTGTACATCTGCGACGTCGCGTGCACTGCCCCGCAGCTCATCCGTCACCCGTCGAGCCAGCCGCCCGAGAATCCTGCCCGGCGCAGACCGCGCACGATGCAGGGACAGCCGCGCAGCAACTGCCAGATGAGTCCCGAGCGGTAGTTC
>DATNDS010000198.1:0-4136 GCA_035553215.1 Gemmatimonadaceae bacterium
CAGCGTGCAGGTCTGGAAGCTCTCCCCGTCCGACTTTCGCGTGGCGTCCGAAGGTTATTCCGGTTCGGGAGCCGCGCGCGCCCGTCACCGCGTCTCGCTGCTCCTGTCGCTGCGCGGTCCGCACCTCGTACCGCGCGCGGTGGCGCTCGTGAAGGAGCAGGCAACGCTCTCGGGCGACGCGCGCATCTCGGGCGCGGATAGTGCGATCGCCGCGTGGGAGTGCGAGCCGTCGGGGCCGGAGCTGCCAGCCCTCGGCATCGCCCAGGTCGCGGCATTGGACACAACCGCGTGCAGCGCAGTTCCCTGTCTCTCCGGCGCGCCCCCGGTCCTGCTGGATTCGCTCGCCGCCGACAGCCGCATGCACGAACAGTTCGGCACCTTCACGCGCGGCCAGATCGCCGCCCTGGGCAGAGCGCTCCCGATCGGCGCCGAACTCCTGAATCCGGCTCCGGTGCTCCAGGCGCTCGGCGCATGCGACACGAGCGCTTCGCTCAACCTCGGCGATCCCTTGCGATCACTCGGCGCGAACTCGCCGTGCGCGCACTTCTTCCCGCTCGCATACGCGCCGGAGTCGCTGCACCTGTCGGGCGGCGCCGGCCAGGGAACGCTCGTTGTCGATGGGAATCTTCTCATGGATGCCGGTGCACGCTTCTTCGGCGTGCTCCTCGTGCGCGGCGAGTTGCATCTCACCGGCGCCGCTCGTTTCACCGGCGTGGTCTTCGCGTCGCGTCTCACCATGGACGGCGATGCCGCCATGCAGTTGTCACGCTGCGCCGCCACGCGTGCCTTTCTCGCGCTCGCCACACCCGTTCGTCCCCCCGGCCTCACCTGGACCGACATCCCCTAACCACCAGCTACCAGCAACCATCAGCAACCACCAGCAACCAGCCACCAGCCACCAGCTACCACCTGTTACCTCTCCCGCTGCCGTTCGTGTGACAGGTAGCCAAAACGCCCTGTTCGTACTCACTCCCGTCAACACAACGGCCATACCATGGCGCTCCTGGGTCGCAAGAAGACGACAATCGGACTCGACATCGGGTCAGGTCTCATCAAGGTCGCAGTCATTGATCACGGTCGGGGCGAGCCCGAACTCAGCAAGGTTGCCATCGCGCCGCTGCTCGCCGATGCCATCGTCGAAGGCGAGATCATGGACCCCGGCGTCGTTGCGGAGGCCGTCCGCAGCGCGATGGATGCCGCCGGCGTGAAGAGCAAGGCCGTGGTCACCGCCGTTGGCGGCCGTGACGTGATCATCAAGAAGATTCAGATCGACCGCGTGAAGGAACAGCAGGCGCGCGAGCTCATTCGCTGGGAAGCCGAGCAGCACGTTCCATTCGACATGGAATCGGTGGAGCTCGATTTCCAGATCCTCGATCCCGACGCGGAAGGCGTGGAGATGAGCGTGCTGCTCGTCGCCGCCAAGCGCGATCTCGTGGAAGGCAAGCTCGGCATCCTGAACGACGCCGGCGTCGCCCCGAGCATGGTGGACGTGGATGCCTTCGCCCTGCACAACGCGTTCGAGGTGAACTATCCGGGCGCGATGTCGGGCGTCGTCTGCCTCGTCAACATCGGACACGAGATCACCAACATCAACATTCTCGACGATGGCGTTCCGCTCCTCACGCGCGACATCAACTTGGGCACGCGGCGTCTGCGGGAGGATCTGCAGCGCGAGCGCGGCCTGAGCGCCGAGGAAGCCGACGCGCTGCTGCAGGGGTACGATCGCTCGCCACACCTCGACGCGATCATCGCCACGCGTGGCGAGGAGATCGCTGTCGCCGTGGAGCGCGCGGCTGCGTTCCTGGCCACGTCGTCCCGCTCGGCGAGCAAGCTCCGGGCGGCCTTCACCTGCGGCGGCGGCGCGCGCGTTCCGGGGCTCACTGAAGCCCTGGCCAACCGCCTGCACATTCCGGTGGAGCAGGCCAACCCGCTGCAGCGCCTGCGCGTTCGTGACGGCGCGTTCGATTCCCTCGTCATCGACGAGGTTGCACCACTTCTCATGCTCCCCATCGGGCTGGCGCTCCGCAAGGTCGCCTGACCTTCCCCTCAAGGTCGTGTCATGATCGAAATCAATCTGCACCCCGGCAGCGGGAAGAAAGCGAAGGCCAAGTCGAAGGGCTCAGGCCCGAGTCTGAAAGGGCTCGCGTCCGGCGCGCTGTCGCGGATCAAGGATCCGTTTCTGATCGGCGCGGTGGTCACGGCGGCGCTCGCCGTGCTGCTCGTGGGCGGCATGTACTCGTACCAGCGCGCGAAAACCGCGTCGGTGGCCGATGATCTGCAGAAGGCCACGCAGGATTCCATGCAGTACGCCATCGTGATCCAGCAGAAGCGCAGCGCCGAGGCGCAGCGCGACTCGGTGCTGCACCAGGTGAAGCTGATCGAATCGTTCGACAACAAGCGCTACGTGTGGCCCCACATCATGGATGAAGTGAGCCGCGCGCTGCCGCCATACACCTGGATCACATCGGTCACGCAGTCCAACGCCACCGACGCGCCGGTCTCCCGCATTCCCGCTCCCGGCCAGAAGGACGCCAAGAAGGGGAAGGATGATGCCGCGGCGCTCGACAGCCTCACTGTCCCGCAGGTCCGCTTCAAGATCGTCGGCAACACCGTGGACATCCAGGCGCTCACGCGGTTCATGAAACTGCTCGAGGCCTCCCCGTTCATTCAGGACGTTCAACTCGAACGATCCGGTCTCATGATCGTGGACAACAAGGAAGTCACGCAGTTCCAGCTGTCCGCTGGCTACCAGACGCCGGACTCCTCGGCGATCCGGACCGTCCCCGTCACACTCTCGGTGAGGTAGTCATGCTGGGCATGCCCAAGGGACAGCGCGAACAGTCGCTCGTGCTCGTCGGAATCGTCGCCGTCGCGGCGATCGCCCTCTACTGGTACCTGGTCTACAATCCGCGTGCGGCGGACCTGGCCAAACAGGAGGACCATCTCGCGCAGCTCGCGACGCTGAATCAGAAGGCCAAGGCCGAACTGGCCAAGGGCGATCTGAATCTGCTCCGTTCGCAGCTCGCCGACTATCAGCAGAATCTGCAGCTCGTGCGCACGCTCGTGCCCACCAGCAACGAAGTGCCGGCCCTGCTCGAGCAGGTCTCCACCGCGGCGCGCCGCGTCGGACTCGACCTGGCCGAGGTGGACCCGCAGCCGGTGCAGCCGGGCACGAATTACGACACCTATCGCTACGGAATCTCCATCGTTGGCGGCTATCACGATCTGGCGCAGTTCTTCACCAACGTGGGCTCCATGACACGCATCGTACTGCCGGTGAACGTGTCGCTGGATCACTCCACAAACCAGAACGCCCAGAAGTTTCACTCCAAGCCGAACGCCGCGGTCATCGAGGCGAAGTTCCAGATCCAGACCTTCGTCGTGCGCGACGGCAGCAACCGCGCGCCGGCTCCCACCAGCAATGGGGCGAAGTCATGATGCATCGTACCCTTCCGGCCATCCTGGCCGCCGCGCTGGTTGGCGCGGCGCCGCTTGCGGCCATGGCGCAGTCGCCGGCAATGGTCGTCACCGCGAAGCGCGCGGCGACCCGGGCCGTGGCGGCCACCAACGCGCACACACGCGCGGAGCAGAATGACGGCACGACGCCGCAGCCGGTCGCGCACACGCGTGCAGTTGCCGCGGCACCGGCCGCTGCTCCGGCCGCCGCGCCGGCCGCGGCACCCGCGCCGGCGCCCACGCCGCCCGACACTACGCGCGGTGCGCGCTCCAGCAGTGTGACCGAACGCACCGGACCCGGACAGGTCTCGCTCATGCGCGAGGTCTTCACGTACCGCGTCGATGGCCGTCGCGATCCGTTCGTGTCGCTCCTGAACAGCGACGAGCTCCGGCCAATGATCACGGACCTGCGCCTGGTGACGGTCGTCTTCGACCCGAACGGCCGCTCCGTAGCGGTGCTGCGCGACGAGTCGTCGCATGATCAGTATCGCGTGAAGGTCGGGCAGGTACTGGGGCGCATGCGCGTCGCCCGCATCGAGAAGCAGGCAGTGACATTCACGATCGAGGAGTTTGGCTACAGCCGGCAGGAAACGCTGGCGCTTAACGATTCCACACGAGCGAGGTCGCAATGAAGCGGGTCTGTGCGCTGGTCGGTGTGATGGTCATCGCGCTGAGCGCGC
>DATNDS010000199.1:0-2207 GCA_035553215.1 Gemmatimonadaceae bacterium
CTTGTCCTCCGGTCTGGCCTCCGCCAGAAAGCTGTCCACGCCCGCTTCCTGCGCGATGGCCGCCGCGGTCAGGGGATTGTCGCCGGTGATCATCACGGTGCGGATGCCCATGGCGCGCAACCGGTCGAAGCGCTCACGCACGCCACCTTTCACCACGTCCTTGAGATGCAGCACGCCGAGCGCGCGCGCGACGCCATTCTCGAGCTCCGCCACGACGAGTGGCGTGCCCCCGCCGCGCGCGATGCGTTCGACCGTACCGGCCAGTTCCGCTGGAACGCTGCCACAGTGCTCGCCGACCCATCGCGCAATCGCATCCGCAGCTCCCTTCCGAATCTGCACGATGCCGGTCCGCGTGTGCAGATCGACCCCGCTCATTCGCGTCGTCGCGGTGAACGGGACGAACTCGGCCTCCTTGTGGCCATCGGCCGCGTAGAGATGTCCCCCTTCGGCCAGCGTCCGTCCGCGGAGCCCGAATCGGTTCTTCACGAGCACGACAATGCTGCGCCCTTCTGGCGTCTCATCCGGCAACGACGCCAACTGGCTGCGATCCGCCAGCCGCTCCAGCGCGACATCCTCCAGCGGGATCAGCTCTACCGCCTGCCGATTCCCGAGCGTGATCGTCCCCGTCTTGTCGAGCAGCAGCGTGTTCACGTCGCCCGCCGCTTCCACGGCGCGCCCCGACATCGCGATCACATTCTGCTGGATCATGCGATCCATGCCGGCAATGCCGATGGCGGACAGCAATCCGCCAATGGTCGTCGGAATCAGACAGACGAGCAGCGCGATCAACACGGTGATGGGCACCCGGCCGCCCGAGTACATCGCGAACGGCTGGAGCGTTGCCACCGCCAGCAGGAAGATGATCGTGAGCCCGGAGAGCAGGATCGTCAGCGCAATCTCGTTGGGTGTCTTTCGCCGTTGCGCACCCTCGATGAGGGCGATCATGCGATCAATGAACGTCTCACCCGGATTCGCGCTGATGCGGATCACGAGATAGTCCGAGAGCACGCGTGTCCCGCCGGTAACTGCGGAGCGGTCGCCGCCGGATTCGCGGATCACGGGCGCCGACTCCCCCGTGATCGCCGACTCGTCCACCGACGCGACACCTTCCACCACGTCGCCGTCGCCCGGAATGATGTCACCCGGTGTGCACAGCACATGGTCACCCCGGCGCAGTGCGTCGGCGGGCACGGCTTCGCCCGAGAGCCTGTCGGAGGGATCGTCGAGGCGGCGGGCCATGGTATGCGTCCGCGTCGCGCGCAACGTGTCCGCCTGCGCCTTGCCCCGCCCCTCCGCCATCGCCTCCGCGAAGTTCGCGAAGAGCACCGTGAACCAGAGCCACACCGCGAGCTGCAGCGTGAAGCCAATGGCACCGCGCCCGCGGGCAACGTCGAGCCCGAGTGCGATCGTCGTGATCACGCTCCCCAGCAGCACCACGAACATGACCGGATTCCGCACCATGTGGCGTGGATCGAGCTTCGCCACGGCCTCGTGCATGGCGCGGACGACAATGGGAGGGTCGAACAGCGGACGCCGGAGTGCGGTCATGCTAGACGATCTGTCCGCTGATCAGCAGGTAGTGCTCGACCACGGGTCCCAGCGCCAGCGCCGGGAAGAACGTGAGCGCACCGATGATGAGGATCACCGAGACGAGCAGGATCACGAAGAGCGGAGTCGTCACCGGAAAGGTGCCGGCGGATTGCGCCACCGGCTGCTTCTCCGCGAGAAAGCCGCCCAGTGCCAGTACGGGAACTATGAGCGCAAAGCGGCCAATGAGCGTCGCCGTCCCGAACGCGGTATTGTAGTAATACGTCGCACCAGCGAGTCCCGCGAACGCGCTCCCGTTGTTGCCGGTCGTGGACGAGAACGCGTAGAGGATTTCGGACAGCCCGTGCGGCCCCCTGTTGTGCACACCCGCCAGGCCGGCGGGAAGCACGCTCGAGGCGGCCGACAGCAGCAGGATCGTTGCGGGAAGGGCGAGCACATACAGCATCGCCATCTGGATTTCGCGCGCCTGGATCTTCTTGCCGAGATACTCGGGCGTGCGCCCGACCATCAGGCCCGCAATGAACACCGTGAGCACGACCATGATGAGCATCCCGTACAGCCCCGAGCCGACTCCGCCGAAAATCAGCTCGCCCAGCTGGATGTTGACCATCGGGACCAGGCCGCCGAGCGGCGTGAACGAATCCAGCATGGCGTTCACC
>DATNDS010000200.1:0-10006 GCA_035553215.1 Gemmatimonadaceae bacterium
CCGAGATGAACGCTCCCGAGGCCTTGAGCCTCCTGAAGGGCCGGAGAAGACTACTCCGTCGATAGGCCGCCCGTGGACGTGGGGCAACCCACTCCGAGCGCAGCGGTCCTAATCGCCCGTGTGGCTTGACTACTCCCAAAGCAGGACTGCAAGCAGAGCAAGCGCTTTTTATGGATTTTCTTCTCACGGTCTACACCACTCCGATTGTCTGTTCCTTTGTTCGACAATCGCTGGCGACCAGAGCGTAGGGGCCACACTCGTTCCCATCCCGAACACGATCGTTAAGACCTACAGCGCCGATGGTACTCCGCCCGAGAGGGCGCGGGAGAGTAGGCCGTCGCCGGCACTTCGCTGACTCAGCCCCCGGGTGCGCGTTCTGCACCCGGGGGCTGCGTCGCATCCGCCCCTCGCTGTCTCCCATCCCCGCGCACTGCTATGATTCCCATCGCCATGACCAGATCCGGTATCGTCACCGTCGTGGGCAAGCCCAACGCGGGGAAGTCCACGCTGCTCAATCGCATCGTGGGCCAGAAGCTCAGCATCACGAGCCCCAAGCCGCAGTCTACCCGCGAGCGCGTCGTGGGCATTCTGAGCACGGCCGACACGCAGATGATCGTGACCGATACGCCGGGCCTCCTCAATCCGCGCTACGCCCTGCAACGCGCCATGCAGGCCGCGGCGCGTCGCGCGCTGGAGGATGCCGATGTCATCGTGTACCTGGCCGATGCGCTGGATGGCCCGCCGCCCACGCTCGTCGAGGCCGCCGGCCTGGATACGGCGCTCCATGCGAGCGTGATCCTCGCCCTCAACAAGGTGGATGCCCTCGAGCCGGAGCGGCGGGACGCGCTCGCCGCGGCGCGTCCCGCAGCGCTACTCCTTTCGGCGCGCACCGGTGAAGGGGTTGACGCACTGGTGCGGCACCTCGCGGATGCCCTCCCCGAGAGCCCCTTCCTCTATCCCGCCGAGGATGTCGCGACGCAGCCGCTCCGGTTTTTCGCGAGCGAGTGCATCCGCGAGACCGCGCTCGAGCAGCTCGATGATGAGGTCCCCTACAGCGTCGCCTGCGTCATCGAGGAGTTTCGCGAAGAGCGGCACCCGGTGTACATTCGCGCAGTCATGCACGTGGAGCGCGAGAGCCAGAAGCGCATTCTCATCGGGCACAAGGGTGCGCGCATTCGCGACATCGGGCGTGCTGCGCGAGCCAAGATCGAGGACCTGGTGGGCGCCGCCGTGTATCTCGATCTGTGGGTCAAAGTGCTTCCCAACTGGCGGCGCGACGCACGCACGCTGCGCCGCCTGGGTTACCGTCTTCCGGAGGATTCTGCCTCATGAGTCTTTCACCGGAGCTGCTCGATCTCCTCGTCTGTCCGCGCTGCAAGGGCGTACTCGAATATCGCGAGGCCGAGCAGTGCCTCATCTGTCATGCGTGCCACCTGTCGTATCCCGTGCGCGATGATATCCCGATCATGCTCATTGACGAGGCCGCGAGCGCCTGATGAAGGGCGGTCGATCACGCGGCATCTCAATGGGATATCTACCGTTGCGTTCGTTTCCGGCCGGTCGTCCATGCTGAAGCGGCCGGCTCCGCGCGCCGCGGCCGCTTGCGTACTTCGCGCGCGACCGATCGGCGTGAGCGCCTTCTCGAGGATGATCTGGAGTGGCCATTCCGCAGGCCGTTTATTTTTCGCCACGAACGACTGAATCAGCTCCACCCGCGTATGTGAGCGCCTGGCTCGAGGCGCGGGGGCTGACGCTCGAGCCGTGCGCGGACGCGGATGATCTCATGGGTCGCGCGCTCCGTGGCCGGCCGGCGCTGGCGCTGTTTGACGCGCGCACCGACGCCGAGGTGGTGCTCGCCGCCTGCGCGCGTCTCAAGCGCGATTCCTACACGGCGGTCGTGCCGGCTGCAGCGCTGGTCGCGACGGGTGCCGCGGCAACTGCCGCCGCCTTCGCCGCTGGCGCGGACGAGGTGCTCTCCGCGGGCATGCCCCACCCCGAAGCGGAACTGCGCCTGGCCGTACTCCTCCGGCGAGCCGAGCGCGATGTGCGCGTGCACCCGTCAACGCGGCTGCCGGGAGCGCCGGAGATCGAGGAGGAGATCGCGCGGCGCATTGCCACAGCTGAACCGTTTGCCGTTTGCTACGCGGACCTCGATCACTTCAAGGAATACAACGATCGCTACAGCTACTTCGAGGGCGATCGCGTCATCCGGCTCCTGGCCCGAATCCTCCACGACGTCGTGCGGGGCTACTGTCCGACGGATGGCTTTGTGGGACATATTGGTGGCGACGATTTTATTTTTGTGGTTCCGCTCCTCGATGCGGCACCAACCGCGAGCGAGATCGTCGAGATTTTCGACTCGCTGGTGCCGTATCAGTATTCCGAGCAGGATCGGAACGCCGGCTATTACTTCGGTAAGGATCGCCGCGGCCAGCTCCACCGGGTCCCGCTCATGACGGTGAGCATCGGCATCGTCACCAATGAGCGGCGCGTGTTCACGCATGCGGCGCAGGTGAGTGAGCTCGCGACGGAGATGAAGAGCTATGCGAAGACACTTCCCGGATCGGTCTACGTGGTGGACCGGCGCCACGACGCGGCCATGGACGCCGCGGTCGGCGCAAACGAGTGATGCCGTACCCGCTACGCTGACAGGACGGTCATGAACGTTTCCTGCCCCGAGTGCGGATCCGTCTTTCGCGTGGATCCCGCCAAGATCCCTGTGTCCGGCGTCCGTGCGCGCTGCTCGGTCTGCGGCGGGGTCATCCCGATTGGGTCGACGGGACGCATCGAGAGCGACTTCACCGCATCGGTGCCCGACGCGGTGACGACGGCAACGCCCAGAGCGCAATCAATCATGACGTCCGCCTCCGTCACGACTGCCGCCGCGCATCCGACGCCCGCGGTGTTCCGGACGCTGGCTCCGACGCCAGCGGCGGTGCCCCGGCAGGGTGCACCCGCAGCACCCGCAGCACCCGCAGCACCCGCAGCGCCGCTACCTCGCGCTCCCGGGCCGCGGATCACGGGACCGGTGCCGCGCCAGAGCGGCTCGTCCGCTCCCGTGGCTGCCCCCGCGGTTCGACCTGCCGCGCCCGTGCCCCCCGCGCCGCCGCTGCCGGCCGCCGCGCCGCCTCCTCCCCCTCCGCCTCCCGCGCCGGCAGCACCAGCGGCACACCGGCCAACTCGTGCGCCCATCAATCCCTTCCTGGCCAATGATCCCAACGTCAAGGCCAGACGCCTCGCGCGCGCGCTCGTGTCGGACATCATCGCCTACTTCCCGGAGAAGCACGCCGATGGTCTTCGCGCCGGCACACTGCGCGAGCTCTTCCGCGAGGAAATCAAGAAGAGCTATGAGGAATACGTGGATCAAATGGGACGCGAATTCGCCGAGAGCACCACGCACTTCCAGGATGCGCTCAACGACGTGCTGGCCGGCGGAAAGAAGGTCTTCTAACAACTAGCAACAACCAGCTACCAGCCACCAGCTACCAACCACCAGCTATATTACTTCAGGCTCACGAGCCGTCCGGCGCCAGCATGGCGGGGCGGCTCGTGTCGTACGACACACCATGACCCGCCGCACGGCCGCCGATGGCGCGGCGCAGGGAGACCACATGTCGGAATCGGATCGCGCGCGCAGACTTCGCCAGCATCAGGATCGCCTCGACGACCTCCGGGGGTATCTTTGACGTCGACGGCAAGCGGCGCGCGCTGACCGAGCGCGAGGAGCGCATGTCCCAAAACGGCTTCTGGGATGACCACGAGCGCGCCCAGACGGTGATCCAGGAGGTCAAGGAACTCAAGGAGTGGGTGGAGCCGTTCGATCGGCTGTCGGCGCGCGTGCGGACGATCCGGGAAATGGACGAGTTGCTCGAGGCGGAGCCGGACGCAGACATGGCGGCCGAACTGGAGCGCGAGCTCGTCGCGCTCGATTCGGAGGTGCCGGCTTTCGAGCTGCGCTCGCTGCTGCGCGGCCCGGATGATCATCGCGATGCCATGGTGGAAATCAGCGCGGGGGCGGGAGGGACCGAGGCGCAGGACTGGGCCTCGATGCTCATGCGCATGTACACGCGCTGGGCGGAGCGGCGCGGATTCACCGTCGAGGTGCTCGACCTGAGCGAGGGGGAGGAAGCCGGGATCAAGGGGGCAATGCTCGAATTCAGGGGCCAATACGCCTACGGCTACCTGCGGCCCGAGGCTGGTGTGCACCGACTGGTGCGCATCTCGCCGTTCGATGCGCAGGCACGGCGCCACACGAGCTTCGCGTCAGTGTTCGTCTATCCCGTGGTGGACAACGAGATCAACATCGAGATCCGCGACGAGGACGTCAGAATGGATGTGTTCCGGGCCTCGGGCGCGGGCGGCCAGCACGTGAACAAGACCAGCTCCGCCGTGCGTCTCACGCACATTCCGTCGGGGATCGTCGTGAGCTGCCAGCAGGAGCGGTCGCAGTTCAAGAACAAGGCGACCGCCATGAAGATGCTCAGGAACGCGCTCTATCAGCGCGAGGTGGAGGAGCGGGAGCGCAAGAAAGCGGCGATCGACGCCGCCAAGACAGATGTGTCGTTCGGCAATCAGATCCGCAGCTACGTCTTCCAGCCCTATACCATGGTGAACGACCATCGTACCGAGTTGAAGATGCCCGACGTGCAGAAAGTCATGGATGGAGCGATCGATCCCTTCATCGAAGCCTATCTCAGGAAGTTCGGCGCGAGCGAGGCCGCCGCGTGAGCGCGGAGGATCTCAACTTCGTCCTGAAGGCACGACGCGAAAAGCTCGAGCGCCTGCGCGAGCTGGGCGTCGAGCCGTTCGCGTATGGATACGAGCGCACGCACAGCGTCGCGGAGGCGATCGCGCATCTGGGCGACGCGGCCGAAGCCGGTCCGGTTCGCGTCGCGGGGCGTCTGGTGGCCTGGCGCGGTCATGGCAAGACTGCATTTGCGCATCTCGCCGATCAGGGAGGCCGGATTCAACTGTATCTGCGCCGCGATGAGCTGGGCGACGAGCGATTCCTGGTGCTGGACCTGCTCGACCTCGGCGACGTCATCGGCGTCGCCGGTCCGCTCTTCCGCACGCGCACGGGCGAAGTCACGATCCGCGTGGCGTCGTTCGAGCTGCTGGCCAAGTCGCTTCGCCCACTCCCCTTCGGCAAGGAGGAGCTCGTGGACGGCGCCCTGGTGCGACACGCCGGACTGGCGGACGCGGAGCAGCGTTCGCGCCAGCGCTACGCGGACCTGGCGGTGCACCCCGACGTGCGCGTGCTCTTCCAGGCACGGTCGCGTCTCATCACCGCCATTCGCGCCTTTCTGGATGCACGTGGGTATCTCGAAGTGGAAACACCGGTGCTGCAGCCGCTCTACGGCGGCGCCGCGGCGCGACCCTTCGTCTCGCACCATCATGCACTGGACATGCCGCTCTACCTGCGCATCGCGGACGAGCTCTATCTCAAGCGGCTGATCGTTGGGGGGTTCGAGCGGGTGTACGAAATCGGTCATGACTTTCGCAACGAGGGCATTGACCGCACGCACAATCCCGAGTTCACGATGCTCGAGTTCTACGAAGCCTACGCGGATTACGACGTGATGATGTCGGTGGTGGAGGCGCTGCTGGCGCGCGCGGCCGACGCGGTCCGCGCGCTGCCGGCGTTCGCCGAGCGCGTGCCGCTGCTCCAGCCGCCGTTCCCGCGCGTGGCATGGGTAGCGGCGCTCCATCGCGCGCTCGGAACCGATCCGCGTGCGCTTGGCGAGGCGGCGCTGCGGGAGACGGCCACGCGGCACGGCGTGCACAGCGCGTCCACGCTGAGCCGGCCCAAGCTGCTCGACGAATTGTTCCAGGCCCTCGTGGAGCCCACTCTGCAGGCTCCCACGTTCGTGGTGGACTACCCCGTCGAACTCTCGCCGCTCGCCAAGCCAAAGCGCGGAGACCATACGCTGACGGAGCGGTTTGAACTCTTTGCGGGTGGCCATGAGCTCGCCAATGCGTTCAGTGAACTCAACGATCCCATCGACCAGCGCGAGCGGCTCGAGGGGCAGGCCCGGCTTCGCGACGCCGGCGACCTCGAGGCCTCCGGCGTGGACGAGGATTATCTGCGCGCCATGGAATACGGCATGCCACCCATGGGAGGCGTGGGCATCGGGATCGATCGGCTGGTCATGTATCTCACCGGCACCGCAAACATTCGCGATGTGATTCTGTTTCCCACCATGCGGCCCGAATGAGCTCGCTCGAGCTGAGCATCGCGTGGCGCTACCTGCGCAGCCGTCACGGGTCGCGCCTGTTCTCGTTCATCAGCGCCATTGCGATTGGCGGTGTGCTCGTGGGCGTGAGCGCGCTCATCATCATCAACGGCGTGATGACGGGCATGCAGAGCGATCTCAAGGCCAAGATTCTCGTCGGCAGCCCCGACCTGCGTGTGCTGACGTTCGGCCCCGACCTCAAGCTGCCCGACGACTGGCAGACCACGCTCGATTCGGTACGCCGGTTTCCCGGCATCGTGGCGGCGGCGCCCTTCGTACTCTCCCAGGGGCTGGCGACGACGGGACACGATTATTCCGAAGGTGTGTTCGTCGCGGGCATCGAACCCGAGGCGCGTGGCGTCGTCCAGGTGACGAGCATTCGCAACACCGCCACGCGGGGCGATTTCCGCTTTGCGAGCAGCGATGGCACCCAGCATGGCGCCGTGCTCGGTGAACGCCTTGCCGCGCGGCTGAACGTGGAGCCCGGCGACAAGCTCACCATCATCTCGCCCGCCGGGTCGAAGTACAATCCGGCGGTGGGGAGCATCGTGCCGCGCATGTATCAGTTCGAGGTCACGGGCGAATTCAAGACGGACATGTACGAGTATGACAACTCGTACATCTACATCTCGCTCAAGGCCGCTCAGGAATTTGCCGGGCTCGGGGCATCGGTCACGGGTATCGAGGCGCGCACGACCCGGCGAGACGAGGCCGGCTCGATTGGCGAGCGGCTCGAGCGCGCGCTCGGCTCGCCGTATCGCGTGGAGGACTGGCAGGATCAGAATTCCGGCCTCTTCCAGGCGCTGAAGCTCGAAAAGCTGGCCATGAGCGTGATCCTCCTGCTCATCGTGATCGTGGCCGCGTTCAACATTGTGAGCACGCTCACCATGGTCGTGCGCGACAAGACCCGGGAGATCGGGATCCTGAAGGCCATGGGACTCTCGGCGCCGGCGATACGACGGATCTTCCTGGTCCAGGGCCTGGTGATTGGCGTGGTCGGCACCGGGCTGGGGCTTCTGCTTGGCGTGCCCGTGGGTATTGCGCTCGACCGCGGGAAGTTCATCGCGCTCGACCCGCAAGTATATTTCATCGACCACCTGCCGGTTTCCATCCAACCTACGGACGTGCTCTGGATCGTGACGGCAAGTCTGGCGATTGCCGTGCTCGCCACGATCTATCCGGCCGTGCAGGCGGCGCGGCTCTATCCGGTGGAGGCGATACGTCAGGAATGACGGTCATCCAGACGAGAGGCCTCGCGAAGACTTACGTCGGAGGCGACGGCGGCACCATTCATGTACTGGATGGCATTGATCTCGATGTGCATCGCGGCGAGATGATCGCCGTGGTCGGAGCGAGCGGCGCGGGCAAGAGCACGCTGCTCCACCTGCTCGGTGCGCTCGACCAGCCGTCGCGGGGCGAGGTGGTGCTGGATGGCGTGTCCCTGGGTACGCTGACGGATGCGGCGCTGGCGAGGATCCGGAACGAGAAAGTGGGATTTGTCTTCCAGTTCCATCATTTGCTACGGGAATTTTCAGCGCTGGAGAACGTGATGATGCCGCTTCGCATCGCCGGGTGGCCGCCGGCCCGGGCCCGATCACGCGCGGAGGAGCTGCTGGCGCGACTGGGGCTCGGGGGACGCATGTCCCACCGGCCGGCTGCACTCTCCGGCGGGGAGCAGCAGCGCACGGCGGTGGCGCGCGCCCTGGCGATCGATCCCGCGGTCGTTCTCGCGGACGAACCGTCGGGGAATCTGGATCATGTGAACGCCGAGCTGCTGCACGACCAGTTTGCCGCGCTGGTGCGCGATCTGGAAGTGGCCATGGTCGTCGTGACCCACAATCGCTCCCTTGCGGCGCGAGCCGACCGGGCGCTATTGCTGGAGGACGGGAAGCTGCGTAGCGCTGATGTTCGCGAGGTGCTGACCTGATGTTGTGCGACGGTTGCAAGGAACGGGATTCGGTGATCACCCTGACGCGCTCGGACGCGCAGGGCGTGACCGAGCTGCATCTGTGCGAGCGGTGCGCGGCGGAGCGCGGGATCGAGACGCAGCTCGCCACGCCCAAGCCGGCGCTCACGGACTTCATTCTGGCGGTTCAGAAGCAGCTTCCGGCGTCGGCAACCGACAGCGGTCGCTGCAGCTTCTGCTCCAGCACGCTGCGCGATTTCAAGACGACTGGGCGGCTTGGCTGCGCCTATTGCTACGGCGCGTTCGAGTCGAGCCTGCGGGATCTGTTGCGCCGGGTGCACGGCGCGTCCCGTCACCAGGGCAAGTCGTACCGGCCGCCCCAGCCCCATATCGAGGAGGGCGCGACGATGCTCGCCGAGCTGCGCGACCGGCTGCGTCGCGCGGTGGAGCAGGAGCAGTTCGAGGAGGCGGCGCGGCTGCGCGATCAGATCAAGGTGCTCGAGTGATGCTGGACCTGTCCCTGCTCCCTGACGGCGGTGTGAGCTGGCTGGATGCCTCCGGCGAGCACGCGGGGATCGTACTGTCCACGCGGATCCGTCTCGCGCGGAATCTCGAAGGCTTTGCGTTCCCGGGCCGCGCGCGGGACGGCGAGCGCTTGCGCGTGCTGGGGCGCATCAGGGAAGCGGTGAGTGAATCGCCGCCGCTGCTCGGGAACGTGCTCGTGCGCGTGGACGAGCTGGCGGGTGAGGAGCGACTGCTCCTGCACGAGCGACATCTGGTGAGCCGCGAGCTCGCCGGGCTGGATCCGCAGCACCCGGTGCGCAGCGGAGCCGCCGTGTATCTCGGCGACGGTACGGGCGTCATGATAAATGAAGAGGATCATTTGCGCCTGCAGTCCCTCCGATCCGGCTTTGGCGTTGCGGAGGCGTACGCCACGGTGGACGCGATGGATCAGGATCTGGGCCGGCGGGTGCCGTTCGCGTATCACCCCGAATTCGGGTTCCTGACGTCGTGCCCGACGAATACGGGGACGGGGATGCGGGCGTCGGTGCTGATTCACCTGCCCGGGCTCGTGCTGACGAAGGAGATCGGCAAGACGCTGTCCGGACTGCAGCAGATGGGATTGACGTACCGGGGGCTGTACGGCGAGGGGAGTGAAGTGGTCGGGAATTTCTTCCAGATTTCGAATCAGACCACACTGGGCCGGTCGGAACAGGACATCATCGAGCAACTGACGTACGTGCTGCGGACGGTCATTTCGCGGGAGGAGGACGCCAGACGGGTGTTGCTGCGCGATGCACCCTATATTATTGAGGACAAGCTCTGGCGAGCTTATGGCACCCTCCGCTACGCCCGAAGCCTCACGTTCGACGAGGCGATGAATTACCTCAGTGGCGTACGTCTGGCCGTGGGATTGAAACTGATCTCCGGACTCAGTGTATATACTCTCAACAAGCTCCTGATTTTTTCCCAAGCGGCGCATCTGGCACAAGCTGAAGGCAGGGCGCTCACCGAGAGCGAAGCCAACCTGGCTCGTGCCCGCTATGTGCGCCAGTTGCTCGCTGACGAAGCGGGAACGCACGGGTAAGCCTCCCCGGGGGAGGGAACCCGAACCGAGGGACGTATGAACGGCTACAACTTCACCGAGCGTGTGCGCAAGGTTCTCGCGATGGCCCGCGAGGAAGCGGCGCGTCTCCACCACGAGTACGTGGGGACAGAGCACATCCTGCTCGGCCTCATCCGCGAAGGAGAGGGTGTTGCTGCGGCCGTTCTCCAGAACTTGAGCGTTGATCTCGACGAAGTGCAACAGAAGATCGAGGAAACGGTCAAGAAGGGGAAAGCGGCGCAGACCACGGGCCCGGATCTT
>DATNDS010000201.1:0-9298 GCA_035553215.1 Gemmatimonadaceae bacterium
TGACATTCACGATCGAGGAGTTTGGCTACAGCCGGCAGGAAACGCTGGCGCTTAACGATTCCACACGAGCGAGGTCGCAATGAAGCGGGTCTGTGCGCTGGTCGGTGTGATGGTCATCGCGCTGAGCGCGCGAGCGACCGTCGCCCGTGCCGCTACTCCAAACGAGTTTCAGGGCGGCGAGGTGAAGGCGCTGAGCGTCGTCCCGGCAGCGGGACGCGCCGAAGTCGTCATCGCCGTCGACGGATCCGTGGATGTCCAGGATTTCTCCCTGTCCGGACCACCCCGCATTGTGCTCGACCTCAAGGGCGCGAAGCTCACCGCCGCGTCCCGCATGTACGATCGCGTGGCGCGCGGTGGCGTGACCAACGTGCGCGCTGCCCAGTATCGCGACAACATCGTTCGCGTCGTGATCGATCTCGACAGCGAGCACAAGTACACCGTGCAGCGCGGCGACAATGAAGTCCGCGTCACGGTGGATGGCACCTCCAATGCCTCGTTCGCCGCGTGGCGCACGTCGCCGAACATGACGGCCACCGCGCCGGCCGCGGAGCCCGCCTCTGATAATGCGGCTCCCGACGCGGTCGTGCAGGCCGGTTCGAATGACAGCGCCGCGCCGCTGGTGCGCAACGCGGTGGATGTGCACGCCCGCCTGCATCCGCTCAATACCGCGAATTCCACGCAGTCGCGCATCACGGTCACCTATCAGGACGCCGACATCCGCGACGTGATCGCGGCCTTCGCTGTCTTCTCGGGACGTACGATCGTCGTGGGCAAGGGCGTGAGCGGCACGGTCTCGGCGGAAGTCCGCGACCAGCCGTGGGACGTGGCGCTCCGCGCGATTCTCACGTCGCAGGGACTGGCCGCCAAGGAAGACCAGGACGGCATCATCTCGGTTGACAGCTATCAGAACATCGCGGCCCAGCAGGCAGCCGAGCCGCTCCAGACCGAAGTCATCTCCGTCAATTACGCCCGGGCGGCGTCGCTCGTGCCCACGATCGCGGGTCTGCTTTCCAAGCAGTGCGCCATTGCGGCGCCGGGCGCGGACGGAGCGGCGGGTGCGGCCCCATCGCAGTGCAAGCCTCGCGGCAGCGTTGCGTCCGATTCAGGAACCAATCGCCTCATCGTCACCGACGTCGCCTCACGGCTGCAGGATATCCGGAACTACGTGAAGGATCTCGATATCCGCACCCCGCAGGTGGCCATCAAGGCCAAGATTATCCTCGTCAACCGCACCAACATTGAAGACATTGGCGTGGCGTACGACCTGGGCGACAAGGGCACCTTCTTCAACAAGCTCGTGCAGCGCCCCGATCCGAGCACCTTCAAGCCGGTGGACACGAATGGTGACGGTGTGCCGGACGGCGTCACGGGAACTCCGTACGACGCCAACACGCAGATCATCCAGCTCGGCGGCAATTCGCTCGCCGCGATAGCCAACGCCAGCCAGCGCGTCGTGAATCCTGCGCTGCAGCTCATTTTCTCCACGGCGCTCGGCAAGTTCAATCTCACGAGCTTCCTGGACGCGTTGCAGGAAGTGCGGCTGGCCGACGTGCAGGCGGAGCCGAGCATCGTCACGCTGGACAATCGCAAGGCGGAGTTGATGTCCGGCGAAGAGACCCCGATTCGCGTGGTTGACCTGGGCTCGCTCAGCCAGGGCAACGGGCAGCAGGCGCCGCGCGCCACGGTGGACTTCAAGGAGACCGGTATCATTCTCACCGTCACGCCGCACATCACGAACAATCGCCAGATCCTGATGACGCTGCACGCCGAGCGTTCGCAGTTGCAGGCCGCGGCATCCGACCTCGGTTACACCTTCCTCAAGCAGCACGCCGACAACGAGCTGCTCGTGGGCGATGGCGAAACCGCGGTCATTGGCGGCCTCACCGTTACGCAGGTCACGCAATCCAAGGTTGGCATTCCGCTCCTGGTGGACCTCCCGCTCGTGGGCAAGCTCTTTGGCGAGACCCGCACGGAGGAAGACAAGAGCGATCTGCTGATCCTGGTCACCCCGCACATTGTGGATGATGGCGAGGCGCTCCCGGCTCCTGGTCCCTCCCACTGATCGAGCGGCAACCATTCTATGCGTAGCACTACACTGATTCGCGGTGTGATTGGTGTCACCGTCGTGGCGGCCCTCGTGGCCGCCTGCGATGGATCGGCCCTCACGTCGACCGGACTCGTACAACGAGATCAGGTTCCCCCGGTGGTCTCCGTCACCCCCGTGGTGCCGGAACCGGACTCCGACTTCGTGGCGTTCAACGTGAACGCCACGGACAACCTGGGGCTGCTCACGGTCATCACCACCGCCTCCGGCCCCGGCATCACGCAGATGTACGACACGTTGTTCAAGAGCACGGAGACGTCCACGACCATCCCGTACCGGGTCCAGATTCCGGCCGGCGTGCCGGCGGGCGACACCGTTTCGGTCGTCGCCAGCGCGACGGACGGCTCGGGCAATACCACGGTGTCCGACACGCTAAGGATCCTCACGCAGATCTCGATACCCTGACGCGCCGGTTCGCGGATATGGAGTGATGCAGAAGGGGCAGCCCCATGGGCTGCCCCTTCTGCATCTGGTGACTGGTCCTGTTTGTACATCTTGATTGCTGCTGCGGATCATCGAAAGTTCAGGGGCAGTGCAGCGACAGGTTGATGATTGAAACCATTGAGTCGCCCGCACAGGCGGGGCTGTTCACCTGATCGCGCACGCTCAACGTTCAGCAGCCTTGTGGCCGTCCATCAGTCTTCCGACGGCTGAAATTACCCAAAGCACTACAATGAAATCGGCCGAGGCGATGGCGGAAATTGTCACGGCCGGAATCCATTTTGACGTCCAGGGAACATGCCAAATCAACAAGGCATGTAGCGCCGCAACGATAGCCATAGCGGTCCAAAACCAAACTCGTCGTCTGTATTGCCACCTCAAAAAGATGAGCAAACTCAATACCGGGATGCAGCTCAATATTGGCAGGGCCATATTCAGCCTTCCGAAATGATCGCAAAGCCAAATGACTGGCAGGCAGAAGGCCATCCAGAGCAACACGCCCCACCAGGGTAACCACAACTTCCGCGCGGCTTTGATGTCGTTCCTGACGCCAGTGCTCAGCGACATGCCTGAATCCTGTTCCAGGTTTGTGACGGTCGTACAGTGTCGACGCTGCAGCAGCGCCTGAAGACTCGAACTACCGGGTCTCCGGCGAACTCGGGGCGGTTCAAAATGCACTGCACTGCGTCCGTCGAAGACTCGCCAGTTTGAGAGCTCACGGCTGCATCGCGCGAGCGCGAATGCAGCCTCGGGCGCAGCATCGTCGCGAGCGTCCGCTGGTCCGTGGTGTGAGGTCTCCGATTGGCGCTTCTCTTGTGCGTACGGATAGCAATTCTCATCATCCCGAACGCCTCGTTCACGCTGGCCGCCCGACCTACACTTCATCTGAACGCCTTCGCCGCCGTTGCGCCCTGGCCTGACGTGACTTCCCTCGACACACTCGCGCGTCGTTTCGGACGCACACCACGCGGACGCTTCATTGTCACGTACATCCTTGTTGCGGGCTGTGCGATGGGGATGCTATCCATTGGCGAGTTGACCAGTCGGCAGCTCCTCGTATGGGCCGGCGGCATTCTCGCGACCATTGTCACGTTCGTCCTCGTTACGGTGACCACCTGGTACAGACGAGAGAACGTGGTCAACGCTGCCATTCTCCTCGCGCTCGCATGGACAGTGGCGCGTCTGGCGTCTCTGGGCTTCGCGGCGCTCGCGCTCAACCTTATGGGGCACGAAAGCGACCTCGGCCTCGGCGTCATGGGAGGGGTGTTTGGTCTACCCGTGGCGGTGCTCGAATGGATCCTGGTCTCCGGCGTGCTGGTCGCACTCCTCCGTCGGATCCGAGCTCCGATTGCTTTGGATCGTACGAGTCAGGAGAGCCGTGCCGATGGCTAGGCAGAGAGTTTATCGCATCGCAGCAGGTGCTCGTTTGCCTATCGTGTTCGCGTTGGCAGGTAGTTGATCTTTGCTCTCTGTACCTTCAGCATCCGCTACGCCTACACAGTTGATGGCGCGACCTGCGAGAGCACGCGAGTCCTCTTCGGCATGATGCTCATGCGAGGCATAGAATGCGGAGTCGGAGCCGGTGATGCTCGTTGGGCGCTCGCACGTGGTTGATGCCGAGCGAGAGGCGTCGTCTCTTGACGGCACGACGCGTGTTCGATCTGATGGACGCCGTGCTCCGGTATCCCCATGCCGGCATCGGCAAGCCAGAGCATCTCGATCCGGCACGCGCACCACTCCCCATTCCCACAATTCCCCATTCCTGATTACCCATTCCCCATTCCCGATTCCTCATTCCCGATTCCCCATTCCCCATGCTGCGCTTCACCACCGCCGGCGAATCCCACGGCCAGGCGCTCGTCGCCATCCTCGAGGGCATTCCCGCCGGCCTGCGCCTCACCGCCGCTGACGTCGATCGTGACCTCGCCCGCCGCCAGCAGGGCTACGGCCGCGGCCGGCGCATGCAGATCGAGCACGACACGGCGCAGTTCCTCTCCGGACTGCGCGCCGGCGAAACGCTCGGCTCGCCTATCGCGATGCTCATCGCCAATCGCGACTGGAAGAACTGGCAGGAGATCATGGATCCGGCGCCGCTCGACTCCGATCCCGCCCCGCGCCGCCGCGCGGTCACACGACCGCGCCCGGGCCACGCCGATCTCTCGGGAATGCTCAAGTACGATCGCCGCGATGCGCGCGACATCCTCGAGCGCGCCTCCGCGCGCGAGACCACCGCGCGCGTGGCCGCGGGCGCGGTCTGCCGCCGCTTTCTGAGCGAATTCGGCGTGCGCATCGCGAGCCACGTCGTGCACCTCGGCGGCATCGACGCCGCGCGTCCCGATACCATGCCCGACGACCTCAACGCCGCGGCGGATCAATCACCGCTCCGCACGCTCGATCCCAGTGCCGATCGTCGCATGGTGGAACGCATCGACGCCGTCAGGCGGGAAGGGAACACGCTGGGCGGGATCGCCGAGGTGGTGTGCGACGGCCTGCTCGTGGGGCTGGGCTCGCACGTCTCGTGGGACCGCAAGCTGGATGGACGCCTCGCGGCAGCACTGATGTCCATCCCCGCGGTGAAGGCGGTGGAGATCGGCCTGGGCTTTCAGGCCGCGCGCGTGACCGGGGCCGAAGCGCACGATGAGATCGAGCCCGCTCCCGGCCGAACGACCACGGGCAACGTGCGTCGTCGCACGAATCGCGCGGGCGGACTGGAGGGCGGCATCACCACGGGAGAGCCTCTGGTGATACGCGTGGGCATGAAGCCCATCAGCACCCTCATGCGGCCGCTCGCCACGGTGGACGTCGCCACCGGCGAGCCGGCGATCGCGGTGGCCGAACGGAGCGACGTCACCGCCGTGCCCGCGATGGCGGTGATAGCCGAAGCGATGGCCGCGTTCGTCCTCGCGCAGGCGTACCTCGAGAAGTTCGGCGGCGATGCCATGGCCGAGACGCACCGCAACGTGGCGAGCTATCTGAGCACCCTCGCCGCGAACATGACGGCGCCGAAGCTTAATGCGCCGGACCCGAAGGCGCCGGACCCGAAGGCGCCGGCGGATTCTTCGTCTTGACCGAACCGCCGTCTTCGTCGCCCGCGGCGCACCTCATCCTTGTCGGCCTGCCGGGATCGGGCAAGACTTCGGTCGGTCGTGGCGTCGCTCGGCGCACCGGCCGCGACTTCCTGGATTTTGACGAGGAAATCGAACGCCGCACCGGTCGCTCCATTGCGGAGTTGTTCGAGCGGCACGGCGAGGCGCACTTTCGCCAACTGGAGCTGGCGCTCACCGCGGAGCTGGCGGCACGGGAGGGAATGATCCTGGCTCCCGGCGGCGGCTGGATCATGGTGCCCGGAGCGCTGGAGATGCTGCGCCCCCCCGGACGGGTGGTTTACCTCCGGACTACCCCGGCAGTCGCATATAGAAGAATGGGTGCGGGTCACCGGTCGAGGCCGCTTCTTGCGGCCGCGGATCCGCTGCACGAACTGGCCGCGCTTCTGGCCGCGCGGGAACGATCGTATCTGGGCGCAGATTTTGTGCTGGACGTGGAACTTCTTGATTTGCAAGACGTTATCAGTATGGTGGCCCGGGCCGCGGCGTCTCGTGAGGCGCCATAGGCTTGCAAAGGGTCACCCGGTCGCTACCGTTCGCGCTTGCCAAATCACCATTGATGTGCCACACAACGATGGCACTGGCGCTGGCATGATGGTGCCAGCTCGCGTCGGCCACGATATGGTGTGGCCACAATCTCCGGCATGGGCCGGAAGGTTCTGATCAGGACATGACATTTCGCGTATTGGGTCCTCATGAGCGTGGGCGGTTCGCCCCGGAAGCGTGGGGACATCTCATTGCAATGAGTGGCGCGGGCATGCTGAACTCCACGGAGCTCGAGCACGTCATTGAGCGTGCACTCAGCCAAATAGACGGTCGCATTGCGCTCGACGATCTGCGCGTCCTCATGGAGGGCGCGGGGTACATGGACGACGGGCTCTCCGGCGACAACGTGACGGTGCACTAGACATCATGGCAGCCAGAAAGAGCGGCGCGCGTTCCAAGGCGCGCACGAGCAGCACCCGGAAGAAGAAGACCACCGTGAAGCGCGCGAGCGCGCCGCGGCGCAAGTCCGCGCCCGGTGTGTCCGCACCCGGCGTGTCGTCGCCCGGCGTCGAGGTTGCCACCAGGCGGCGCGGCACCCGCGGCAACGGAAAAACCGCCGCCGGCAACGGCAAGAAGGGCGAGCCGCTGGACATGGCGAGTCTGGCCGGAAAGGCGCTCGTCATCGTCGAGTCCCCGGCCAAGGCCAAAACCATTGGCAAGTACCTGGGCGCGGACTACAAGGTTCGCGCGACGGTCGGTCATGTGCGCGATCTCCCCGCCAAAGGGCTCGGCATCGACGTCGCGCACGGCTTCAATCCGACGTACGTCACCGTGCCCGGCAAGGAAAAGACGCTGGCGGAATTGAAGAGCGCCGCCAAGGTCGCCTCGCACATCTATCTCGCCACGGACCCGGATCGCGAAGGGGAAGCCATCGCCTGGCACGTCGCCGAGACCCTCAAGCAGCGCGGTGGCGCGCCCATGCGACGGGTGATGTTCCACGAGATCACGCGCGATGCGGTGCAGAACGCCATCCGTCATGCCACCTCCATCGACGAGAAGAAAGTCGAGGCGCAGCAGGCGCGCCGCGTGCTCGACCGGCTGGTCGGGTACAAGGCCAGCCCCCTCCTCTGGAAGACGGTAAAGAAGGGACTCTCCGCGGGACGCGTGCAGACGGTGGCGCTTCGCCTCATCGTGGAGCGCGAGCGTGAAATCCGCGCCTTCAAAGCGGTGGAATACTGGACGGTCGAGGCGCACCTCGAAAAAAAGAAGCAGCGTTTCATCGCGCGGCTGCATCAGATTGATGGCAGGAAGACCGAGATCGCGAGCGCGACGCAGGCACGTGACATCCTCGCCGACATCGTTGGTGCTGACATTCCCATGGGCGACGTCTCCGGCGCTGGCATCGGCAGCGAGGCGGCCAATGGCGGCCTGGGTCCCATCAAGGTGTCCAACAGGACCTTCACCGTCACCGACGTGCGTCGCCGCGAGCGGCGCAAGAATCCGTCGGCGCCGTTCACTACGAGTACCCTCCAGCAGGAAGCAGCCAAGAAGATCAGCTTCGGCTCGAAGAAAACGATGCGTGTCGCGCAGGGATTGTACGAAGGTGTGGACCTGGGGCCCGACGGCGCCACGGGACTCATCACGTACATGCGTACTGATTCCACGCGCGTTGCCGAGAGCGCGGCGCAGCAGGCGCGCGAATATCTGACGTCGCTTTTTGGTGCATCGTTTCTGGCCGCGGTGCCGCAGCTCTACGGCAAGGCGCAGCAGGCCAATGCGCAGGATGCGCACGAGGCCATCCGTCCCACGGACCCGTCGCGTCGCCCCGAGCACGTGCGCAGGTATCTGTCCGCCGACCAGTTCAAGCTCTACGAGCTGATCTGGCGGCGCTTCATGGCGTCGCAAATGGCGCCCGCCGTCTTCGACACCACCACCGTGGACTTCGACCTCGGCCGCTACCTGTTCCGTTCGACGGGAAGCGTGGTGAAGTTCGAGGGCTTTCTGGTGCTGTATCGTGCGGCGCACGAGGATGGCGACGGCAAGTCGCTCGAGGACGAGCAGGCGCTCCCGGTGCTCGAAGTCCGCGACAGCGTACCGGTGCGCGAGATCGTGCCGCTGCAGCACTTCACCGAACCGCCGCCGCGCTTCAGCGAGGCAAGCCTCGTGAAGGAGCTGGAGCGACTGGGCATCGGCCGTCCGTCCACCTATGCCTCCATCATTTCAGTGCTCGCGGAGCGCCGCTACGTGACGCTCGAGCAACGCCGGTTCACGCCCACGCCGCTGGGCGAGACCGTCACGAAGATCATGGTGCGCCAGTTCCCCAAAGTGTTCAACGTGGCGTTCACGTCGGCCATGGAAGGAGAGCTGGACAAGATCGAGGAGGGCGAGCTCAAATGGCGCAAGGTGCTGGAGGACTTCTATGGTCCGTTCAGCGCCACGCTCGAAAAGGCGGACATCGAAGACCTCATCGCGCAGGCGCACGACCTGTCCATGCTCGAAACGGAGCGCTGTCCCAAGGACGGCGGGCGGCTGGTGCCGCGCGGCGGTTTCTTCGGCCCGTATCTCGCGTGCGAGAACCGACCGGCGTGCGACTACACGCGTGCGCTGGGGCGGGACAAGAAGCCGGCCGTGCTCACGGACGAAATCTGCCAGCTCTGCGGCGCAAAGATGTACATCCGCCAGAGCCGCTCGGGCGAATTTCTCGGATGCAGCCGCTTCCCGAAGTGTCGCGGTACGCGCCCGCTCCCCATCGGCGTGAAATGTCCGAAGGATGGCGGCGACCTCATTCAGCTTCGCTCAAAGAAGGGCGGCCGCGCCTTCTATGGATGCACGAACCACCCCAACTGCGACTTCGTCACCTGGCACAAGCCGGTGCCGGACACCTGCCCGGAATGCGGCAACGTCGGCGCAGAGGCACGCTCCACCAAGGTGCGCGGGGAGTATCGGCGGTGTCTGAAGTGCGGTAATGAATGGTAGCTGGTAGCTGGTAGCTGGTTGCTGGTGGCTGGACGACCGACGCCCTACCAGCGACCAGCGACCAGCGACCGTTGTCAATCCAGCCACCAGCGCCCAGCTACCGTAGTCAATCCAGCTACCAGCCACCAGCCACCAGCGACCACCCACCAGTGACCAGCCACCAGCCACCAGCCACCATCATAGGCTC
>DATNDS010000202.1:0-11839 GCA_035553215.1 Gemmatimonadaceae bacterium
GGAGGTGCCGCACGCGTGGCGCAGCGTGATCGTGGAGGACCGCGACCGCGGTGAGCGGCTCATCGCCTCGGACCGCAGCGCGGTGCAGCGGCGCATTGCCGTGTGCACGGTACACGGGAGCGGGACATGACCGCGACGACGACGATCCCGGACGTTACGGTGCGCGAGGCGCGCTCCACTGATGGCGCCGCACTCCTGGCGCTGGCGCGTGCCTGCCCCATGCGCGGCGACATCACGTTGTGCGTGGAACGCGAGCCGGACTTTCTTGCACTCGACAGACTGCTCGGCGATCCGTGGCACGTGGCCGTGGCCGAGTGCGGTGGCGCGATCGTGGGCTGCATTGCCGTGGCGGCGCGCGAGTCGTACCTGCACGGGCGGCCGGCGCTCACAATGTATGTGGGCGACCTCAAGGTGCACCCGGCCCATCGGGACGGCGTCGCGGCCGATGCGCTCATCCGGCACGCGTCGAGCGTATGTGGCGAGCTGGCCGGCGCGCAGGTGCCCATGCAGTTCACGATCCTCGCAGGCAACAGGCCCATGGAGCGCCGCGTTCCCGGCGTGCGCGGTCTGCCGCTGTTCACGCGATTTGCCACGCTCCGGGCGTACACGGCGCCGCTGCCGCGCCGTCGCGCGCCGCGGCAGAGTGACTGGAGCGTGACTCGCGCAAGCGTGCGTGACATCGAGGAGATGATCGCCCTGTGGCGCCGGGTGGCGGCGCGACGGAATTTCGCGACGGTCTTCACTGAAGAGCGCTTCCTGCGCTGGCTGGACGACGCGCCTGGCCTCGAGCTCGCGAACTATCTCGTGGCGCGGGGGCGCAGTGGACGCATCGCCGGATTTCTCGCCGTCTGGGACACGTCGCCGCTTCACACATTGCGCGTGCTGCACTACTCGCGGCGGCTGAGCGCATTTCGGATGCTCCACAACGCCGTGGCGCCGCTGTTCGGGAGCGCCACGCTGCCATCGCGCGGCCAGCCGCTGCGCACCTGTACGGCGCTGCACCTGTGCGTGCCGCAGAGCGACCCCGGCGCACTGCGCGCGCTGCTGCTCCGGGCGCTCGATCTCGCGCGCGCCGGCGGCTGCACGGCGTTCACCCTGGGGCTCGACGTGCGTGATCCCCTGTCCGTCGCGCTGCGCGGACTGCTCGCCCAGCCGACCGTCGTGCACGCCTACGTCACGTCTCCATCCGGACGCTACGATGGTCTGCCGCTCGACGACGTTCCCCTGCACCATGAGGTGGCGCTGCTATGAATCGGAGATTGCGACTGGGCCGGAGCGACGAGCTCGTGTACCACGCGCGCTTCTACGGCGGCCTGCGCGCCGCGAACCGGGCGTATTCCGAAGCGCACGACATGGCGGCGGCGCCGTTCCCGCGCCTCGTGCAGCTCCAGACCATCAACGCCTGCCAGGCGTCCTGCACCATGTGTCCGTATCCGCTGTTCAAGCGGGTGTTCCCGCGCGGGCGCATGGACGATGAGCTGTTCGACAAGGTGATCGGCGAGATCGCCACGCATCCTGAGGTGAAGACGTTCGTGCCCATGCTGCAGAACGAGCCGCTGCTCGACCGGACGCTGTTCGAGCGGATCGGCCGGTTCAGAGCGCTCACGCAGGGGCGCGTGACGGTGGAGCTCGTCACGAATGGGGCGCTGCTCACCGATGAGAACATCGAGGCGATCCGCTCCTGTGGGCTCGACGTGCTGGACATCAGTCTGGATGCACTGAGCCGTGACGTGTACGACAAGATCCGCATCGGGCTCGACTTCGATGCGGTGCTCGCCGGCGTGGAGCGCGTGCTGCGCGCGAATCTCGCGCACACGCGCGTGTACGTGCGCCTGGTGCGCGTTCGGGACAACGCCGCGGAGGTGAAGTCGTTCGCGCGCCACTGGCGCAAACGCGGCGTCGCCGTGTTCGTGTACACCGCGAACAACCGGGTCGGTGCGCTTCCCGATTTCGACGAGGCACTGCGCATGCCGCGGGCCGCCGTGTCGCTGCGCCAGCGCGCGGGGCGGCGCGTCGTGCGGGCGTGGCTGGGACACTGCCCGGCACCGTTTGCCAGTGCGAGCATTCTGCACGACGGCACGGTGCTGCTGTGCACACAGGACTGGGGCCGCCGGGAAGTGCTGGGCAGCGTGCGCTCGGCCACGCTCGCCGAAATCTGGAATGGCGAGCGAATGCGCGAGATCAGGCGTCTCGTGCATCAGCGGCGCTACGAGGAACTCCCATCGTGTCGCGAGTGCTCGCTGTGGAAGGACGGCTGGGTGTAGCATGGATCTTCCGCGCTGGGTCGTGCGCCACCGTGGCTGGATCGCGCTGGGCTGGGCGGCGTGCGCGGTGGTGATCGTGCCGTTCGGGCCGGGCCTCGAACACCGGCTCGACGTGGGCGCACGCGTGGATGGCAGCGAGTCCGCCGCGGTGGAGCACATGCTCGCCACGCGCTTCGGCTCGCCGTTCGCGAGTTACGCGGTGCTCGTGGTGTCGAATGCACCGCCGGGTGACTCGCCGCCGGGGCGCTCGCTGCTGCGCGAGATCACCGGCCGTGTGGGCAGGGCGCGCGGCGTCACCCGCACCTTTTCCTATCTGGACGGCGGCGACACGCTCTTCCTCGGGTCACGCGCCACCTTCGTCATCGTGGGGCTCGACCCTGGCCGAGGCGCCAGCGACGCGCTGATCCCTCCGCTCCGCGCCGTTACCACATCGCTGGCCGCGACGCTGCAGCCGCGCTACCCCGGCATCACGCTCGAGTGGACAGGAGAGGCACCGCTCAACTTCGATCTGCGGCGCACGAGTACGCGAGACGCGCGACGGAGCGAGTGGCACGTGCTGCCGCTCATGCTGCTGATGCTCGGACTTGCGTTTGGGACGGCCGTGGCCGCCGTCGTTCCCGTGGCGTCCGGCATGCTGGCCATCGCGCTCGCGCTGGGCGCGGCCGCGTTGCTCGCCGCATTCCGGCCGCTCAATCTGCTGGTCGAAAACGTGATCTCGATGCTCGGCCTCGGACTGGGCGTCGACTACGCGCTGCTCACGGTGAGCCGGTTCCGCGAGGCCATATCGGCCGGACTTGGGCCCGAGGACGCCGCCACCGCCGCAGTACGCCATGCCGGCCACACCATCCTGTTGTCCGGCCTCGCGGTAGCGGTCGGCTTTACCGCGCTGCTCGACATTCCGCTCAACGAACTCCGCTCCATTGCGGTCGGTGGACTCATTGTCGTGGCATTCGGCGTGCTGCTCGCCACGACGCTGCTGCCCGGCGTACTCGCGTGGGCCGGCGCGAAGCTCGAGCGGGGCCAACTGCCGCGGGCGCTGCGCGTGAGCGAGCACGCTGCCTGGTGGCGCGCGTGGGGACGCGTCGTTGCCGCGCGGCCGGCTACCGTGCTGCTCGCGGCCGGAATTCCCCTCGTGCTGCTGTCGCTCCAGGCCAGGCGGCTGGACACCGGCATGCCGCGCGGCGACTGGCTGCCGCCGGACATGGAGTCTTCGCGCGCGCTCCACGAATTGCAGCGCATGGGCGATGGAGCGGTGATTCAGTCACTGCGCGTGGTGCTGGAGCTGCCCCCCGGCGCGAACGCGCTGCAGCCCGCTGGCTGGGATGCCACGCGGCGCCTGTCGGCGTATCTGCAACACGATCCCGATATCGCGAGAGTACGCTCGCTTCCCGATCTCGCTCAGGGGCAGGAGCCCGGCGCCGATGTGAACGAGGAAATTCCGGCGAGCATTCGGCGCACGTTCGTGAGCGCCGATGGCAGGGCGGCACTGGTCGAAGCGCTGCCGCGCGAGGGCACAGACGCAGCGCGGCTCGCCGCGATGGTGCGCACCCTGCGCACGGTGAACGCGGCGGCCGTCACCGGCGTGCATGACGCGCGACTGCGCGTTGGCGGGCTTCCCGCATTCAATGTGGACTACGAACGGGCCGTGGAAGGACGCTTCGCGTACGTCGTGGCGCTCATCGTGTGCGGTACGCTGCTGGCGCTGGGCCTCGGATTCCGGTCCGTGCTCATCCCTCTCAAGGCCGTGGCGCTCAACCTCGTGTCGGTGACCGCGGCGTTCGGCGCCCTCGTCCTGGTGTTCCAGGACGGCCACGGCGCGCGGCTGATTGGTTTGCCGGCGCCGGTGTCAGGCGTCTTTCCCGCCGTGCCCGTCATCGTGTTCTGCATCGTGTTCGGCCTGAGCATGGACTACGAGATCTTTCTCGTGGCGCGCGTGGCGGAGGCACGCCGCGCCGGATTCGGTGAATCCGCGGCACTCGTAGAGGCGCTCGCGACCACCGGCGGCGTGATTACCAGTGCCGCGGCGATCATGATCGTCGCGTTTGGCGCGTTCATGCTGGGCGATTTCCTGCTCATGAAAATGCTGGGCTTTGCGCTGGCCGTCGCGGTGTTCGTGGATGCCACGGTGGTGCGCATGGCCGTTGGCCCCGCACTGCTCCGCCTCGCGGGGAGCTGGAACTGGTGGCCGGCCGCCCTACTGCCTGGTGAACGTGAGCGCGACGCCGCTGTCCGCCCCGAACGTGTAGCCGGGGATTCCGGTGACGGGCTGGATCGTGCCCGTCAGATGTGACGAGTCCGGCATCGCGGCGTTCAGCCCCGCATCCGCCTGCGTGCCGTTCTGCTGATTGGCGCTGAACTGCACGTATGGGAATGACGGCAGCTCGCCCGAGAGGTGGTCGTAGCTCGCGGTCACCAGAAAATTTCCGGTGACCGCGGGGGTCATCACATTGAACGATCCCTGGCCCAGCGACGTGCAGACGGTCTCGCCGAGCGCACCGGCGTTGGGATCAAAGCTGCAGCCGGCTGCCTTCAGGGTGAAGCTGATGTGGATGTCGGCCGTGTCAGCCGTCCACGTGCCGACGAGGAGCGTGTCTGCGTTCTGTGAGGGACTGGTGACCGTATGACACGCGAACAGGCAGGCGGTGAGGGCGAGAACAGACAGGGTCTTTCGCATCAGTAGGTGAGGCGGCGGAGGTACTCATAGCTCGTGCGCAGGTCTTCCAGCGGACGCGGCGGATTGTCGTGCTCCACGAAACAGTGCCTGATGCCCGCCTTCCCGGACTGCGCCAGGATGGCCCTGAAGTCGATGGTTCCCTTCCCCACGTCCACCATGTCACCGTTCTTCGCCATGTCCTTGGCGTGGATGAGTGGAAACCGTCCCGGATATCTGGCGATGTATGCCAGCGGGTCGCCGCCACCCTTCACGATCCAGTAGAGATCCATCTCCATACGCACCAGATCGGGGTCGCATTCCGCGAGCAGAATGTCGTACGGGCGCTGGCCCTCCACTGGCGCGAACTCGTAGTCATGGTTGTGATAGGCGAACTGGAGTCCCGCCTTGCGCGACGCGGCCGCCGCGGTGTTGAACATCGCGGCCACGCGTTTGTAGCCATCCACCGTGCGATACGTGTCGTCGATCCATGGGATGACCACGAATGTGTTGCCCAGCGTGGTGAGGTCCGCGAGTGTGCGGTCCCAGTTGTGCTGCGCGTCCTCGAGCGACACATGGCTGGATGGCGACACGAGCGAATGTCGTTTCAGCATGTCGCGCAGTTCGGCAGCGGTCCTGCCGTGCAGTCCGGCGAATTCCACCTCGCGATAGCCGATCGCGGAGAGCGCCGCGAGCGTCCCCTCCACGTCCTTATCCATGAGGTCGCGCACCGAGTAGAGCTGCACGCCAATGGCGCCGAGACGGCCGACACCGTTTCCCGTTGTCATGCCCGCGGGATCCGTCTCCGGCACCGACGCGCCGGCCGCGCGCGCGCACGCGGCGACAATGCCACCCGCGGTGAGCGCTCCGGCCAGCGTGCGCACGAAGGTTCGGCGGCTCACGCCGTTCGCGTCAATGGTCACGGCGCGCCTCGCGAGTCACCGCGCCCGCTGCGTGAGCAGCGCGTCTGAATGGATTCGGGTTCCGGGAGCATGAGACGGCTCAAGCTACGGAACGCCAGCGGCGCTGTAAAGCAGCGACGCAATGCATGCGGTGCGCCGCTGGCTGCCCGCCGCCACCCGCGCTGAGTACATTGCAGATAGCCTGCGCGCACGACGCGCAGTGGCTCCATTCAGGACCGCGTTCGCCTGGAGCGGGCGCGACAAGCCAAGAGCACGACATGCACATTCTCGATTCATTCGGTAGCCGCTCGACGCTCGACGTCGAGGGGACGTCGTACACGATATTCCGTCTCGACGCGCTCGCGAAGTTGCCTGGCGCCACCGTGAGCCGCCTGCCCTTCACGCTGAAGGTGCTCCTCGAAAATCTGCTGCGCGATGAGGACGGCGCGTTCGTCAAGCGCGAGGACATCGAGGCGCTGGCCCGGTGGGACGTCGCGGCTGGCGTCGAAAAGGAAATCGCCTTCCGGCCGGCGCGTGTCCTGCTGCAGGACTTCACGGGTGTGCCCGCCGTGGTGGATCTCGCGGCCATGCGCGATGCCATCGCGCAGCTCGGCGGCGACCCCACGCGCATCAACCCGCTGCAACCGGCCGATCTGGTCATTGACCACTCGGTGCAGGTCGATGAGTACGGAACCGAGGCTGCGTTCCTCATCAACACCGAAAAGGAGTTCGAACGCAACCAGGAACGGTATGCCTTTCTGCGCTGGGGACAGAGCGCGTTCCGCAACTTCAACGTGGTGCCGCCCGGAACGGGCATCTGCCACCAGGTGAATCTCGAATATCTGGGCCGCTCCGTGTTCAGCGACGCATCGAACGGCGAGCGCATGGCCTATCCCGATTCGCTGGTGGGCACCGATTCGCACACGACCATGATCAACGGGCTCGGTGTGCTGGGCTGGGGCGTTGGCGGCATCGAAGCGGAAGCGGCCATGCTGGGCCAGCCACTGTCCATGCTCGTGCCCGACGTCGTGGGATTCAAGCTGCACGGCAAGCTGCCGCCGGGAGCGACCGCAACGGACCTGGTGCTCACCGTGACGCAGATGCTGCGCAGGAAGAAGGTGGTTGGGAAGTTCGTCGAGTTCTACGGCGCGGGGCTGTCCTCGCTCTCCCTCGCGGACCGCGCGACACTCGGCAACATGGCGCCGGAGTACGGGGCCACCGTGGGATTCTTCCCCGTGGATGCGGAGACGCTGCGCTATCTCCGATTCACGGGACGCGGCGCGCATCAGGCAGCGCTCGTGGAGTCGTACTGCAAGCTGCAGGGGCTCTTCCGCACCGATGACACACCGGACCCCATCTTCACCGAGACCATCGAGCTGGATCTCGGCGCGGTGGAGCCGAGCCTCGCCGGTCCCAAGCGCCCACAGGACCGTGTGCCGCTCAAGGCCGCGAAGCAGATGTTCAACGACGCGCTGCTGGAGGAACTCGAGCGCATCGGCACTGGCGCGACCGGCGGCGCCGCCGTGGCGAGCGCGTCCGCCGGCTCGACGGCCGTCGCGACGGCAAGCGCGACCGACACGTCACATGCGCAAAGCGGAGTCAGCGTGACGATGGACGGCCAGCAGTTCACATTGCGCAACGGCGCGGTCGTCATTGCCGCCATTACGAGCTGCACGAACACATCGAATCCGTCAGTGATGATTGGAGCGGGGCTGCTCGCGCGGAAGGCCGTGGCCATGGGGCTGCGCGTGAAACCCTGGGTCAAGACGAGTCTCGCGCCGGGCTCCAAGGTGGTGACGGACTACTACGACAAGGCCGGCCTCACCCAGCCGCTGGATGCCCTCGGCTTCTATCTCGCGGGATACGGGTGCACGACCTGCATTGGCAACTCGGGTCCGCTGAGCGAACCCATCGCGACCGCGATCGAACAGAACAAGCTCGTCGTCGCCGCGGTTCTCTCCGGCAATCGCAACTTCGAGGGCCGCGTGAATCCGCTCACGCGATTCAACTATCTCGCATCGCCGCCGCTCGTCGTGGCGTTCGCGATCGCCGGCCGCATGGACATTGACCTGTTCTCCGAACCGCTCGGCATCGGCACGGACGGCCCGGTGTTCCTGCGGGACATCTGGCCGAGCGCGACCGAAGTGGAGGAAACGATTCTCACATCCGTGAAGAGCGAGATGTTCACGCGCCAGTATGCCAACGTGTTCGAAGGTGATGAGCGCTGGAAGTCACTGCACGTGCCCACGGGCGACCGCTATACCTGGTCCGACTCGTCCACCTACGTGAAGAATCCACCCTTCTTCCAAGGCATGACGGCGGAGCCGCCCGGCGTGCGTCCGATTGCCGGCGCGCGCGTGCTCGCCCTGCTCGGCGATTCCATCACGACCGACCACATTTCGCCCGCGGGCTCCATTCCCGCCTCGAGCCCGGCCGGCAAGTGGCTGATCGCGCAGGGCGTGAAGCCCTCGGGATTCAACTCGTACGGATCGCGCCGCGGCAACCATGAAGTGATGATGCGCGGCACCTTCGCCAACATCCGGCTGCGGAACGAACTGGCGCCCGGCACCGAAGGTGGCTGGACCGCCACCGCGCCGGGCGCGCAGGCGGTCACCATTTTCGACGCGTCAATGGAGTACCAGCGGGCCGGCACACCGCTCATCGTGATCGCCGGAAAGGAGTACGGCACCGGTTCCTCCCGCGACTGGGCGGCGAAGGGCACGCTGCTCCTGGGCGTGCGCGCCGTGATCGCCGAATCGTTCGAGCGAATCCATCGCTCGAATCTGGTCGGCATGGGCGTGCTGCCACTGGAATTCGTGAACGGCGACACGCGCCGCTCGCTCGGCCTCAGCGGCTTCGAGCGCTATGACATTCAGGGGCTCGATGATTCGTTGAAGCCGCACGCCACGCTCACCGTCCGCGCAACCGCCGCCGATGGCGGTGTGAAGACCTTCCAGGTCCGCTCGCGCATCGACACACCGGAGGAAGGCACCTACTATCGGAACGGAGGAATTCTCCAGTATGTGTTGCGGCAGTTGGTTGAACGACGGTAGCTGGTTGCTGGATTAACAGCGGTAGCTGGTCGCTGGTATAACAGCGGTCGCTGGTCGCTGGTCGCGGCACCTCGAACCACAAATGACAGGCCCCGATTCGCGGCGCGAATCGGGGCCTGTCGTTCCACCCCATTCCCCATTCCCACGATTCCCCATTCCCGATTGCCGATTCCCAAGGGTGGGGTTGCGTTGGGCGGTCGATTCCCCATTCCCGATTGCCGATTCCCCGATCCTCAATCCCGATTCCCGATTCCCGATTCCCTATTTCCCGAGCTGCTTCGCGATGTAGTACGTCCGGTATATCGCGGTGGCGAACGCGAGCACGCCAATGATCGTGACGACCGTGAGCAGGAACGCCCCGGGCTCCCAGTGCGCGGCGCCGGTGATCGGACCGTCGAGCAGCGAGGCAACCGCGAGCAGCACGAGCCGCTCCGCGCGCTGCATCAGCCCGCCCTTGCAGTCCACCCCGACCTCACCGCCCTTTGCTCTGGCATAGCTCACCATCATCGAGGCGCCCGATGCCAACAGCACGGCGAGCATGGCCCAGCTATTCGGCTCGAAGTACACCGCCAGTCCCATGAACGCGAACATCTCGGCGAACCGGTCGAGCATGGAGTCGAGAAACTCGCCATAGTTCGAGCTGATCCCACGGGCCCGTGCAATGCGTCCATCGAAGATGTCGGCGAGTCCGCCGAGCAGAATGAACCAGCCGCCGATCGCCAGCGACTCCGTGGCGTACGCGACTCCCGCCAGCAGCCCCATCACGCCGCCGAAATAGTTGAAGAAGTCCGGCGATATTTTCCACGTGACGAACACGCGCTCGATCGGCGAGATGAGCCACATCAGCCAGTCGCGAATCCAGTAGCCGAGGAGAAAGGTGGTGGGTCGTCGTGCAACGTCCGCATCGATCTCGCGACCGCGCGCCACGATGGCGTAGAGCGGCATGGTGAGCAGGACGATCGCCGCGGCGATGAGGGCAACGTAGGTGGTCGGAGTCATGTCAGATGCGACGTTGAGGTCTTGCCCTCAAGTATCGAAGAGCCTTGGGCCAGAGAAATATGAGCGGCCAGCGGCGCTCACGGGCGGTCAATTCGACCGAGATGCCGCTGCGCCGAGCTATCTTGCGCAGGATGTATTCCTGCCAGTTGTCATAGAGAGCCATGTACTTCAGCCAGCGGAGCGTCGCGCGGATCTTGCTGCGCCGGAAGTACAGCGCGGTGCGTGCCCTGGTGACAGCGCCCGGCGGGTGCAAATCCATATAGACTTTCCCGTCCGTTGCGACTATCCTTTCGCTGGTAAAATGCGCGAGCAGGGCACTGTACATTGGCACCAGTATTTCGCGCTGCGCCGTGACGAGGTCATCCACGCGCTCGAGGCCTTCCGGACGTATCTCTGCGGCATAGGACGTCGCCAGGAGTACCCGACAGTAGCTTTCCACATCAAACCGCGATGGCAGATACGGGCGTCCCCACGACCAGGTGAGGGCGCGCGAGCGCTGAAGAGCGTCCGTGAGGCGCGATTGATGCACCGCATCCTTCGTCCAGATCAACTGGACGTGCTGAAAGAGGCGGCCCAGCGCGAAGTGGTCTTTGGCGCGCGCTGAACAGGCTCGCAGAAAATCACTCAGGGAATAGATGGCGCACTTGGCCTCCAGCGGGGGCGACTCGTTGTGCAGGGTTATTGAAATCACATTTGGCGGCAGGATGCGATTGAGGAACGCCGCGGTCGCCGCGCGGTAGGATGGAGAGATGGTCGCCGCAAGGGACTTGTACGCGTCGGCATATCGCTCCACAATGACGAAGTAATCATGGGCGCTTTCGGGCCTGGCGTCGGAGCGCTGCACGTGCGATCCGTAATGCACGATGCCTGTGGTGGATGGCCCGAAAACGCGTGCGAGATATTCGGCGAGCTGGGCCGCGCGCGGAGTGGGCTGGGGGGAGCCGCTCAGACCGCCCGCCAGGGCGGCGCGCAACTCCCGGTCAGCGAGCGGCAGTGGTATCTGCTGCACCTTATGGGTTGTGGTCCGACGATGGAGAACGAAGCTGCTCGAGCGACGCGACCATGTGTTCGTGCAGCGAGTCAATGAAGGCGTCGGGATCGGCATCATCGGCCGGCGTGAACGGGCCGGAGATCACGACGTGCACCTCACGGTTGGCGAAGCGGACGAGCGATTCCCGGACGTTGCGGGCGTGCGCCATGCCATCGGTCACGATGCAGTACACGGGACGCCGCGTTCCCGCGAGAACGATTCGCAGGCCGCCGCGCATGAAGCGGCCAATGGAGCCGTCGCGAGTGCGGTGTCCTTCGGGAAAGATGAGCAGCGACTGTTCGCCGCGGTCCAGGCGCTCGACGGTGGACGTCAGCATGGCGAGTTCCTCGCGCGACGGCGTACGCTTCTGGGACACGAAGGGAAAACGCGCCAGCCGGCCGAGCGGGGAGATGCCGGGAATGCCCCACCGGTAGCGGTCACGGGTGAGGATGACGAGCTGCGGGCCGACGACGGCGTGGAGGGCGATGGGGATGTCGAGCAGCGACTGGTGGTTCATCACCACGATGCAGCTCTCCGCGGGGGATGGGCCCCGCATGGTGACGCGGACGTTCGCGATGGTGCGAGCGAGAGCCAGGGTGATGCGGGCGTTCAGTTTGAGCCACGCGCGCACGATGGCGTTGCGATGGCGCGGGACGAGCAGGATGGCGGGCCAGATGACAAGACGCTGGCCCAGCCCGACGAAGCAGCCGAGGTAGAGCAGGTAGACCAGGAAGAGCAAGCCGCTGCGCAGCGTACGCCCCAGTTGGATGACACGGGAGTCGAGGCCGGCGCGAGGGATAAACAGTTCGGTGCTGTCGGCACTCAAGTGGAGGTCACCCATGGCAACACGAGTCGAAGCGCAGACGAGTGGTTCGAGCGTCTCCGACTACGATTACAGTAGTTTCTTCTACTCGTCGAGCGACGACCCGTTCGCGATTCTT
>DATNDS010000203.1:0-2115 GCA_035553215.1 Gemmatimonadaceae bacterium
CCCTGACAGGGCGCACCGCTGGAGCGGCTATTGTTCCCAGTAATAATGGCGCGAACAGCAGGGGCGACGTGCGTGCGCGTGCAGAACGCTTGTTCTTCATGAGAATCTCCGTAGTGACAGACCGATGGGCCGCCGTCCACTTCCGCGTAAGAGCGTGTTATCGGCGGGTTGGCGAAGCGTTGCGCTCGACTACAGGCTTGAGCCTACAGGCACGCCAGCAACGGAACCATCGGCAAGTCTTGACAACGGAAGTCAGGCATTCTCGACTCGAGCGGACCCGCTCAGAGATCGATGACCACGTCGCTCCGCGGTCGCGAGCAGCAGATGAGCAGGTTGCCGTCGGCCGGGGATTCGAGCGGATCGGGCTGATAGTCGACCGCTCCATCCACGAGTCCGGTCTCGCAGGTGTGGCACACCCCGGTGCGGCACGACCATCTGACGGGAACGTCGCAGGCTTCGGCTAGCTCCAGCAGGCTCTGATACTTCGGATGCCAGCGAATCGAGAGATCGCTGCGCGCGAACGACACGAGCGGCCCGCTGCCCGAGGGCCCGGCGGGTGAGTGCACGGGTCGACGATGCGCATTGACGATGCCCGGCGTGCGGGATTCCCCCGAGCCGAAGGTTTCGGTATGGATGCGCGTGCGAGGAGCGCCCCAGTTGGCGAGATCGGTGCAGAGCGCGCGCATGAATGCCGTTGGACCGCATACATAGAAATCGGCGTCGCGCGAAACCTTCAGCGCGTCGAAGCTCGCTACGGTCAGATGACCGGCGACATCGAAATCCGTCCCGAGTCGATCCTCGGCGGTCGGTCTGCTGTACCAGATTCGACTCTGGCCATGTGGCAGGCGGCGCAATAGTTCGCGCGACTCCGCCACGAACGGGTGGTGCCTGCCGTTGCGAGCGCCGTAGAGCCACCAGATTTCGCGTGTCGAAGGCTCGGCAGCCAGCCTGTGCAGTATCGCCAGCACCGGCGTGATGCCGATGCCGGCGCTCGCCAGCACGAGCGGACGCTGGCCCGGCTCGAGCGCGAAGCTGCCTCGCGGAGCACTGACCTCGAGCACGTCGCCGAGAGTGACCTGGCGGTCGAGATAATCACTCGCCGCGCCGGCGATCTCGCATTTGATGCTCACGCGATACTGTGCCGCGTTGGGCGCGCCGGACAACGAGTAGCTGCGCATCAGCGGTGATGTTGCGCCCGCCGGCTGCATACGCAGGACAATGAACTGACCTGCCAGCGGCGCGGCGAGCGGGAGTGCGTCCACAGGCTCGAACGCAAGCGAAATCACGTCGACGCTCTCGCGCACTTTCGCGGCGACGCGCACGCGACGGAAACCGCGCCAGGCCGGGGGTGACAGCGAAAGGTCTGCAGGTGCGAGCCCCGGATTACCGCTCGTCTCGCCAGCGTCGACAGCTTGCTCGAGGAGCGCCTGGAACGAGCCTTTCCATCCGGCACTGAGCGCAGGAATGCGCAGCGCGCGCTGAAGCTCTTCGCGACGATGGCCCGGGAGGTAGAGAAGCGCACTCGCCTCGGCAACGCTCATCCGCTCGGCTCCCGAGGCAAGCTTGATGATCTCGTCGCCCGCCTCGACCTCGCCCTCTTCGATCACGCGGAAGTAGAAACCGGGTCTGCCGTGGGCGACGAGAAGGGCCGCCATCCTGGGCTCGTTCATCCGGATGCCGACGCGGTAGCACGTCACCCGCGGCTGTGTCACCTCGAACAGCGCGCTCCCGATCCGGTAGCGGTCCCCGATGCACACGTCGGCATCGGGCAGGCCTTCGACGGTAAAGTTCTCGCCGAACTGGCCGCAATCGAAGTCATTCCGACCAAGCTCTCGTTCCCAGTAGCGATAGCAATCGATCTGGTAGACCAGCACCGCCCGCTGCTCGCCGCCGTGGCCGATCAGGTCGCCCTGCCCGTCACCACCCAGATTGAGCCGTCGCACGATGCGCGTGCCCGAAACGGCGCGCTTCCAAACCGCCGTATGGACCGTTTCCCCATGCCACGCGATATCGTTCGGAAGGCCGACATTGACCGACAATAGCTGCCCGACGACGGTTTCCGTCATGGCGTCAACGCGGCTGCGGGGGCCGGGACGCGCGCAGATACCGCAACAT
>DATNDS010000204.1:0-32398 GCA_035553215.1 Gemmatimonadaceae bacterium
CGGCGCGGTGATCTGCCGACGCGGCCGGGGAAGACGCGCAACTCACCGTACAACCCGGACACCGACGCGCTGCAGCTCCTGCGAGGCGCCTCATGATCTCGCGTCATCATCCCGGCCGCCCTATCTTCGCGCACCTACTCACGGAGGTGCGACGTGGCGAAGCGTAAGAAGCCGTGGTCCAAGGTGGTGCGCTTCGAGGATCCCATTACACATGCGCTCGGGGCGCCGGTTCGTATCTACGAACGCGCGCCGGGCTCAGTGCTCGCGCGCGAAGTGCGCATCAGTGGCCGGAAGGACCGCAAGAGCCTGGGCCATCGCGATCGCGCGCACGCGGAGCGGGACGCGCTCGAGCTCTCCCACCGCTTGGCGGAAGGCACCACGACGGGAACAGGCGCTCGCGTGACCCTGGGCCAGCTCGTCACGCTGTATCGGCAGCATCACGTGGCGAGCCTGCCCGCGCGTCGCGCGCGGGCCATCACCGGCGTGCTCACACTGCTCGAGCGGCACTTCGGGCGGGGCCTCATCCTGGACGATCTCGCGCCGGCGCACGTCGAGCGGTACGTCGCCGCCCGGCGTTCGGGCGCGCTCCGGGCGCCGCGGCATCGGACGGCGGACGCCGGCGTGCGCACCGGGACGATCAAGAATGAAATCGCGCGACTGCGCGCGATCCTCCGATGGGGAGAGCAGTACAAGGTGGAGAGCCGGCCACTCGTGAGCCCCGCGCCGCGCGCCGCGATCGCCGAGCAGCTGCCGCAGGAGCGCAACCCGATGCGTCCCGTCGCCACGGACGCCCGGTATCAGGCGCTGCTTGCCGTGGCGGATCAGGCGGAGCGCGATGGCCGCTTCCGCTGTGTGCTCACCCTGGCGCGCGAGACCGGCCGGCGCATCAATGCGATTTGTCAGCTCCGCATGAGTGACATTTTGCTCACCCGCGAGCACATGGTGCGCGCACTCGCCGCCAACGGGCTCTCGGAGACCGCGGCGGCGCATTGGCCGCACGGTGCGATCCACTGGCGGAAGGCGTCCGACAAGAAGGGATATGACCTCGTGGCGCCGCTCTCCAAGGCCGCGCGCCAGGCACTCGACACGTACATCCGGCGCGGCAGTCGCGCGGGCGACGTGCCGCTGTTTCCTGGTCAACAGGACTCGAGCCAGCCCATCACGAAAGAGACGGCGAGCTACTGGCTCACCCGCGCGGAACGACTCGCCGAGCTGCCGCACTTGGCGCGCGGCGGCTTTCATCCCTTCCGTCGGCTGTGGGCGAGCGAGCGCCGGCATCTGCCGGACACGGACGTCGCGGCCGCCGGCGGATGGGCCTCCATCAAGGTGATGCGCGAGAGCTACCAGCACTCGGACGCGGCGACGATCTACGCCGTCGTGGACCGGGCCACGGCAACCGAAACGGACCCGAAAGGCCCCTCGCGCGGACACACTTTGGACACACCCTCTGAGCAAGTCGCGCAATGACCAGCACTTACCAACGGCTCAGCTGTTCCGCTTCAATGTGTGAGGCACGCGCGCCCCGCACTTACGGCCGGAACAGGTAGCTCACCTTCAGAAAGAAGCCGTCGCTCATGCGTTGCAGCCCGCGGCCAAAGGCGAATGCCTCCGGCTCACTGAACAGCGCGCCGTATCCCAGGAAGAACACCGTGCCGGGCGTGGGCTTGTAGGAGAGCAGCACGTCGTTCTGGAACTGATTGGATACGATGGCGCCGAGCGGCGTGTAGCCCGCGGCGCTGGTCGTGTCCGCGAGCACGAGCGGCGCACCGGTTCGCGGATCCACGAGGGCCGTCTGCCGCTGCGCCACGTACTGGCCGATGTAGCGCAGGAAGATCGATCGGCGAAACTGATACTCGACCTGGAGGCGCGGAATGTTGGCGACGGCGAACTCGCTGCCATCGCGGGCACGCGTGATGCGGTCGTGCACCCAGCTCGTGCTCACGCGCCAGAGCGGTGTGGGCCGCCACGCCACGTCCAGCTGCCCGGTCGTCTCACGCCCCTCAGCGGCTTCCGCGAAGATGACGGACTGGCCATAGCCGACGTTCACGCTCGCCGTTATCGCGCGGTTCGGAGTGGAGAGGCCGACCTCGCCGCTCAGGAGATTGTACAGACCGTGCGGCAGTGCGAAGGTGCTCGTGTCGGTGGCGCCGGCCACATGATACCCCCGATAGTCCACCGAGTCGAAGCGCTGCAAATTGTCGTTCGCCGACGCGCTCAGCACCCAGCCGCCACGCACCGTTGCCGACCACGAGTTGGAGAAGCCGCCTTCGAGGGCGCCGCGCAGATGCTGAAAATCATCGTAGTCCCAGAGCGGCGACGCAGAGAGGATCGTGGTCACCTGTTCCACGCGCGCGCCAGGGCTGCCGTACCACGTATAGCGATTGAACAGGTGCGCCGTTACGATCCCCGTGCGATTTACGAATCCGCTCGCGGCGGCGAAGTCGGGGCTCACGCCCTGCAACTCGAAGTGATTGCCGTAGGCGCGGCCCGTGCGATCGGCAAAGGTGAGATCCCAGAGCGTCCCGCGGCGCACGCCGGCTGCATCACGCGTCCACGATTCCACCGCCTGCGCCTGGGAGAACCAGATCTTCCCCCAGATCACGCGGGCATCCGCACCGCCCACGTGATTGTAGTCGCCGCCATCCAGCCGATTCGTGTAGACCAGGCCGAGCGTCGAGCTCTCGCCCACATCGCGTCGCAGCCGCAGCACGTTGAACACCGGATGGCTTCCCGAGAGCGAGTCCGCCTGATCCACGGCCGCCAGATACGCCACGCTCGTCTGGCCGATCTTGCCGGTGAGCTTCGCGCCGGCATCGGGCTGTGTGATCTGGCGGGTGTAGATGAGGCGATTGGGCGTGTCGAAGCGCTCGAGTCCCTCGAGAAAGAACGGGCGCTTTTCCGGATAGAAGAGCGCGAAGCGCTGATTCACCGTCACCTGCGCGACGTCGGCCTCCACCTGCGAGAAATCCGGGTGCGCGGTGGCGCTCAGGCTCAACGCGCTCGTCATTCCCCACACGAGCGTTCCGCCAACGGCAGGGTGAGTGCTGTAGCCATAGGCCGCGCCGGCGGAGTCTCCATCCACGCGCGTCGTGAATTCGGGAATCAGATCCATCACGAGTCCGCGGTGCAGATCAGCGAGTCCCATGAGCCGGCCGGCCTGAATGAGGAAACTCGCATTGGCGCGCACGGTTGGTGTCCAGGTGTCCTCGTAGCCCGAATGCTGCACCTCGCGCACGACCTGCAGGCCCCAGTTCTGGGGATTCGCGGCCTGATAGCGAATGCTCTTGAACGGGATGCGCACTTCCACTTCGTAGCCCCACGAGGTGACGTGGCCGCGGGACTCCCAGACAAAATCCGGATTGAGATCCACGACGCCGTCAAACCGCGCGGTCGCGCCACCCCCGCCGCCAGCGGCGCCGGCGTCCTGCCCCTCGCTGCGCACGCCGTCTTCCTGCACGCCAAGTGGATTCACGGCAAAGAGCAGCGCCCGCCGGTGATCCGCATAGGTATCGAGCAGGATCTGCACGTTGTCGTCGGCGTCGATGTTGTCGCGGTCGGCCAGCGTGGCGCGCACGGCGCCGTGCGGTTCGTAGGCGCGGATGCCGAAGTAGATGGCATCACGGGCGTACCACACCAGCACCTGCGTGGAGTCCGTCGCGGCCAGGCCGTCCACCGGACGGTACTGAGAAAATCCCGTGAGCAGTGCGGCCGAGCGCCACACGGGCTCGGCGAGCGATCCGTCAATGACCACCGCGGAATCCATGCGGGGGATGGCGACGTCGAGCTGGCGTGCGCGCCCGTTGTACACGGCGCCGGAATCTGCTGCAACAGCGAGGAGCGCGAGGACGAGGGAAAACATGCGAGCAGTTTACACGCCCGGTGGGGGGATGGGGAGTCAGGATACCGCGCCCGCCAGGCCAGCGCCGTCTGCACGTCAAGTGCATCAGTAGCGCGCGCGCACCCCCAGCAGTAGCTGGCCATCGGTGTTGCTGCGGGCGCCGCGCCGGCGGGCCTCGCTGTCATAGGTGTCGTCCAGCGAGGCGGTGAGCGCGAAGGTCCTGGTCAGGTCGAACGCCAGCGTGGTGGTGGACGTGAGCGTGAAGTGCTGCATGGCCTTCACACTGGGCTGATAGAAGCTCACGTGCGTGAAGTGCACGCGCTCGTCGAGCGTGCGGCTCGCCTTGAGACGGAACGACCAGCGCAGTCGCGATCCATCCAGATTCGTCGTCGAGTCGACATCCATGGGCGCGGTGTGTTCCCAGAGCAGCGCCAGGCTCGCGCTCAGGGTGGCGTCGGGCTTCCGGACGAACGACAGCTTGCCGCCGGCGCCCGCCGAGTAGCGGCGCGCGATACGCTGCTGCAGGCTGGACTCCGCGCTGCCCAGCACGAAGGGTGACAGCAGTGCGTAGGGCGTCCGGTCGGCGCCGACGGACACCAGCCATGCGCGGCGGCTGACGACGCTGCCGCCGGAGTCCGTGGCGGTCTCCGCGTAGCCGGCATGGACCTCGCCCCGAACCTCGATGGCGCTGTCGCTATAGGCCAGCTGTGAGGCGCCGGCGACCACCCACTGGCTGGTGTTGCCAAAGAAGAGCGTGGCGCTCGCGTCGGTGGTGCCCTTCCAGCCGAGCTGCTGCGCGGCAAGGCTGGGGGCAGCGAGCACGCCCATGAGGATCATGACCGTGCGACACGCACGGATGAGGTGGGTGGAGAACATCACGCGGACGATAGGGTGGAGCGGGACGGGTCCGGATGGGCTCCGCAGCAGTCGCGGCATGCCGGCCGGCACGGACCGGGGTCCCGCAAGGTGCATCGGACGCTCGGAGATGGAAAGGGGTGCGCTTGACGGCGCGCGCGAGAGATAAAATATTGTCACCAGGTGAACGTCGACGTTTGGCCACTGCAGGTGTCCCACTGTCCCGGCTGTCATGACCGCATCGCACCGCCCATCAACGCCACCCACGGCCGCTACCCTGAGCCGTCGCGAGCGGCAGATCATGGATGTCGTGTACCGGCTGGGCCGGGCGACGGCGACCGAGGTGCATGAGCGCCTGCCCGAACCCCCCTGCGCCGCCGCGGTGCGTACCATGCTGCGCATTCTCGAGCGCAAGGGGCATCTCCGGCACGCCAGGGAGGGGCCCCGTCACGTGTATTTCGCCACGACGCCGCGAAGCGTGGCACGACGATCCGCCCTCCGCCATCTCCTGGGCACGTTCTTCAATGGCTCGCGATCGGCGGCGGTCGCCGCGCTGCTGGACGCATCGGACCGGCCCCTCAGCGACACCGAGCGACGCGAACTCGAGGCCGTGCTCCGCCACCTGCGCGACGAGGGGCGCTGAGCATGATCGCGATGGCCGGATCGTTGTTCGCGCCTGCTGACAGCGCGCGCGCCGTGGCCCAGGTGTACAGCGTGTCACTGCTGGCGACGGCGCCGCTCGCCGCCGCGCTGGCGGCCGCCACGCTCGCGCGACGCGCACCGGCCGGCACGCGCGCGCTCGTGTGGCGCTGCGCGATCATCGCGCTGCTCCTCATCTGCGTGGGCCGGTGGCTCCCGGTGCACTGGATCGCGTGGGTGGTGCCCGATGCGCTCGCGTCGCCACTCGTGGCACTGGGCCGCGTGCAGATGGCGCTGGATCGTGTCGCGATGCCGCCGGGCCCCTCGACCGGGGCCGCGCGGGTCATAGGCGATCTCGCGGCGCTGTATTGGGCAGGTGTCGTGGCCGTCCTCATTCCCGTCGCCTTCGGATGGTGGCAGGCGCGGCGAGCCGTGCGACGTTCGCGTCCGCCCGGCGACGCATGCTGGGACAGCCTGCTCGACGAGGTGCGCGCCGCACTGCACGTGTCGCGGCGGCCCGAGGTGCGCGTGTCCGCCGGTGACGGCGTGCCCCTCGCATGCGGTACGATCCGCCCGGTCGTGCTGCTCCCGGCGCCAGCCGGTGACTGGAGCGACACCCGGCGTCGTGCCGTGCTGCTCCACGAAGTGGCGCACGTCGCCGCCGCCGACGTGGCCTTCACGCTGGCCGGCCAGGTCGTGTGCGCATTGCTCTGGTTTCACCCCGGCGCCTGGTGGGCGGCGCGGCGCCTTCGCGAGGAAAGCGAGCTGGCGTGCGATGACCGCGTGCTGCACGCCGGCATTCGCGCGAGCGACTACGCGGCGCTGCTGGCGGATACGGCGGCCGCGTGTTGCGGCTCCCGTCGCGCGGCCGCGGCCGCGCGGACGCTCGTGCGGCGCACCGGCCTCCGCGCCCGACTCGCCGCCATCGTGGTCCCGCACGACACGCACGCACCCGCAAGAACCGCGCTGCTCGGCACGACGTGCCTGACGCTGGCGCTGGCGGCGCCGCTGGCCGTGGTGCGGCTGGCGCCGACGCCCCAGGTGCTCACGAAGCTCATGCAGGACACGCGCTGGGAGTCGCGCGCGTATGCCGTGACCGGGCTGGCGCAGCGCACCGACACCGTCGCGGTCGCGCGCGCCGCCGCGACGGACGATCCGAGTCCGCGCGTCCGCGCCTGGGCGGCGCTGGCGCTCGGGACCGGCCGCACCCAGCCGCCTCGCTGACGGACGGTTGATCCCATGACGCACCAGCGACCCGCCCAGGGAGTGGCACCAGCTCTGGAGAGAAAAATTTCTCTCAGCAACCGGGTGGTGCAGCGGCCGCGGTCCGCGCCGGCGCACCCGGCACCGTCCTGGAGGATCGCGACGCTGGTGGCGGCCGCCATCTTCGCCCTCTACGTCGCCACCCTGGCGCCGACGACCGCGCTCTGGGATACGAGCGAATACATCACGGCCGCCTACACCGTGGGACTCCCGCATCCGCCCGGGAATCCGCTGTTCGTCCTCCTGGGACGCGTGTTCACGCTGCTGCCGCTGGCGCAGAGCATCGCCGTGCGCGTGAACATGCTGGCCGCCATCGCGAGTGCGGCCTCGGCCGGGCTGTGGTTCCTGTTCGCCGAGCAGGTGCTCGCGACCTGGGTCGCCGAGCGCTGGATGCAACGACTGGGTGCGGCGCTCGGCGCGCTCATTGGCGCCACCGCGTTCACGGTGTGGAACCAGTCCGTGGTGAACGAGAAGGTGTATACCGTCGCGCTGGCCGGCATCGCCATCATCTCCTGGCTCGCCATGCGCTGGTCGCGCGACCCCGATGCGCCCGGCGCCGAGCGACTGCTCGTGCTCATCGCGTACGTGTGCGGGCTCGGCTACGCCAATCACATGGCCGGGCTGCTGCCGGCACCAGCCGTACTGCTCGCCGTCGTCGCGCGCCGTCCCCGAACGCTCCAACGCTGGCGGCTGCTCCTCGCCTGCGCCGGTGCGCTTGCGCTCGGCGTGACGCCGTTCGCCACGCAGCCGATCCGCGCGGCCTTCCATCCGTCGCTCAACGAAGGCGAGCCCACCGCCTGTCGCACCGGCCTGCATCTCTCCTGCACGCTCTCAGCCGGGACGTACAAGGCGTTCATGTTCAACCTGGACCGCGGCCAGTACGGCAAGCCGGCGCTCACCGATCGCCAGGCGTCGTTCACGGCGCAGGTGGGCATGTGGTGGTACTACTTCACCTGGCAATGGATGCGCGATCCGCATCACGAGCATCCCCGCCGGCAGTTCGCGCTGGCGCTGACGTTCCTGCTGCTCGGCGTCGCGGGCGCGCGCCTGCACTGGCGGCACGATCGAGCGAGCGCCTGGTACTTCATCACGTACATGGCGACCGTGTCGATCGTGCTCGTGTATTACATGAACTTCAAGTACGGCGCCACGCAGCCCTCGGCGCTGGCCGCGGTGGAACGGGAAGTACGCGACCGCGACTATTTCTTCATCTGGAGCTTTTCGCCATGGGGCGTCTGGGTGGCGCTGGCGCTGGTGAATGTCTGGCGCTTCTGCGGCGAGCGTCTCGCGCGGGCGCTGCGCCGTGCGTCGCGGTTTGCGCGCATGCCGGAGACACGCCTGCGCGGAGTGGCGCTCGCCGCGGCGGTACCCGTGCTGCTTCTGGCCGTGGAACCTCTCGCGAGCAACTGGACGGCAGCGTCGCGACGAGGCGATACGACAGCGCTGGCCTTCGCGCACGATCTGCTCGAGTCCGTCGAGCCGTACGGAGTGCTCATCACGTACGGCGACAACGACACCTTCCCGCTCTGGTACGCGCAGGATGTGGAAGGCATTCGCAAGGACGTCACGGTCGCGGTCCTGTCGCTGCTCAACACGGACTGGTACGTCCGCGGGATCGTGCGCCGTCCCATCTATCCATATGATGCGGCGCACGGGCCGGCCATCTATCGCGGCCGCGCCTGGCCCATGCCGTCGGGGTCGCCGTTGCACATGACTCTGGCGCAGGCCGATTCCATTCCGGATTACATGGAGCTGCGCCAGCCGGCCGTGTTGCGGAAGGCGGGTCTCACCGTCCGGCTGGATCCGCGCACCCTGCCGCAGCTCGCGGACGGCGGAGGGTTGCTCGAGCGCAAGGACATTGTCGTGCTGCGCATGATCGCCGACAGCTGGCCCGAACGTCCCATTTACATCAGCCGCACCACGGGGGACTACGCCCAGCGCATGGGGCTCGGCGATTCGATTCTGGCGCAGGGACTGGCCAGCAAGGTCTTTCTCCCGCCGGCCGCGTCGAGCGGCGACACGCTCCACGTCCAGGGTGGCGGGTGGTATGATCTGGCGCGCTCGCGCGCCTTGTGGCGCCACGTATTCCAGGGTCCGGCCGCCATCATTCGGCATGGCGACTGGGTGGACGAGTCGTCCGTAGGCATTCCGCTGGCCTATGCCTTCAACGGCGCGCAACTGGCTCAGGTGCTCGCCGCCCATGGCGAGCGCGACAGCGCGGCAGCGGTCATGCGTACGAGCGTGGCCATCGTGCATGCCGTGCATCAGGACGGTTTGCTGGGAGCGAGCGCCGCGGCGCCCGAGCCGGACGACAGGTAGCGTGGCCGGACGCCGGTTCGTTCGCACGTCGCGTGACGATTCCCGGTGGTTTCCCCTGTCGTACGGTTGCGTCCGCACCCGTGTGGCGGCTAATTTACAAGGCTTCACCATCCCTCCCCCACCCGTTGGGGGCGGCTTCAGACCACAGGGAGGAATCGCTACACATGCCCCGCACGTACGAGGCGGTCTACATCTTCGATTCCACGCTCGAAGATCCCGCCATCCAGGAAAAACTCACGCGTTTTCATGGCCTGCTCAGCGCGACCGGCGACATCGCGGTCGACAACTGGGGACGGCGCCAGCTCGCCTATCCCATTGGCACACGGGAGAACGGCTATTACGTGGTCGCACGCTTCGACGTGGAACCCGCCGTGCTGCCCGAGTTCGAGCGCGCGCTCAAGCTCGATGACGGCGTGGTGCGCTATCTGATCGCGCTGCACGAGCACGAGGTCGGCGCGCCGGTGCTGAGCGAAGAGGAAATTGCCGCGGTGCGCGCGCGCGGTGATGATGACGAGGAGGAGGACTAGCCCATGCGTCGTCAACAGAAGACCTGCCCATTCTGCGAATCGCGCGTGCGGTTCATTGACTACAAGGATGATCGTGCACTGGGCCGCTTCCTCACCGACACCGGGAAGATCCTGCCCAGCCGCCTGAGCGGTGTGTGCGCGCGTCATCAGCGCCAGTTGTCCACCGCCATCAAGCGGGCCCGCTACCTGGCGCTGATTCCGTACATCCGGGGTCATCAGGCGTAGCGTATGACGAGTGGGCCGGTGCCAGCGCCGCGCGGGCACGGATGGTGGCGTGTCGTCATCGCGCTGGCGGCGTTCGTCCTCGTGCCGCACGTGCCGGGACTGTCATCGGTGCTGCCGGTGGTGGATACCCTCGTGCTGCTCATCCCGGCACTCGCGGCGTGCTGCGTGGTGGGCTGGCTCGAGGGCGGGTCGTTGATGCTCGCGCTGCTGTGGAGCGCGCTGGCGGCCTGGATCTTCATGCTGCCCACGCCGCCCAGCGCGGGTGCCGCATATTACGATCTTGCCCGGGGTTGGGGGCTGATCATGGCGGGGGCGTTCGGCGTGATGTGCCTCACCGGGCGCGGCCGGCCGTTTCTCCCGCGCGCGCTGTCCGCGCTCGGGCTGGCACTTCTGCTCTCGCTCGTCCTCATTGCGTCCGGACGGCTCGATCCGTCCGGGGCGCAGCACGTGTTCACGGCCGAGTTCGACGCGCGCAACTCGGCGGCAACGATGGCCATGCAGGAGACTGCGCGAATCATCGGCGAGCGACTGCCGAGCATGGCGACGGTCGTATCCGAAGGCGTCACGCAGCGGATACAGCTGCAGCAACTCCTGTCGCACGGTGCGGCGCTGCTGTTCCCGGCGATACTGGCGCTCGAAGGGCTCATGGCGTGTGCGCTGGCGTGGTCCGTCTATCACCGGATCAGCCGGGTACGCATCGGCGCGACGCTCGCTCCGCTGAAGCGGTTCGCCTTCGGCGACCAGCTCGTGTGGACGCTCGTCGTGGGGATCACGCTGTTGCTGCTGCCCTCGCTCTCGCCGCTGGGCACGGTGGGGCTGAATCTGCTGCTGTTCTTCGGTGCGCTGTATGTGCTGCGTGGCTATGGCATCTTCGCGTGGTTCGTTTCCCGACGCGTCGCCGTGACGAGCATCGTGGCGGTCATCCTCACGTTCCCGTTCTCGCTGGCGACGCTGCCGGCGGCTCTGGGTCTTGGTCTCAGCGACACCTGGCTCGACTGGCGCAGTCGTGTGGCGCTTCCGCCGCCCACTGGCGGGCGGCGCCCGAATTCATGAACCGGTTTCAACCCCTATCACTGGTTGGGAGCACAGCAATGGAAGTCATCCTGCGTCAGGCCATCGAGAACGTCGGCAAGCCCGGCGACATCGTGAAGGTGTCCAACGGCTACGGCCGGAACTACCTCCTGCCCCACGGTCTCGCCTACGAGGCCACGCCGGGCAATCGCAAGCGGATCACCATGGAGCGGTCCCGTCTCGAAGCGGCCGAGAACGAGCGGCGGGAAACGGCGCAGACACTCGCCGGCCGGCTCGAGCAGGTCTCGCTCACCTTCTCGGCGCGAGTGGGCGAGGAAGAGAAGCTCTTCGGATCGGTCACCACGGCGGACATCGTGCAGCAGCTCCATGCCCAGGGGTTCCCCGAAATCGAGAAGCGCCAGATCGAGCTGCACGATCCGATCAAGTCGCTCGGCATCTACAAGGTACCCGTGCGCCTGCACGCGGACGTGAAGCCGGAAATCCGCGTCTGGGTGATCAAGCAATAGCGTGCGGAACGCTCGCTGGCCGCGAATAGCGGCCGGCGACCTGATGGCCGCGAACAGCGGTTCGTGCACGAGAAGCGCCGGGCAGCAACGCTGTCCGGCGCGTTCGTTTACAGTGCAACGGAATTTGGCGCGTGGCGTGTGCTGCGCCGCGCGCGACGATGATGCATATTGCCAGCACGGCGGCCCTGCAGGGCGCTGCAACCCTTGTCGAGCAGGACGGTTCTTGAAGATGTCAGCCAGGGCACGCTCCAGAGCCGCCGCACCGGCGGCTCCGGTCAGGTCGCTTTCCCTCGAACACGCACGCCGCGCGGCGGCACTCTGCCTGGACCTCAAGGCGCGCGACGTCGTCCTGCTGGATCTCGCCGGCATCAGCGACGCCACGGATTACTTCGTCATCGCCAGCGGATCATCGGACACGCATGTCCGTGCGATTGCCGAGCACGTCATGGAGGACATGCGGCGCGCCGGCGTCCGCGCGCATCATGCGGAGGGATTGCAGCAGGGACGCTGGGTGCTGCTCGACTTCGTCGACTTCGTCGTTCACGTCTTCCACCCCTCGCTGCGCGACTTCTACCAGCTCGAGCGTCTGTGGGGTGATGCCGCCGTGATCGCCGTGGACCCGGGAGATACCGGGGCGTGAGCCGGCACCGGACGTGGCTCCTCGGGGTGGCACTCACCGTGGGCACGTTCGGCGCAATGCCGGCGCACGGTCAGGAGTATTTTGGCAAGAACCAGGTGCAGTATCGGCATTTCGACTGGCAGGTCATCGAGACCGAGCACTTCCTGGTGCACTACTATCCCGACGAGCGGATCGCCGCGCTGGATGCGGCGCGCATCGCCGAGCGTGCGTACGCGCGGCTCTCGCGCATCCTGCACCACGACTTCCGCGAGAAGAAGCCGATCATGGTGTTTGCGTCGCGCGCGGATTTCGGTCAGAACAACGTGACCGGCGATCTGGGCGAGGGCACGGGCGGCGTGACCGAGCCCGGGCGCGACCGGATGCTGCTTCCCTTCACCGGCGATTATCGCTCGTTCGAGCACGTGCTCACGCACGAAATGGTGCACGAGTTCCAGTTCGACATCTTCCAGCGCGGGCACGGCCCGGGCAGCGCGCTGCAGTCGCTCTCGCAGGTGAATCCGCCGCTCTGGTTCATGGAAGGCATGGCGGAGTATCTCTCGATCGGACCCGATGACCCGCACACCGCCACGGTGATTCGCGATGCGGCGCTCAACGGCAATCTGCCCACGATCGAGCAGATGACGCGCCGCCCCGATCTGTATTTCCCCTACCGCTATGGCGAGGCATTCTGGGCCTACGTGGCCCAGCGCTGGGGCGACGACGTGGTGGGGGCGATCCTGAGCGACGTGCCGGCAATGGGCATCGAGCGCTCGTTCAAGCTCGAGACCGGACAGGAGCTCGCCGATCTGGGTGACCAGTGGCGCGAAGCCATGCAGGTGCAGCACCTGCCGCAGATCGCGTCGCTCGAGCGCCCGCGGCGCTTCGCCAGGCCGCTGCTCAGCAAGCGTTGCACGGGTGGCGAGATCTTCCTCGCCCCATCGCTGTCGCCGGATGGCAGGTACATCGCGTTCCTCTCCACCGGCAGCTTCCTGCGCGGCCAGGTGTTCATTGACCTGTGGCTCGCCGATGCGCGCACCGGCAAGCGCATCACGCGTCTGGTGAAGAGCACGTTCGATCCGAACGTGCAGGAGCTGCAGATCCTCTACTCGCAGAGCGCGTTCTCGCCGGATGGCCGCCTGCTGGCCTTCACGGCGCTTGGCCAGGGAAAGGAGCTGCTCTACATCCTCGACGTCGCGCGCCGCAAGCGCATCGCACGCATCGAACTGCCGCTGGACGGCATCACGAGTCCGAGCTGGTCGCCCGATGGACATCGGCTCGTCTTCAGCGGCGATCACGGCGGCATCACCGATCTCTACACCGTGAATGCCGACGGCGGCGATCTGCGACAGCTCACCAACGACAAGTACGCGGACCTGCAGCCGCAGTGGTCGCCCGACGGTTCGACGCTCGCGTTCGCCACCGACCGCGGGGAGCCAGCGCAGCTGGCGATGCTGCGCTTCCCCAAGCTGCGCATTGCGCTGTACGACATCCCCACGGGGCGTATCGAGCTGCTGCCGAACCAGAGCGGCCTCAACATCAACCCGATGTGGGCACCCGACTCCAAATCGCTGGCGTACGTCAGCAATCGCTCGGGCATCGAGAATCTGTTCCTCTACGATCTGGATGCGCGGCTGCAGTATCAGCTCACGCACGTCGTGGGCGGCGTGACGGCCATCACGGAGGTAAGCCCGGCGATCTCGTGGGCGCGCGATGCCGACCGGCTGGCATTCACGTACTATGAAAACGGCGACTACTCGGTGTGGACCGTGGACAATCCACGGACGCTGGCGCGTGAACCGTATCGCGATGGCCCGCCTGCCGCGGCGATTGCGGCGCGCGGCATGCCGGCGGACAGCGCCACGGTGGCGAGCCTCGCGCGCGACGATACTCCCGGCGGCACGCACGCCGGCAGCTCGTATTACCTGGGCGACACGGGTGTGCGCGCATCCAGTGCGGTGCCCGGCGTGACGAAGCCGCTGGCGCCGCCGGCGCGGATGACCGTGGCCGCGCTCCTGGACAGCGGAGCACTCGTGCTTCCGGACACCACCCGTTTCAAGCGCTACAGCTATCACACGCGTTTCTCGCCGGACTACGTGGCGCAGCCCACCGTGGGATACACGCCGAACAGCTTCGGCGGCGGCGTGTACGGCGGCACGGCCATCGTGCTCAGCGATATGGTGGGCAACGACCAGCTCGCGTTCGCGCTGGGGCTGAATGGCCGCATCAGTGAGGCGCAGGTCTTCGCCGCGTACACCAACCTGTCGCGACGATTGCAGTACACCGCGGGTCTCATGCAGCAGCCGGAGTTCTTCGGCAACGGCTACTCGCTGGACCCCACGCAAACGGGATATCGCGAGACCACCATCATCACGCGCTACCTGGTCCGTCAGGCGTTCGCCATGTCGGTGTACCCGTTCGACCGCTTCACGCGCGCCGAGATCGGGCTGCGCGCAACCAGTCTGAATCGCGCGGATCTGGTATTCACCCGGGACTTCGACGCCACACAGTCGAACCCATCCGACTACAGCGAGACCGAGTCCAACGGCCGCACCGTGAACTTCATCCAGCCGGTGCTGGCCTACGTCTCCGACAACGTGCTGTGGGGCGCCACGGCGCCCATCTATGGCCGGCGCTATCGCTTTCAGGTGCAGCCCGCGATCGGCAACTACAAGTGGACGGAACTGCTCGGCGACTACCGGCGCTACGACCCGATTCTGTTCAACTACCTCACCCTGGCAACGCGCGCCACGGTGTACTCATCGGTCGGGCGCGATGCCGATACGCTGCGCAAGTACCTCGGCTACACCGCGCTCATTCGCGGCTACGACATCAACACGTTCCAGGTGACGGACCAGAACTGTCCGCTCACGGGTGCGCAGCGACTCTACCGCTGCTCGCCGGTGCTGGGCAGCAGCCTGGCATTTGCCAATGCGGAGCTGCGCTTTCCGCTGGTGCGCGGGGGGACGATTGCGGGCGTGGTGCCGATACCGGCGGTCGAAGGCGCGTTCTTCTTCGATGCCGGCACGGCGTGGTTCTCCGGGCAGCGCGTGGAACTCCATCGCGCGAGCGTGGACGATCCGGCCTACGTGCGCAGTGTGCTCACCAGCCACGGCGTCAGCCTCCGCATCAATCTGTTCAATTACGTGATCCTGCGATGGGACTACGCCATCCCCATGGACGCCCCACATCACCGGGGTGTCTGGCAGTTCTCGCTCTATCCGCCGTTCTGAGCATCCACCACCCAATCGGGGACCGGACCGCGAGCGAGGGCTATCGTTCTGGACGCCGTCCTCTTGAACGCCCTTCCTCCGCCCGGTAGTTTTCTGCGGTGCGAACCGTATCCATCCCTGTGGCTTTCGCGCTTGGGCTCGCACTGACGGCGTGCGGGGGCTCCGAGCGCCCCGGTACGCCAGCCGCAACGCCCGCCGCCACGGCCGCCGCCACGCCTGCTGCCACGCCCGCCTCCGGGCCTGACCAGATCGTGCTGCGCTTTCCGCGCACGACTGGCCACGTGCGCGCGTACGCCTTCCCACGACTCGATTCCGCGATCTGGACGTCCGGGACGAGAGCGCCGGCGATCGCGCGCATTCTGGGCTTCGACCCGGACCTGGGCACGGTCGCGGCGGTGGACGACAAGGGTGCGCCCGTTCGCGTGGACCTGCGTCTCGACGACATCACGCGTGACCGCAAGGTCAAGCTGACGCATCTCTCCACGGACGATGGCTCCACGATCTATGGGATCACAACGAAAGGCGGCGTGACGCGGCTCACTCCCACGGGCAGCTGGTCGTTCATGCCGCCCGCGCCCGCGCGCAACCTGTTCCCCGAGCCGGACGGATCGCTGCTGGTTCTGGCCGACCGTGCCGGAGGAACGACGATCTGGCAGCTGCATCCACCCGATTCCGTCATCACCGATACCGCGCGCCTCCCGCGATTCGCCAGTGCCACGACGACGGTGGTGGGCGACCGGATCTATTTCACTGTGGACTCGGGGCTGATCGGCCTGCGCAGCCGCGGACTCGAGCCCGTGCCTCCCGTGCATCTGGACCACGAGGTGCGGGCACTCACCACGACACCAAGCGGCGACCGGTTGTACATTGCGACGGACTCCACCCACGAGGTGCTGGTGGTGGACCGCTACAACCACAAGATCGTGGCGCGGGTGGCGCTGCCCGGTGCACCGTCGGATCTGCGCATGGATCCGACCGGCCGCTTCGTGCTCGCCCGTGCGCAACACGGAGACTCGGCCTGGGTCATCGCCATCGGCACCGACAAGGTGGTGGGCAGTGTGCCGACCGCGTGGCGCGCTGACCTGCCGGCCGTCACGCCCAATGGCTGGATCGCGCTGCTCGATGGCAAGGACGTGAAGTTTGTCGATGGCACGACGCTCAGAGACCAGGACACGATTGCCAGGGGCGCCGATGACAGCTGGATGTTCATCGCCTGGAACGGATTCCGGCCCCGCTCCGCGGCGCTCGACCAACCCGTGAGCTTTCCGGGCGTCAATGCGGCGCCCGCCGACAGCGCTTCGGTGACGGATACGGCCGTCTCCACAGCGGCCAGCGGCACGCCGCCCGCGACTCCGGCGCCCCCGACCCGCGGCGTCGCACCTGCGCCACCCGATACGCAGGTCATGCGCGCCGGTACATTGGCACCGCGATCAGACAATGGAGCGGCCGCGGCCGCCGGCTTCACCATTCAGTTTGCGGCACTGCGCTCCGCGAATGCCGCCCAGGCCGTTGCCGCGAACATCAAGCTGAATGGGTCCACCGCGCGCGTCGTCACCACACAGCGCGCCGGCGTCACGATCTACCGGGTCGTCGCGGGACCGTTCACCACGCGCGCAGATGCGGAGCGCGTGGCGAAGACCTCGGATCGGTCATTCTGGATCTACGCGGGAGAACCATAAGTGGGCTCGCCACTCGATCGCACACACTTCTCCGACTGGGAGCATGAGGGAGAGCTCGTGGCTTCCGATCTCGACTCCTGCGCCTGCGCGCTCGTCCTCGGCCCGGACGCGGTAGCATCCGCTGAGGCGGCACTGGGCATCGCGCGCGTCCAGGCACGCCGGCGGCGCGTCGCGGTGGGCGACGCAGTTGGGGAGCTGGCGCCCATTGAATCGCTGCTCCCGTCGGAATCGCCATATGGCATGATGGATTCGTTCCTCTACGGCGTCTCCATCGCCAAGATCGCGCACCCCGTCGATCCCGCGCGCAATCTGTTCATCCTGCCGAGCGGCGTCGGGCCCATTGATCACGAAGCCATTCTGCGCAGCGACCGGTGGTCGTCACTCATTGCCGGATTCCGCGAGGCAGGGGCGCTGCTGCTCGTGATCGTGCCGGCCGGTGAGGAGTCGGTGGTCGCGCTGACACCGCTCGTGGATGGCGCCGTGCTGCTGGCCGACGCGGATCCTCCGGCGGGGACGCACGTGCTGGCGCACATCCGGTCCGGCGCAGCGGAATCGAGTGGACCTGTCGCCGACCGGCTGGCCCCGGCGCCCGTGATGCTTGCGCCGGCTGATCACACGGCGGTCACTCCGGCCGCATCCGCCGCATCCGCCGACGCCGCGACGCACGCCGAGCCTGTGTTGCACGCCGAGAGTGCATCGCACGTCGAGCCGGAGGTCGCTTCGGCAGCGCCGGCGCCACTGGAGCCGCCGCGCGTGGAAGCAGCGAGCGGTGAAGCGGTGCCGGCCGCGGCGGCCGCCCCGTCCGACATCACCGCCATGGCAGCATCCACGGCCCTGCGACATCTGCTGCGCAGCCGCTTGTCCGACGACGATGCCACCGCCGAGCCGGACGCGGACGTCCTGGGCGACCATCTCGGTGACGCGGAGACGTCGGAGGACGCCGTGGATGCCGACGAGGTCTCCTCGCTCGCGGGCCGCATTCCCCGTATCAAGCCCGTCTGGGTGGCGATTGCCGCGGCCGTGATCGCGGGCATCGCGATCCTCACGTGGGCCATCCAGCGCAACCGCACGCCGGTGCCCGGCGTCGCGCAGGACAGTGCCGCGTCCGCGCCAGCCGCTGCAACCGCGGCACCGGCGACTCCCGCGGGTTCCGGAACCACGGCCGCGGTTGCGGCGGGCGAGATCGCGAATCCGGGCGATGAGAATCAGGCGGCGCGCTACACTGTCGCGATGGCGCAGGTCTACAGCATCACCGACGCCAACGCCTGGCTCGAACGCGATAAGGTGAAGGACCTGCCCGCCACGACGTACACGGACAAGCCGGACGGGCCGCGCACGGCGTACCTCGTGCTGACCGGTGCGTTCATCTCGCGGGCCGATGCGGACTCGCTGCTCCGCTCGCTGCGCCGCTCGGGAGTGCTCAAGCCGGGCCAGGGCCACATCGAGAACGCGCCGGTGGCGCTCATGCTTTTTGGCGACATTCCCGCGGACCAGGCGGGCTACACCATTCGTGGCTATCGCAGCAAGGGTATCCCGCTCTATTCGCTCTATCAGCCGGACGGAAGTGTCTCGCTGTATGTGGGCGCCTATCCCACCGCGCAGTCCGCGCAAAGCATGCTCGCGGCGCTCCGCCGCGGCGGCGATCAGCCGCGCGTCGTCTACCGAATCGGGAGTGTCCGCTAGTGCGGCTCACCAGGCTTCAACTCAACGGATTCAAGTCGTTCGCGGATTCCACCGAGCTGCTGTTCGAGCCGGGCGTCACCGCCATCGTCGGCCCGAACGGATGCGGCAAGTCCAATGTGTCGGACGCCGTGCGCTGGGTACTCGGCGAGCAGCGCGCACGTGCGCTGCGTGGCACGCGCATGGAAGAGGTCATTTTTCAGGGTTCGACCGCCCGCCGGCCCGTGAACATCGCCGAAGTGTCGCTGCATTTCGACAACAGCGAGGGCGTGCTCGCCGTCCCGTTTCGCGAGGTGGTGATTACGCGGCGGCTGTCGCGCTCCGGCGAGAGCGAGTACCTGCTCAATGGAGCGCCCTGTCGCCTGCGCGACATCCACGACATGGTGCGCGGTACCGGGCTGGGTGCCGATGCCGGTGTCGTCATCGAGGCGCGCATGCTCGAGGCGCTGCTGTCCGATCGGCCCGACGAACGACGCGAGCTGTTCGAGGAGGCGGCGGGTGTGGGTCTCTATCGCGACCGCCGCCGTACCACGGAGCGGCGCCTGGAGGAGACGACGGCGGATCTGGCGCGGCTGGATGATCTGATTTCCGAGGTGCAAAGCCAGGTGCGGTCGCTGGCGCGCCAGCGCAAGCGCGCGGAGCGCCACATGGAACTCACCGCGCGTCGCTTCACCGCGGAACTCACGCTGGCATCGCGCGAGATGCAGGCGTGGCGCACGGAACTGGACCAACTCGAGGAGAGCGTGCGGTCGCTGCGAGACGCGCTGCCGAAGTTGGAGCTGGCCGTGGCCGAAGCGGAAACAGCGCGCGAAACGGCGCACGCCACCCGCGCGGCTGGTGAAGCACGCCGCGCGGAACTGGGACGCATCGTGAGTGCCCGACAGCAGGACGTCATGCGGTTGGAGAGCGAGCTGCGCGTGGCGGAGGAGCGTCACGGGAATGCCGTCCTGCGCCGGCAGCGCGCGGAGGAAGAGCGTCGCTCCGGCGAGCAGCTCGGGAGCAGACTCACGGAAGACCATGCCTCCGCACGTGGTGAGCGGGCGCGCGTGGAGACGGAGCTCGCCGCGGCCCTCGAGGAACTGGCGCGGCGGAGCGCGATGGAGGAGTCCGCGAGAACGGCGCTCGCCGATGCGCGGCGCGCGCATGAGGAGATCGAGCGGCTCATCGCCAATGCCCAGGACGGCATGCGGCGCGCCACGCTCGATCGCGAGAGCGCGGAACGCGAGCAGGAGGAGCTGTCGCGCCGCGCGGACGCGCTCGAACACGAGACCGCGCAGCTCGCCGACACGGTGGAGCTGGCGCAGGCCGAGGCGGAACACGCGGCGCGACTGGTGGACGAGCACACACGCGCGGTGGAGCAGGCCGCGCTGGCGTCGCTGGCGGCGCGTCAGGCTGCCGACGAAGCGCGCACGGCCGAGGCGGCGGCACGCGGCGATCTGCGCATCGCTGACGAGCAGGTGGTGTCGCTCGAAGGAAAGATGCACGCGCTCGAGGCACTCGAGCGTGAACGGGTGGGACTCGCGCCCGCGGCGGCGCGCCTGCTGCACGAGCGGGACCGCTTCGGTGATGGAGCCATCCTGGGGCCGCTCTCCGATTTCGTGACAGCCGGGACGTCCGGCGCGGCAACCGTCGAACGCTTCCTTGGCGCCACCGTGCACGCGGTGCTGGTGCGCGACCGTGAGGTCGCGGCCGCGGTGCGCAGTTGGCACGCCGAGTCGAATCCGGGTCCGCTGCTGCTGCTGCCTCTCGATGCGACCAGCCCGGCCGATCATCAGCCCGGCTCCCTGTCGGATCTGGTGGAGGCCGCGCAGCCGGCCGAACAGTGGGTGCGCGCGCTGCTGGGCCGGGTGCGGGCGCTGGAAGAAGCAAGCGGATTCGTGGACGCGCACGGCGCAATCTGGCTGCCCGGCACGGGCGTAGGTCCCGGCCCGCTGCGGCGCCGCGCCGAGTTGCGCGGTCTCGCCGACGCGCTGGCGGCTGCCGTCGTGGCGCGGACCAGCGCCGGCACGACGGCCGCCAGCGCCGGGAAACAGCTCGCTGCCGCCGAGCAGGCCGCTGCCCGCGCGGTGGAGGAGCACGCCGTGGCGCAACGCGCGTTGCGCCAGGCACGGGACGGACACGACGCGGCCCACCGCCAGCACGAGCGGGCCGGACGCGAGCACGACAGCGTGACCGCGTTGGCGCGGCAGCTCGCGTCCCGGCGCGAGGAACTGGTGCGAGCGGTGGCCGACCTGGCGGAGCGCCATGGGCAGCTCGAGGCCGAGCATGCGGAGCGAGTCCAGCGCCGGACGGCGAGTGCCACCCAGCTCGCGGAACTCGAGCAGCATCACGAGGCGGCGCGCGAAGCACGCACGCGCTGCCAGGTGGAGGAAGCTCACCTGCGCGCGCGCGCGCAGGTGAGCACGGATCGCGAGCATCGGCTGCAGGAAGAGGTCTCCGTCGCGAATACCCGGCTCGGCGCATTGCTCGCGGAGCTGAGCGAGCTCGAAGCGGCAGACAGTGCACTGGCCGCCCGCATGACCGAGTGGCGCGCGGAACGGGAAACCCGCCAGCTCGCGCTCGAGGACGCGCAGACGGAATTCGAGCGCGCGGAGTTCGATGTGGCCAGCGCGGATCGCCGTCTGGAAGACGCGGAGCATGCGCTCGATGCGAGTCGCCGCACCGCCGCGCAGGGCGCCGACTCCCTGCACCACTCGGAATTGCGATTCACCGAGCTGGCGGGGCGGCGCACCGCCATCCGCGAACGACTGGAGGCGGAATGGCGCCGGCCGCTGGAGGAGATGTTCGCCGCGCTGACGCCGTCGGACAGCGACGATGACACGCTGCGCAGCGAGGTCGCCGCGCTGCGCTCGGAGCTCGAAGCGATCGGACCCGTGAATCCGCTCGCGATCGAGGAACATGCCGAAGAGCTGAAGCGCGCCGAGTTCCTCAATGCCCAGCGCACGGATCTGCAGAACGCACGCAATGCGCTGCAACAGGCGATTCGGGAAATCGACGTGACGGCGCGCGCCATGTTCCTCGAGACGTTCGCGCGCGTACGCGGACACTTCCGCGAGATCTTCATGACGTTGTTCGGCGGCGGTGAATGTGATCTGCGCCTCGAGTCGCCGGAGACGCCGCTCGACTGCGACATCGAGATTCACGCGTCGCCGCGCGGCAAGCGCACGCAGCGCATTCACCTGCTGTCGAGCGGTGAACGGGCGCTGGTGGCGCTCTCCCTGCTCTTCGGCATCTTCCTGGCCAAGCCCAGCCCTTTCTGTCTGCTCGATGAGGTGGACGCGCCGCTGGATGACGCGAACGTCGGGCGCTTCGTGCGCATGCTGAACGAATTCAAGCACAAGACGCAGTTCATCGTCATCACGCACAATCCGCGCACGACCACCGAAGCCGCGGACGCCGTGTACGGCGTGACGATGCAGGAGCCCGGCGTCTCGTCGTTCGTGAGCGTGCGACTGCAGGGCGTACTCCAGCCTGAGGATGGAGCAGTACCGGTGGCGCTCTGGGACGACGCCGCACGCGATGCCGATGGGAATCACGCGGCGCCCGCCGACGGCTGGAACGCGGATGCCCCGACGGGCGCTCCCCTGTCGCACCCGGCTGCCTGACGCGCGGCGCCCGCGCGCACATGCGACTCACCACCATAGGCACGGGCACCTTCCCGTCGCCCGCACGCGTCAACGCGGGGCATCTGGTCGAAGCGGGCGACATCCGCCTGCTGCTCGACTGCGGCAGCGGCGTGGCACATCGCATGAGCGCGCTGGGGCTGGACTGGCTCGGCGTGACGCACGTGGCGCTCACGCACTTTCACGCGGACCACGTGCTGGACCTGCCGACGCTGCTGGTGGCGTGGCGCTATGCGGTGCTGCCACCCCGGTCCGAACCCCTGCAGATCATCGGGCCGGTCGGCGTGATCACACTGCTGGAGCGCTTCGCCGCCATCTTCGGCGACACGGTACGCGCGTCGACGTTCCCCATCACGATCCGCGAGATCCGCCCCGGAGAGACGCTGGCCCTCGGCTCGGGAATGACCATCGAGGCGCGCAAGGTTCCCCACACCGATGAAAGCATGGCATATTGTGTACGGCGTGGGCCGGCGTGCCTGGTGTATACGGGCGATACGGGCGTGGACGACGAGCTGGGCGGCTGGGCGCGACACTGCGATGTCCTGCTCGCCGAATGTTCGCTCCCCGACGCGCTGGCCATTCCGACACACCTCTCGCCGGAACGCTGCGCGGTGCTGGCCGAAGCCGCGCAGCCGAAATGTCTGGCGCTGACACACTTCTGTCCACCCGTCGAGCAGGTGGACGTGCGCGCGATCGTCGCGAGTCGCTTTGGCGGCGCGGTCGTGCTCACGACCGATGGATGGACGACCGAGATCGAGGACCTCTGATGCTGGTGGTAATGAAGCACGGCGCGTCGCAGCAGGAAGTGGACGCGGTCGTGCACGTAATCGAGGAAATGGGATACGAGGCGCGCCCGATGCCGGGGGCGCAGCGTACCGCTGTCGGACTGGTTGGCAACGATGGGCGCGTGGATGCGTCTCGCATCGAGGCGCTCTCGGGCGTGGCGCAGGTGATTCACGTCACCCAGCCCTACAAGCAGGTGTCGCGCGAGTGGCAGCCGGAGGACACCATCGTCACGCTCGCGCCGGGCGTGCATGTGGGCGGCGATGAAGTCGTGATCATGGCCGGTCCGTGCTCCGTGGAATCGGAAGAACAGATCGTGACGGCGGCGCGCCAGGTGCGCGCGGCGGGCGCCGCGGTACTCCGGGGCGGCGCGTTCAAGCCGCGCAGCTCACCGTACTCATTTCAGGGACTGGGCAAGCGCGGACTCGAAATGCTTGCCGTCGCAAAGCGGGAAACGGGTCTCGCCATCGTGACGGAAGCCATGGACGAGGAAGGCGCGGAGCTCGTCGCCGAACTCGGCGACTGCATCCAGATCGGCGCGCGCAACATGCAGAACTATTCCCTGCTCCGCTTCGTGGGTCACCTGGGCAAGCCCGTGCTCCTCAAGCGCGGCCTCGCGGCCACGATCAACGATCTGCTCCTCAGCGCCGAATACGTGCTGGCCGCCGGAAATCCGAATGTGATCCTGTGCGAGCGCGGCGTCCGCACCTTCGACACGGCCACCCGCAACATGCTCGATCTCACGGCCATTCCCATCGTGCAGGGACTCTCGCACCTGCCCATCGTGGCGGATCCGAGCCATGGGACGGGCATTCGCGACAAGGTGATTCCCATGGCGCGCGCGGCCGTCGCGGCCGGCGCGCACGGCATCCTGGTGGAGGTGCATCCCAATCCGGAGCGCGCACTGTCCGATGGCGCACAGTCGCTCTACCCGGAACAGTTCGCGCAGCTCGTCATCGAACTGCGCGCCATCGCCACGGCAATTGGGCGATCGCTCTGTCCCGCACCAGGGACCGTGGCGGCAGCGCGGGGGTAGAATTGGACACTGTCATGTGACAGCTCAGGAGCCAACCGCCAATTCCCATGCCTCGTTTTCAGACACTCGCCGCCGTCGCACTGGGCGCCATGACCGCCGTGTCACTCGGCGCCCAGTCGCCGGAGACAACCGTGGACCACGCGGTGCACGCGTATGCCAGCGTGAAGTCGCTGCGCGCAACGTTCACGCAACAGATCACCAATCCGCTCACCGGGCACGACGACGCCTCGCGCGGGGAGCTGCAGCAGCGCGGGCCGGGCTATCTGTCGGTGCGCTTCACGGAGCCCAGGGGTGACCGGATCGTGGCCGACGGCAAGGCGGTCTGGGTCTATCTGCCCAGTACGACCCCGGGCCAGGTGATCCGAATGCCCCTCGGCGACAACGCGGCGGGCGTGCCCGACGTGGCCGCACTGTTTCTCAAGTCACCCCGGGAGCGCTACACGATGTCTGCGGCCGGCACTGCCACGGTACAGGGGCACGCCACGCATGCGGTCGTGCTGGTGCCGCGCGACTCCACCATCCCCTTTTCCAGGGCAACGGTATGGGTGGATGATGATGATGGCCTGATCCGACAGTTCGAGATCGTGGATCCGAACGGCCTGATGCGCCATGTCGAGATCACGAACCTCCAGCCCAACGCGAAGCCGGACCCGGACGCGTTCGTGTTTCACGTACCGGCGGGAGTGAAGGTGTTCGATCAGCGGGGCTGAAGACAGGATTTACAGCGGGGACAGGATTTACAGGATTTACAGGAGTTACAGGATTGTTCGGAGCCGAGTCCCAAGGTTTCAGTCCGTTCGCCGAATGACGGCAAATACTTTTGGAACGGCACCGTGAGAATCCTGAAAATCCCGTCAATCCGTTAAATCCTGTCCCGCCGTTTGCGGGAGCGCAGCACACCGCTCGCAAGCGCGGATGAATCGTGCTACCCGTAAATCCTGTCCAGTCATTGGCAGTGGTGGAGCACGCTGCCCGGTGCAGCCAACACATCGCCTGCGAACGCCACGCTACGCCCGGTACAGTTCCTCCAGTTCCGCCCGGTACCGCTCCGTCACGGCCTTGCGGCGCAGTTTGAGGCTCGGCGTCAGCTCGCCATTTTCCACCGTCAGGTCGTGGTCCAGGATGGCGAACCGCTTGATGGTCTCCCAGTGGCTCAGCCGGGCGTTGAGCTCGTCGATGTAGCGCTTCACCATCGCCCGAGCCGCATCCGAAGTCACGATCTCGGCGTACGACCGGTCGCCGAGTCCGTTCTGCTTCGCCCAGGCCGCGACCGCATCGGGAGCGAGCGTGACGAGGGCCGAGACGAAGTTGCGCCCCTCGCCGTATACCATGAGCTGGCTGACATACGGGCAGATGCTCTTGAACATCGACTCGATGTTCGACGGTGCGATGTACTTCCCTCCGGACGTCTTGAACAAATCCTTCTTGCGATCGGTGATGCGCAGGAAACCCTCCGCATCGAGGTTGCCGATGTCTCCCGTGTGCAACCAGCCATCCGCGTCGATGGCCTCGGCGGTAGCGTCCGGCAGGTGATGATAGCCGGCCATCACGCCGGGGCCGCGTAACAGGATCTCTCCGTCGGCCGCGATGCGCGCCTCCGTGCCGGGCAGCACGAGTCCCACCGTGCCCAGGCGGCAGGCATCGAGGCGGTTGACGAACGACGCCGCGCTGCTCTCGGTCATGCCGTATCCCTCGAGAATGCGCAGCCCCATGGCGTCGAACCACTCGGCGATGTCCCGGTTGAGCGGTGCGGAGCCGGAAATGAAGAATCGGATCCGGCCGCCAAATCGCTGTCGTATCCGGCGCAGCACGAGGCGATCCGCGAGCGCGTGACGCAGGGTCAGCCCGGGACCCGGTCGTCCACCGTCGCGCCGGACCGCCGCGAACTGCCGTCCCACGTGCTCGGCCCAATGGAAGAGCCGCTGCCGGAACGGCGATTCACCGCTTACGGTGGTGGTGACGCGGGCGTAGGCTTTTTCGAAGATGCGCGGGGCAGCGCCCATGAACGTGGGACGAATCGTCGCTAGATTGTCCACGATCCTGTCAATCGTCCCATCGACGGCGGTCGGGAATCCGATCTGGAGCGGGAGAAGCAGCAGCACCTTGCCGAAGACATGCGCGAGCGGCAACCAGAGAAACTGCAGGTCGTTCGCGTGCAGGATGCCGAGCTGCTCGACCGCGGCGGCGAGGTAGGTCCACGCATCGTGGGGCAGCCGCACGCCCTTGGGGCTGCCGGTCGTGCCCGAGGTGTACACGAGTGTCGCCAGACTCTCGGGGCCCGTGGCCGCGATGCGCGCCGTCACGACCTCGGGCTCACGCTCGAGTCGAGTCCGGCCCAGCGCTTCGAGCTCGGCGAAGGAGATGATCCAGTCGCCGTCGGGTGTGCCGTCCATCGTGACGACCTTCGCCACGTTGGGGATCTCGGCGCGATGCTCGCGCAGCTTCGCGATCTGTCCATCGTCTTCGGCAAAGACGATGCAACTGCCGGAATCGGCCGCGATGTAGGCCACCTCCGATGCGATCGTACTCGGATAGATGGTGGTCGTGGCGGCGCCCGCGCACATCACAGCGAGATCGGCGAGCACCCATTCGTACCGCGTGGAGCTGGCGATGCCCACACGTTGCTCGGCCTCCACGCCAAGAGCGATCAGGCCCGCGGCAAGGGCGTCCACGCGGCCGGCGACCTCGCTCCAGGTGCTGCTCTCCCAGGCGGTCCCGCGGGGATAGCGAAACGCCTCCACACTGGCCGATCGCGCGACGCGATCACGGAACAGGCTTCCGATAGTGGCGGCGCGCGTGACGCGCGGCGGCGCGGTTCCCGGCGCGGGCTGAAGGATGGTAGCGGGCATGTGCTCCTCGTGGGGAAGATCGCGTGCGACGCGCACCCAACACGATGCAGCACGCCGGGTCATTCGTAAACCCGCGCGCCGGGAGTTCAGTCCAGCAACGCTCGAATGGCTCGCAGGCGATCGGAGTCCGTGCCTGTCTCACTCGCCAGATCAACCAGGGCACGCGAGAGCGACCGATATACCTCCAGCGCCCCCGGATCGTCCGCCAGCGCGCCAAGGTGGCGCCGAATGGTGTCCACGTCACCGCGGATAATGGGACCCGTGAGCGATGCGGCGCCATGCGCGCGACGCAGATTCGCAATGGCGGCGAAACAGAGCGCGCGCAGCGCCTGCTCCGCCGTGTCAGCCGGAATGCCCGTCTCGGCGAGGACGCGGTCTCCCACGGCGAGCAGCACCGCGGGAAAGTTCGAGACGATGACCGCCGCGGCATGATAGCGCGCCTTCTGACCCGGCGGAATGTCGAACACGCGGCAGCCCAGCGCCGCGGCAAGATCACGGCTCACGGATTTCGCCCGCTCGTCACCGTCGATGCCGACCCACGCGCCACAGAGCTGTTGCGGTGCGCGAACGGGATCGGCCATGGGCACGAGCGGATGAAACGTGCCGGCGGCATGACCGCGCGCGCGCACCTGCTCCAGCATCCCGGGCTCGGCGCTGCCACTCGCGTGAAGCACGACTGCATCCGGAGCCAGCGGCGCCTCGAGCACCTCGCGCAGTGCGTCATCAATCTGCGCATCGCGCACCGTGATGAGGACAACGGTGGCCGTCGCAATGGTTCCGGGAATGGTTCCGGCGGTGACGGGATCACGTCCTTCATGGACGTGGCGGCCGTGCAGTCCCACGACGGCCACGCCCGACATGCGAAGGGCGCGGGTCAGACCGGTGCCGGCACGACCCGCGCCCAGGATGAACACGCGCTCGTTCACGGGCGGGGTTTCACGTCCTCTTCGTGCGCGGCCCGCATCTGGGCCGCGCGCGAGAGCAGCGCGCGCTGATCGGTGGCCTGCGTGGCCAGTTGCAGTGCCGTGCCGACCACGCGATCGCCGCGCAACTGCCGGTGAAACGATGCGTCGAGGCCGAAGATGAAGCGCGCGATCTCGGCACCGAGCAGCTGATTGACCTGAGCGGTCGCCGAATCGTACTGCGCGCGAGAGAGCTGGTGTACGCCCGTGGCCTGCAGCCGGCGCCAGAATTCGTCGCGCATGGCCGGCGTCACGGCGAAATCGGGCGAGGACACCGCTTTCGACGCCTTGACACTCAGTGCGTAGTCGGTGAGCGCATCGCGGAAGCGCGGAATGTCCGTATCGAGCATGCGCCAGAACGAGAGCATGCCGTTCCCCGAATCGGCGGACGCGAGGATCAGATCCGGCGTAATGCCACCGCCACCATAGACGATGCGCCCTGCGTCGGTGTGGTATTCGCGTCGCTGCGAGAGCGGCCGCTCCGGAGCAGCATTGCTGTCACTCCCGTCGCCACGGTCATCGCCCGCGCTGTCCGCGCGCGCCTTCTGAATGCTGCGCCCCGACGGCGTGTACCAGCGCGCGGTGGTCAGCTTGAGCGCGCCCTCCCCGCTCCCCAGCGGGAAGAGGGACTGCGCACTTCCCTTTCCGTACGATGTGCCGCCCAGGATGAGCGAGCGATCGTGATCCTGCAGCGCACCCGCGACGATTTCCGCCGCGCTGGCCGAATGGTCGTTGACCAGTGTAATCAGATCCAGTTTGGGCCAGAGCTGGCCGCTCGGATTCACGAACTCGTGCGCGGATTCCGGCGTGCGTCCACGCATGGACACGATGGACTGCCCCTTGCCCAGGAACATGCCGGCGATGTCCACACCTTGTTCGAGCAGGCCGCCGGGATTGTCGCGCAGGTCGAAGATGAGCGTCGTCATCCCGTCGCGAACCAGCGATCCGATCGCGTCGCGCAACTCATCCTCGCTCGAATCGCTGAAGATGTTGAGCTGCACGTAGCCCACGTGATCCGCGAGCATCATGGCGTGCCGCACCGAGCGGATGTGAATGTCGGAGCGCATCACGGTGAACGGCAGCCGCCCGCTGACACCGGGACGCTCGATCAGCAGCGACACCCGCGTGCCAGGCTCGCCGCGCAGCGCCTCGCGTGCCTCGTCCGCCGTCCACCCTCCGGAGGCCTTGCCGTTCACGGAGACAATGCGGTCCCCCGGCTCAATGCCCGCACGGTCGGCCGGCGTACCGGGCAGCGGCGCGATGATCGTGATCCAGCCATCGCGCACATCGATCTGGATGCCGAGTCCGGCGTACATGCCGCTCGTGCTCTCCGTGAGGTTGCCGAGTCGCTCCGGATCCAGGTATACCGTGTGCGGATCGTCGAGCAGCCGCAACATCCCGACGGTGGCCTTGCGAAAGAGCGTGTCCTGCGGCAGCGAGTCCACGTACTGGTTTTGTACGTGATCGAGTACCTGCTGAAAGAGCTGGGCGCCAAGGGTGGTGTCCCCACCGCGCACCAGGCCACGCTGCAGCAGCCACCCGCCGGACACGAGCGCGCCGGCGAGTGCGGCGGCCGCAACGATGCCGCGCGACCGGTTCACTGGCTCACCGCGAGCGGAATGGGGAACAGGTCGGGCCAGTGCGCATTCAACGCGATCAGCACGCGATCGAATACGGCCGCCTCGGTCCCATCGCCGGGCAGCGCGACGATGCGCCCGCACTCCGGATGCTCCACCTGCCACTCGGGCCTGAGCGCCAGCGCGAAGGCGTCCTCCACGCGGGCGTGGAAGTCGGCGCCCGCCAGCTCGATCCGATCCGTGGCGCCGCGCTGCACGCGACGAGCGCGGCGCTGCACGGCGCTCGCGGTGAGGACCAGCGTGAGATCGGGCACATGACCGCCGGTCGCCAGCTCGTTCGCCGAGCGGACGAGCGCTTCGGACAGTCCACGCCCGGCAATCTGATAGGCGTACGTGGACAGGAAGAAGCGATCCATCAGTACGGTCGCGTTGCGCGTAAGCGCCGGTTCGATCACCTCGTCCATGACCTGCGCCCGCGATGCCATGAAGAGCAGCGCCTCCGCTCGCGCCCCGACATCCGGGCCGGAGTCGAGCACGAGCGTGCGAATCGCGTCGCCGAGCGCGGTGCCCCCGGGCTCGCGCACCGCGACACACGTCGCGCCGCGCGCGGCAAGCCATTCTTCGAGGCGACGCAGTTGCGTGGTCTTCCCCGCCCCTTCGGGACCCTCGAACACGATGAGCCGGCCACGCATTCCCGTCACCCCAGCGTGATGATGGGGCTGGCCGATCCCTTCTTGATGCCCTCGAAGATCCAGTCGTTCACGCGCAGCATCACCTTGTCGAAGTTTTCCTGAGCGCTCACGGCGGCCTGGTACAGGATGCTGCCCTGCACCTGCCCCAGCAGTCGATCCAGATCCTGCTCCATTTCTTCGGTGGGCTGCTCGCCGCGCTCGATCATCTTCTGCGCATTGAGCCGGAGTTCTTCCATCCTGCGAAGCAGCGTCATGGCATCGCGATCGCCCTGCAGCGCGTCGTTGGCGCGTTTCACCGCCTGATACTCGGCGCTCTGCCCAATGAGGCGTCCCAGTTCCCTCGCCTTGTCTTCAAGCACGATCAGTCGTCCTCCCGGTTTGCCAACAGGATGCGCTCGCGGCCGGCAAGGTCGAGTCGCACGGTGACGTCGCGATACCAGCCCGTCGCGAGCGCTGCTTCCGCCGCGAGTGCGGCGCGCCGTGCGTCCACCTCGAGCGCCAGCAATCCGCCCGGCTCCAGCACATCCACTGCCGCGCGAATGATCGCCCGTGTCGCGGCCATCCCCGCGTCCCCGCTGAACAGCGCAATCGGCGGCTCCCAGTTCCGTACGGACTCCGGCAGCGCCGTCGCTTCCTCGTAAGCAATGTATGGTGGATTCGACACGATCGCGCGGGTGCGCAGCCCGCGCACCGGCTGCAGCAGCGAGCCATGCCGAAATTCCACCGCTGTTCCCGTCGTGCACAGCCGCGCCGCGTTGGTCCGCGCCACGGCCAGCGCACCAAGTGACACGTCGGTGCCGATCACTCGAAGGAAGTGCCCTTCGGTTGCCAGCGCCAGCGCAATGGCGCCCGAGCCGGTCCCCACATCCACGACGACGCCGCCCCTGTTCCCGTCCAGACGCTCGAGTACCGCGTCCACCAACTCTTCGGTTTCCGCGCGGGGAATCAGCACCCGCTCATCCACGAGCAGCGTCAGGTGGCGAAATGCGGAGCGGCCCACCGCATAGGCGAACGGTGCCCCCCGGGTCCTGCACCGCGCCGCCTCGAGCGCCGCGCGCCGCACCTCCCCGGCAACCATCTCCGCACCGTGCATGCCAGCCCAGAACCGCGGCGCATCCATGAGCGCGGCAATGATGTCCGCAGACTCGCGCCACGCGTCGGCGATGCCTGCACCCTGCAGGATCATCCGCAGTTCGTTTCGGAGCGCTACGACGGTCGTCCCATCCACTCCCGTGGCGCTTCCCCGTCGCTCAGCCACCGAGCTTCTCCTCCACGTCCGCCAGCGCCAACTGCTCCAGCAGCGGATCGATCTCCCCTTCGAGCGTCCGCGCGAGCTCGTGCAGCGTGAACCCGATCCGGTGATCGGTCACCCGATTCTGCGGAAAGTTGTAGGTGCGGATCTTGGCCGAGCGATCGCCCGTGCCCACCTGCGTGCGACGCAGCCGTGAGCGCTCCGCTTCCTGCTCCGCGATGCGCTGATCGAGCAGGCGCGCGCGGAGCACTTCCATGGCCTTGAGCTTGTTCTGCAACTGTGACTTTTGGTCCTGCTGGCTCACGACGATTCCGGTTGGCAGATGCGTGATGCGGACAGCCGAGTCCGTCGTGTTGACGCTTTGCCCGCCGGGCCCCGATGACCGGAAAACGTCGATGCGAATGTCCTTCTCCTCGATCTTCACGTCGATTTCTTCCGCCTCGGGGAGAACCGCCACGGTCGCGGCCGACGTGTGAATGCGTCCCTGGTTCTCGGTGACGGGAACGCGCTGCACGCGGTGCACGCCGGACTCCCAGCGGAGCGTACCGTAGGCGCCGTCGCCCCGCACCTTGAAGATCACTTCCTTGATACCGCCCAGTGTGCCTTCGGACAGTGAAATGAGCTCGATGCGCCAGCGGCGGCGTTCGCAGAACCGCGTGTACATCCGGTAGAGATCCGCGGCGAAGAGCGCCGCCTCATCGCCCCCCGTTCCGGCACGGATCTCCATGATGGCCGGGCGGTCCTGGAGCGGATCGTGCGGAATGAGCGCCGGCTTGAGGGCCTGCTCCAGCTCGGCGATCTGCGCGCTCAGGCGTTCTTCCTCCTCGCGTGCCTCGGCGGCGAGCTCGGGGTCGTCTACGCCAACGAGCTCGTGCGTCTGCACGAGCTCGCTTTCGTACTTGCGGAGCCGGGCGGCCATGTCCACTACAGGTGCAAGCCGCCGGTGTTCCCGCCCCAGTTCGGCCAGGCGATGGGGATCGCGCACAGCTTCGGCGCTGGAGAGTTCCCGCTCGACGGCCTCGGCCCGCGCCAGCGCGTCCTGGATGCGGTCCTGGAGGCTCAGGCTTCCTTACCGTACTTCTGGCGGAACCGCTCCACGCGGCCTGCGGTGTCAACCAGCTTCTGCTTGCCCGTATAGAACGGGTGGCAGTTGGAGCAAATGTCGGTGTGAATTTCGGCGATCGTGGATCGCGTCTTGAACGTGTTCCCGCA
>DATNDS010000205.1:0-2879 GCA_035553215.1 Gemmatimonadaceae bacterium
TCTGATGCTTTGCCACAAACTCAGCCACGGCCGTCGCGAACAACTGGCTGCGAGAGACCCCCATCCGCTGGGCGAGAACATTGGCCGACTTGAAGAGTTCGTCAGGAAGAGAGATGGCCGTTTTCATACTGTAGTATGACCATGGTATAACGGCCGCGCAAGACGCTCGTTCACGCAGTGCGTCGTCATGGTCAACGTCACGCCGATGTCAGGCCGCGCCGCACGATCTCACCCCGTCCCGGGATGCTCATGCATCCCCGCGTGATGATCGCTCCGCTGGAACGCCAGGAATTCGTGCACGGCCGCGATGGCCAGTGAATCCGTCGTGATGATCCGCACCTCGCTGCCGCGCGGGAGCGTGTCGGCGACATAGCGGATGAGCGAGCGGCGCGCGGCCATGATATCCGTACCGGGCACCGCACGCGCATGCACCAGTCCCGGCAGATTGAAATCCCCACGACTGAACCGGCCGGCGATGTCCGCCATGTGGGCGCGAATGGTGGCTGTGCCGGCGCTGTCATCCGCGTCGCGCTGCAGCACAATGCGTCCGCCATTCGGCAGCGGCTCGAAGACGTGCGCCGACGTGTACTGGTCCACTCCCATCACCTGCGCGCCGCGGCTCTGGACCGCGCGGAATGCGCTGTCCGATGTCGCCGCCTTCGCGGAGGAGCGACTCGCGGGTGCGGAACATCCGCTCGCGACCACTCCAAGCGCGGCGATGATGGATACGAGACGCATGACTCCCCCTGGACGCTCGTTCATTCCGGCCTTCATCGTTATTCCGGCGTACGCAGGAATTCAGCCACCGGGCCCCGGCTTTCGCCTGGCCGGTAAGCGCTCAACGACAGCCACTCTGGACTTCCGGCCGCCCGGATGTCAACATCAACGCCTCTCCAACCGAGTGCGACTCATGCGTGCCCGTACCTGTATCGCGGTTCTCGCCGTCTCCATGCTGCCGAGCCTCGCCGCCGCGCAGCAGTCGAACCCCGTCGCTGACGCGTTCCGCCAGAACGCGGCCCGTGAGGGGAAGAATCTCATCGCCGCCTTCGAGGAGATGCCGGCCGACAAGTACAGCTTCAAGCCGACGCCCGCGCAGATGACCTTCGGTCAGATCGCGGTGCACCTGTCCGAAGGCAACGATTACCTGTGCGGGGAGATCGCCGGCACGAAGGCTCCCACGCGCAGCAAGGTGTCCGACACCGACAGCAAGGAAGCGCTCGTCGCGCGTCTCAAGGAGACCTTCGCGTTCTGCGACAGCTCCCTGGCCAAGCTGGACGATTCCAAGCTCTCCGAGCAGTTGCCGTTCTTCGGCGGACGCACGCAGTCGCGCGCGGGGATCATGACCGTGGCGACGGGCGACTGGGCGGACCACTACAGCCAGACCGCCATCTATCTGCGCATGAACGGCCAGCTCCCGCCGACGGCGAAGCGGAGGGGACCGGAGTAGACGCGGGACGCGGGAGGCAATGGGGTCAGAGGCTCGTAGGGGTCTGACCCCAATTCCTTTAGGTGAGCAATGGGGTCAGAGGCCTGTAGGGGTCTGACCCCAATTCTTTTTCACCCCAATGCGGCGGCGGCCGGCCCCGGCTGCTTCCCATCGCGCACGTCCTGCTGCCTATTCTCCGCATGAGACTCCTCGCCAGCGTCTCCTGCATTGCCCTGCTGTCCGTCGCCCGTCTGTCGGGGCAGAGCCCCACCCTCCTGGTCCTGCGCCATACACCCGGTGACACCGCCACGCCGGGCAACATCATCGCTGTCACCTTCGATCGCCCGGTCGCGGGGCAGCTCGGTGCCACGGTCGATCCGGCGCGCATTTTCCACCTCGCGCCCGCGATTCCGGGGCGCGTGGAGTGGCGCGATCCGGTCACCATTCGCTTCATCCCCGACCAGCCAATCGAGCCGGGCACGCGCATCGCCGTCACGGTGGACACGATGTTCCGCGCATTCGATGGCACGCGCCTCGCGAAGCCCTATGCCTTCGCGTTCCGTGTGCCCGGCCCGCGTCTGCTTGCCCGGTCGTTCGGCGACGACAACACCCCCGGCGTTCCCGCGACACTGCCGCTCGACGGCGGCATCCAGTTGCTCTACAGCGCCCCCGTGGATTTCGCGCGTCTGCAATCGGGTGCGCGGATCGAGCTCGCCGCGCAATGCACGGGCGTGGCGCGCACCGTCGCACTGCGCGCCCTGCGCCAGCGCACCGTGTCGAGAGACGACCCATGGGAGTTTCAGGAGGCCGGCGGCTGGGATCGTGACACCACCGGCGATCGCTTCCGCCGCGTGGTGGAGCTGAAGCCCGCGCAGCCGCTCCCATCCAATTGCCCGGGGTTCGTAGTGCTTCCCAACACGACGGAGGATCTCGCGTACGGCGGCATGGAGCGGTTCGCCATCGAAACAGCGGCGAGCTTCCGCCTCCAGCCATTCGATTGCAGCAACAGCGCGCGCTGTTCGACGAACGATCTGGTGCTCCGCTTCACCGCGCCGGTGAAGCGTGCGGACGTTCTCGAACACGTGCGGCTCGAGCCCGCGCTCCCGCTCGTGCTCGACGCCGCGGACGTTCCATCCGGCGAATGGCGTGTGAAGCTGGCGCTCGCGCCGCGCACGACGTACACCGTGATCGCCGACAGCACGCTGCGCGATGTGTACGGGCGCGCGCTGGCAGGACCGCGCAGCCCGCGATTCGTGACTGGGGATTTCGTGCCCACCGTCAGCTACCCGGCCGGCACGCCCACCATGCCGCTCACGGGTCCGCGCACGCTCCCCGTGAGCCATGTGAACGTGCGCACCATGCGCGTGGTGAGCTATCGCATTCCATTCGCCGATCGTGCGCGCGCGTTCGCGGCGGGGCCGGACGGGCTCGAGCGGATGCTCGATTCGCTCCC
>DATNDS010000206.1:0-80363 GCA_035553215.1 Gemmatimonadaceae bacterium
GCCGGCAGACTCCGACAATTCGATGTCGGGAAACATCACCGCGTTCATGTCGAAGCTCTGAAAATCGGACGCTGACACCTCCGGAAACATCGCCGTCGGCTCGGCGCGGTCCGGCTCATCCGGACTCAGGTCCGACACATCGATGAGCGACTCGGCGTCGCTGACCGCTGGCTCTGTAGACGGCGCGAGCATGCTCCAGTCGAACGGGTCGTGCTGGCGCTCGATTCCCGTGTCCGCCGGTTCGGACCGCGCCGAGACGTCGAGCGGCTCCTGATCCGCGGTTTGCTCCACCGTGTCTGCCTCCTGCCGCGGCTCGCTGGCGACGGGTTCGGGCCAGGACGGCTTCGGCATCGCTGCCTCTGCGACGATCGGCTCTTCCTTCGCGGATCCCTGCGGAGCCTGCCATGCTCCTGGCGCCGCCACTGGTTCGGCCATCGGCTCAGCCGCCTGTCCCGTGGCACCGGCGTCCGCTTCTGCCTCCGTGGCCGCCGGTATCTCTTCGGGCTCTTCCGCACCGGCCGCAGGGAGATCGCGCAGGTACTGCTCGATCTCCTCGTTCTGCGGATCCATTTCCAGGAGCCGCTCGTACCACATGCGGGCGCTACGGCTGTCGCCGGTTACCCGGGCAATGTCACCGAGTTGCCGGATGGCGATGAGGTTCTCAGGATCAAGGCTGATGGCGGTCTCGAACGCGATGCGCGCCTCATCAAGTTCACCCTGTTCGAACAGCGCCTGACCAAAGACGATGTGGCCGCTGATATAGCTCGGCTGCAGCGGAACATGCGTGCGACAGAGATCGATCGCGGACTGGGGGTCCCCGGCCTTGCGGTATTCGTTGGCAAGACGGGCGAATACACGACGCGGGTTCGCGTTGAACTGCGCAAGGAGCTCGTTGATCAGGTCGGAGTTGGCCAATGCAGGGCCCTCAGGCTGGCCGCCACGAACGGCGGGAGGAAGAGTGCGCAACATACTATGGCAAGACGACTCAAGTCAATCGGAAGTGACACGTTGCCTTGCTTTTACGCGCAGTGGACTTCTAGATTCCACTGCTTGGCGTTTTTCTGCTGGCCCATGGGTTCGCGACCCGCCTTTCCCCCGAATATTCAGGAGTGTTGCATAATGCTGCAGAGGATGCGCAGCCTCGCCAAATGGATCTGGCTGTTCGTCATCGTGGGCTTCGTCGGCGTCTGGGGCGTTGGCGAGGTATCGGGACTTCTCGGCGGCGGCGGGACTGGCGGCAGCGTCACCCGGGGCACCGCGGTGGCCAAGGTGAATGGCACCACGATCACCTACGACACGTGGCTTCGTGCCCGCGAGCAGCAGATTCAGCAGGCGCAGGCGCAAAGTCCCGCCCCGCTGACCCTCGATGATGACAAGCGCATTGAGGACGCGACGTTCGAGGACCTGGTCAACAACGTGCTGCTGCAGCAGGAATATCAGAAACGCGGCATTTCGGTCACGGACGAGGAAATCCAGCAGGCGGCGCAGCAGCAGCCGCCGCCGCAGTTCATGAGCAATCCGGATTTCCAGACGAACGGACAGTTCGACATGGACAAGTACCGCCGCTTTCTGTCCAGTCCGATCGCCAAGGAACAGGGCGTCCTCGTTCAACTCGAACAGTACTATCGCGAGGAGATTCCGCGCGAGAAGCTGTTCGAGCAGGTCGCCACGCAGGTGTACGTGACGGATGCGCGACTGTGGCGCATCTGGCAGGACACGCATGATTCGGCGCAGGTGTCGTTCGTGCGTTTCGATCCCGACGCGATTCCCGACTCGGCGGTGCACGTTACGGAAGCGGAGATCAAGCAGTACTTCGTCACGCATGAGAAAAGCTTCGGCCCGCAGCCGGGCCGCGCGGTGGTGTCGCTGGTGAGCATCCCGCGCAAGGTGACGGCCGCTGACACGGCGCGCGTGCTTGCTCATGCGGAAGCGCTGCGCAGCGAAGTCACCGGCGGAGCCAAGTTTGCCGACGTCGCCAGGCGGGAGTCGGCCGACAGCGCGTCTGCGGCGCATGGTGGCTCGCTTGGCTGGATCACGAAGGGGCAGTTCGTCCAGGAATTCGATCAGGCGGCGTTCGCGCTCAAGAAGGGTGAGGTCTCGCAGCCTGTGCTCACGCGATTCGGCTATCACCTGATCAAGGTCGATGACCGCAAGGATGACAGCATTTCGGTGAGCCACATCCTGCTCCGGATCCAGCAGGGCGATTCATCGGCGGCGGTGAGCGACGCGCGCGCGGACTCGCTGGCCAAGGCGGCGGACATGACGGACAAGCCGGGACTCTTCGACGAGGTCGCCAAGGCCGGCGGGCTCACGGAGAGCAAGGTCAACGTGACGGAGGGACAGCCACTGGTCTGGGATGGGCGAGACGTGCCGAGCGTGAGCGCGTGGGCGTTTACCGCGAAGGTTGGCGAAACCAGCGATCTCCTCGACTCACCGGGCGCGTACTATCTGGCCCGTCTGGACTCCGTTCGCCCTGGCGGCAAGCCGACGGTCGCGCTCATGCATGACCAGATTCGCCAGCAACTCGTACACGACAAGAAGCTCGACCTGCTGATTCCCAGGGCCCGGCAGCTCTCCGCGGCCGTAGCGGGCGGCAAGACTCTGGCGGAAGCCGCGCACGATGCCGGCCTCACGGTGCAGACGACAGGAATGTTTACGCGTGCCACCCCCGTGGCCGGACTGGGACAGGCGACCGAAGCGGTTGGCGCGGCGTTTGGTCTTCCGGTGGGGGCGGTCAGCGAACCCGTGAAGAGCGAGGACGGCGTGTTCGTGCTGCAGGTGAATCATCGCGTGCAGGCTGACAAGCAGGCCTGGCAGGCACAGAAGAAGACACAGCGCGATCAGGTGACGCAGGCATTGCGCCGCCAGCGCGTGCAGGAGTTTCTCGCGAGTCTGCGCCAGAACGCGAACGTCGAGGATCACCGCAAGGACATCGAGCGGGCAAGTCGAGCAGGAGCATAGGCGCGCGTTGCGCCGGCTTGTCAGAACGAAAGGGGGAGTGGCGCAGCAGCCACTCCCCCTTTCGGACATCGGAGCCGCGCCGCCGCGAGGCAGCCCGACCCGTTGCTACTGAATGAGCCGCTTGGGCTCCTTGCCCGGCTCACTCGTCTCCGGCTGCGCGTCGGCCTGGCGCAGGCGATCGCGATCGTCGCGCGGCGGCGAGATGTCCGCCTGCACGGAGCTCTGCACCTCGTTCACGCTCTTCTTGAACTCGCGAATTCCCTTGCCAAACGAACCGGCAATCTCCGGAATGCGCTTCGCGCCGAAGAGGAGCAGGACCACGATGAGAATGATGAGGATCTCACCGAATCCCAGATTGCCGAATCCCATACAGCCGCCTCCTGAATGTGCACGACCGCTAGAACAGCGATCGTGCGATGAGGTATGCCACGAGCACACCAAGCAGGCTCACAATTGACACATCAAGTGCAACGGGCCCCAATGCAAATTTAACGATAACCAGATCAATGGATAGCGGGCCGAAGGTCGGTGTCACGCCGGAGGTGAGGAACTCCTTGACGGCGCCGGCCGGAAGAAAGCGACGGCTGGCCTCAGCCAATACGCCACCGACGATGAACCCGATGGTCAGCACGAGCGCATGGAAACCCGGCCGGTGCTTCGACGAACCTTTCGCCATCACTGTCTCCGCCCCATGACGTATGCAATGGCATCCACCAGCGCTCCGAGCACGGGAGACTCGGGAATGCCGGCCAGCGCCGCCTCGGCAGCGGCGGCGTACTCCTCTTCCCTGCGGCGCGCATACTCCAGCCCGCCTTCGTCCGCGACGATGCCGACCACCCTCTCGATCTCCGCATCGGCGGGCTCTGAATTGTCGAACAGGGCGTCCACTTCACGGCGCGCGCCAGGCCCCATCGTTCGAAGCGCGGCAATCAGCGGCAGCGTCACCTTGTGCTCGCGCAGGTCGAGTCCGGTTGGCTTGCCAGTGTCGGCCGTGTCTGCCGTATAATCGAGCAGATCATCCGCCACCTGGAACGCCATGCCGAGCTGTTCGCCGTACCGGGCCAACTGGTCGCGATATTCCGGTGCGCCGACGTACGCGCCGATCTCGCAGGCCGCCGAGACCAGCGACGCGGTCTTCGCATGAATGAGCGCTTCGTAGTCCTGCTCCGAAAAGCGCAGCGCATCGAGTGCGGTCAGCTGGCGCATCTCGCCAACGGTCATGGCATTCGTGGCATCCGCCAGGATGCGCAGGACCTCGATGTCGCCCGTTCGCACCAGCTCGACCATGGCGCGGGAGTACAGAAAGTCTCCCATGATGACCGAGATCTGATGCGTGAACAACGAGTTGATGGTGGGCATGCCGCGCCGCAGCGTGGAGTGGTCCACGGAATCGTCGTGCACCAGCGTCGCGAGATGTACGAGTTCCACCACGGCGGCGAGCGTCGTGACGCGGGGTTCCGATCGCCCGCTCACCGCGCTCGACAGCAGGGCGAGGGTGGGCCGGAACATCTTGCCCTTCATGAGCAGCAGGTGGCTGTTCACCTCGTCGATGAGCGGGAGATCCGCGACCACGACACGACGCAGCTCCGCGGCGACGCGACTCAGCTCCTCGGCCACGGGCGACTGGATATCGCCAAGCGAAGGTGTCAGCGGCGAGCGGGCGTGCATCATGGCGTTCATCGCGCGTGCCGCTCGATGGCGGCGAGCCGTTCCGCCACATCACGGAACTGGATATCCACGGCGAACACGCGCTCGTAGAATCGCTGCGCGTCGGGCCACCGGCCGAGCGCCTCCGACGCGATGCCCAGCAGATACAACACGCCAACGAGGGTGTCATCCGAAGCCGTGCGGTCATTCAGCGCGCGCGCGAGAAGCGTGAGCGCGATCTGATACTGTCCTTTCTCGGTGAAGCACTGTCCCAGCGCTTCGTAGGTCCGCACGCGCTGGTCATTCCCGCGCAGCGCCTTCTGAAACTCGGTGATCGCCTCGTCGAGCAGCCCCATTTCCTTGTACGCGACGCCCAGGTCGTAGTGACTCTCGAAATCCGATTCGTCCACGTTGCGGGCGACGCCGCGCTTGAACATTTCGAGCATTTCCGCGAAATCCGCCTGCTCCTGATCGCGCGGCTCGCTGACGTCCGCGACCATGCGCGTATTGCGCTCCGGCTCGTCCTCGCGCAGCCAGTCTGACAGATTCACGTAGCCGTCGGCGGGCGCATCCGGCGGCGGTGTGTGGGATGCGGCGCGCGAGGGCGCCGGCGCGGGCGTCGGCGACGACTCCCTCCGCGGCACGCCGGTGGGTGCGCTCATGCGGGGCGCGGCGGGCACGGGCGTATCACCCGTTCCAACCGAGCGCAGCGCCGACCGGGCGCGAACGTCATCGGGGGCGAGCTCCAGCACGCGATGATAGACGGCGCGCGACTTGTTCACCTCGCCGTCGCGCAGCAGGCAATCCGCCAGCGCGAGATAGGCCGCCACGAGCCGCGGGCGTTCATTGGCGCGCACGGCGTATTCGACGCGCTTCTGGTGGAAGCGCACCGAGTTGGGCTGAACGCGCACGAGTTCTTCGGCAATGCCGCTCGCGGCTCGCAGATCTCCGTCGCGTTCATAGCCGAGCAGCGCGACCTCGAACTGCGCGAGCCCGCCCTCGCGATCGCCGTGCTCGAGCAGTGCCTCGCCAAAAAGCCGGTGCAGGTCCCAGTTGTCCGGCACGCGCTCGATCTCGGATCGGAGCCGCTCGACCAGCGGCACGGCAGGGACATCCGGCGGCGGAGCGACCTGATCCTGCTCCTGCGCCTCAGCCGGGACTTCGAGCGGAGCTTCTTCGTCGAGCGGTGGCTCCTCATCGAGCACCGGCTCCCGAGCGACTGGCGTTGCTTCGACGAGCGGATCCGCCAGTGCCTCGACCTCGTACGTGTGTTCCATCCGGGGCATCGCGACCGCGGACTCGTCAGGAGATTCGACCGGCGGGGGCAGGAGATCAATGACGTCCGAGTCCGCCGGCGCCGCGGGCAGTGACTCCGCCAGAAGGCCGGTGCCAGGATCCTCCTGCAGTTCGAATTCCAGGACGTCGGCGTCGCCGCCGAGCGCGTCAAGGCTCGTCGGCTCGACGTCCGCCAGTGGCTCGATGTCTGTCCGCGCGGTAGCGTCCGGCTCGGCCGTGTCGGCGCTGCCCGCGGTCTCGAATCCGGTAATGAAGCCGAGATCGAGATGACTGGTCAGCCCTGTCTCCCCTTCGTCCGAAGATGCCGCGAGATCGGCGCCATGAACGAGTCCTTCGACTCGCGCGTCGTCCGCAGGCGGCGCATGAAGCGATGCGACTTCCTCTTCCGAGGCGGCAACGTCGGGGAGAGGAGGCACCTCGATGAACGGCGCTCCTTCAATGAACGCCAGGTCGGGGGAGGTCGGCGGCGCCTGCGGGGGCCGGGGCGATACGGGCAGCGCCGGCAGCGTCGGCCTGCTCCGGGACGCTGGCGTCGCTGTCCCGCGGGTTGCCGATCCCGCGGGTGCGTCATAGTCCACCTCGAGAAAGATGAGCTCGCGCGGCTTCGCGACGGCTCGCTCGGTCGCCGGCGCGGGCGTGAATCCCGGCTCGATGGCATTCATGCGGTCCACGGTGGCGCGCGCTTCGCGCGTCCGCCCTTCCGCCTGAAATTTCTCGTACAGATGCTGCAGCTGCTCGATGGCCTCCTCGCGGCGATCCTTTCGCGCCAGCTGATCGGCCAGCATGAGTCTGATGTCTTCCTGGTCCGGGCAGAGATCCGCGAACTCCTTCAGCGCGCTGAAGGCCTGTTCGAGATTGCCCATGCGCTGCATGCGGTCGGCGTACTCCAGGAAATTCTGCTTGGCATCGCTGATGAAGCCCTTGCGCGCGCTGATCTTTCCGAGCTTGTAGTAGACCGAGTCCCGGCCCGGCGCATTCCGCAGAATCTTGTTGCAGAGCGCGATGGCGTTGTTGAAGAAGCCGCCTTCGGCGTAGAGGTCCACCGCGCGCTCGTACTGATCCACCGCCGCGCTCACGTCGCCATTGCGCAGCAACAGGTCTCCCACGCGATTGAAGAGCGCCACATCGGCCTCCTCCACGTGGTCGTCCAGCTGCGACAGAAGCTGCATGTAGGTTTCGAGCGCCTTGTCGAACTGCTTCTTCTGTTCGTATTCGAGCGCTCGCTTCTTGAGCTTTGCGACGTTGGACATCAGCGCGGGGAGAACTCCTTTAGCGGGACGTCGCAGCAGCGCACGAGATGCGGCGAGGGTGGACTAAGATACGGGTAAGTCATACGGGTGACAAGGTTTGCCGGACACCCACGACCCCATGCATCGACGGTCTCCATACCAATAAGGCAACTCCCGGACGTCTTCGATGTCGAACAGGGCGAGGTCCGCCGCGAACCCGGGCGCGATCTGGCCGACGCGCTGGGCGAGTCCCAGCGCCGCAGCGCCATTCACCGTGGCCGCCAGTACGCACTCGGCCACGGACAGGTGCAGCTCGCTTACCCCGAGCGTCAGAATGAGCGGCAGGTTGACGGTGGGAGAGGTTCCCGGGTTGAAATCGGACGCCAGCGCGATCGCGGCACCGGCGTCGAGCAGCGCCCGGGCGGGCGCCTGCCGCCCCTTTCCCAGGAAGAGCATCGTCCCCGGGAGGAGCGTTGCCACCGTGTCCGACAACGCCAGGGCGCGAATGCCCGGCTCCGAGATGGCGGCGAGATGATCCGCCGATGTTGCACCCAGTTCGGCCGCGAGCTGCGCGGCGCCGGAAGACTCGAGTTCATCGGCATGCAGTTTGAGCGCGAGCCCCGCGGCGCGCGCGGCCATGAGGATGCGGCGCGTCTCGTCGAGCGTGAACACGCCGGGTTCGCAGAAGACATCCGCGAAGCGGGCCAGCCCGTCGCGCGCGATGATGGGCAGCATGTCATCGATGAGCATGGCGATGTACGCCTCGCGCGCGGCGGGCGTCGCCCGGAACTCGACGGGGATTTCGTGCGCGCCCAGCCACGTGGGGATGAGGCGAAGTGGCAGCTCGCGCTCGAGCCGCGCGATGACCCGCAGCATCCGGAGTTCGTCCGCGACGGTGAGACCGTAGCCGGATTTCACCTCGACGGTCGTCGTGCCGTACGAGGCCATGCGGACGAGCCGCCGCCGCGCCAACTCCACCAGCTCGTCGTCCCCGCGCGAGCGCAGATCGCGCACCGACGCGTGAATGCCGCCGCCGCGCCGCGCGATCTCCATGTATGGCACGCCGGTGGCGCGCAGTTCCTGCTCCTCGTACCGTGCCCGGCCGAAGATCGCGTGGGTATGGGAATCCACCAGTCCGGGCGTGAGCACGCCGCCGGCGCAGTCCACGCGCGCAGCGTCCGGATAGCGATGCTCGAGACCTTCCTGTGCGTCCACGGCAAGCACGACGCCCGCGTGTACGGCCACCGCGGCGCCGCGCCGAATGTCGGCGTCGCGCATCTCGCTGCCACGACGTGCTCGCGCCGCGCCGGCGCACGTCACGACCTGTGCCGCATTCACAAACAGCAGGTCTGCCGCGCTCACGCCATGATGTCCCGGATGCGCGAGATCGTGAGCGGCGCCTGCGCCTCGCCGCGGCACGCGTAGAAGCAGGCGTTGCAGTCGATCGGCTTGTACGCCTGGAACCGCGTCCAGTGAAAATCGCTCGGAAAGTCCGGACAGCGGCGCACGTCTCCCATGGGGTTCACGTGAATCGTCCGCACGCCGGAGCGGCAGGGCTCCCGCATGAGGCCGCGCGCAAAACGGGGAATGCCGCGCAGGTAGTGATCCGAGTTCACGATCACGCCCCGGTGGCGCTTCTTGAACGCCAGCAGCTCGGCGATCACCGCATCGAGCTGCGCCAGCTGCTCGCGGGCGATGCGATGCGACAGGTTGCCGTTCTTGAAGTCGGTGTACGTGCTGAAGGAGACGCCGACATTCATCTCGTGCGCGCGATGCACCAGCCGCATGATCTCATCGAGGTTGTCGCGTTTGATCACCGTGTTGAAGCGAATGCTGTCGATGCCAAGCGCCTGCATGGCCGGAATGCGTTCGAGAATCCGCGCCGACAGCCCGGGAATTCCGCGAGCCGCATCATGCCGCTCATCCAGGAAGTCCAGGGAAATGTTGAACTGATTGATTCCGGCATCCCAGAGCGATCGCGCGCGCTCCGGTGTGAGCATCCCGCCGTGGGTGATCACGGTGATGTAGCGCAGGCGGACGGCCTGTGCGACGCCGGCCACGAGGTCCTCCAGGTCGCGCCGCAGCAGCGGTTCGCCACCCGTGAAGGTGATCATGATCGGATTGAAGAATCGCGCCGCCTCGGCGAAGCGCTCCACTTCGGCGCTTCGCGCGGAGCGGTCCGTCTTCCAGTAGTCGCAGAAGTCACAGGCGGCGTTGCAGCGCATCGTCACTTCGAAGTGCACGAGGATCGGATGGCGGCGCACATGCAGCCACGCGTACTTGGCCGCGAACAGCGGCACATGCCACGGCGCGAAGCGCGCGCTCAGCATGGCGCGCCCGTCACGCGCGCCCGGCCGTGGTCGGGTGCATGGGCAGGACAATACCGTGCGCTGCGGCTGTGGCCAGCGCCGCCGCATAGCCCGCATCCGCGTGCCGTGCGACCCCAATGCCCGGATCGTTCGTGAGCACACGTTCCAGCCTCAAACGCATGTCAGGTGTGCCATCGGCGACGATCACCTGGCCCGCGTGCAGTGAGTTGCCGATACCCACCCCACCACCATGATGAAACGAGACCCAGCTCGCGCCGCTCGCCACGTTCAGCATCGCGTTGAGAATCGGCCAGTCGGCAATAGCGTCGCTGCCGTCGGCCATCGCCTCCGTTTCGCGGAACGGCGACGCGACGCTGCCCGTGTCCAGATGGTCCCGGCCGATCACGATGGGCGCGGACAGTTCACCGCGCGCGACCAGATCGTTGAGCGCCACCCCGAAGCGGGCACGTTCGCCCTGTCCCAGCCAGCAGATGCGCGCCGGCAATCCCTGGAAGTGCACCTTTTCGCGCGCGAGCGTGATCCAGCGACGCAGCGCCGCATCGTCCGGAAAGAGCTCCAGCACGAGATCGTCCGTCCGATACAGATCGCGGGGATCGCCCGACAGCGCCACCCAGCGGAACGGACCCTTGCCCTCGCAAAAGAGTGGACGAATATAGGCCGGCACGAATCCGGGAAAATCGAACGCGTGCTCCAGTCCCGCATCATGCGCCACGGTGCGGATGTTGTTGCCATAGTCGAACGTCACCGCTCCGCGCGCGCGGAACGCCAGCATGGCTCTCACATGCTCCACGATCGCGGTCGTGGCGCGGGCCACGTACTCACGCGCATCCCGCGTACGCAGCGCGACGGCCTCCTGCAGCGGGAGCCCATTGGGGACATATCCGTTCAACGTGTCGTGGGCGCTCGTCTGATCGGTGACGACGTCGGGAACGACCGCCCGGCGCACCAGTTCAGGGAGCACGTCGGCGGCATTGCCCACCAGGCCGACGGAGAGCGGCTGCCGGGCGGCCTGCGCCTCGTGAATCCAGGCGAGCGCCTCGTCCAGCTGTTCGGTCACGCGGTCGCAATAGCCGGACGCGACACGCTTCGCGATCCGCTCGCGGTCCACCTCGACGCCGAGAAAGGCGGCGCCGTTCATCGTGGCCGCGAGCGGCTGCGCACCACCCATGCCGCCCAGCCCGGCGCTCAGCACGAAGCGGCCCGCGAGCGATCCGCCGAAGTGTTCGCGGGCCACCGCGGCAAACGTCTCGAAGGTGCCCTGCAGAATTCCCTGCGAGCCGATGTAGATCCACGAACCGGCCGTCATCTGGCCGTACATCGTGAGCCCCTTGCGCTCGAGATCGCGAAAGATGTCCCACGTGGCCCAGCGCCCCACCAGGTTCGCGTTGGCAATGAGCACGCGGGGGGCGCTCGCGTGCGTGCGAAACACCGCCACGGGCCGGCCGCTCTGGATGAGCAGCGTTTCGTCGTTCTCCAGCCGCCGCAGTGCCGCGACGATGGCGTCGAAGCTGGGCCAGTCCCGCGCCGCCTTCCCCGTCCCGCCGTACACGACGAGATCCTCGGGTCGCTCGGCCACATCGGGATCGAGATTGTTCATCAGCATGCGGAGCGCCGCTTCCTGGGGCCACGCCTTGCACGACATGGCCGTGCCGCGCGGTGCACGCACGGTGCGAGGTGATGCGCGCACGGTCTCCGATTCCAGCACTGCCGGGTCACGCGCACTCATGGAAGCGCCTCCGGTAGAATGGAGTCAAAGTCGCCGCAACGGATGGCGGTGGCGAGGGCAGCAACGTCGCCGTGCAGCACACGGTCGCGACCCAGCGGCGCGACACGCCGACGAACGGTCCGCACGGCATCCGCCACGCGACGGGCCGCGTGCAGCGGCGCGCGGTACTCCACGGCCTGCGCCCCGCACATCAGTTCGATCGCCAGCACGTTGCACACATTCTCCACGATGCGGCGCAGCTTCCACGCCGCGCCCATGGCCATGGGAACGACGTCCTCCTTGCTGCCGTCCGTGGGAATCGTATCCACACTGGCCGGATGCGCGAGCACCTTGCACTCGCTGGCCAGCGACGCCGCCGTCACCTGCGCCATCATGAAGCCCGAGTTCACCCCGGCATCCGGTGAGAGGAACGGCGGCAAACCCTGATTCAGGTCGGGATGCACGAGACGGTCGATTCTGCGCTCGGACATGGTCGCAAGATTGGTCAGCACGATCGCCATCACATCGAGTGCCATCGCGACCGCCTGCCCGTGGAAGTTGCCGCCGCTCACGATGTCGCCATTGCTGAACACGAGCGGATTGTCGGTGGCGGCATTGATCTCGCGCGACACGAGGCCTTCGGCGAAGCGCAGCGCGTCGCGCACCGGACCGTGTACCTGCGGCATGCATCGCAAGGCGTAGGCGTCCTGCACACGCGGGTCTCCGTGACGGTGGGACTCGCGGATCTCGCTGTCGTCGAGCAGCAACCGCAGCAGGGCGGCCGACTCCTGCTGTCCGATCTGGCCACGCGCCTCATGGATGCGGGCATCGAAGGCCGCAGGCGTGCCCATGAGCCCTTCGAGTGACATGGCGCCGGCGACGTGGGCCGCCAGCCAGAGCCGTCGCGCGTCGTGACAGGCCAGTGCGGCTACCGCCGTGTGTGCCTGGGTGCCGTTGATCAGCGTGATCCCTTCCTTGGGCTGCAGGACCACGGGCTCGAGCCGGGCAGAACGCAGCAACTCACCCGCTGGTCCCTCGGTGCCGTCGCGTCGCAGCACGCCTTCACCGATCAGGCTGAGCGCCAGATGCGCGAGCGGGGCGAGATCGCCACTCGCCCCGACACTCCCCTGCTCCGGCACCGGTGGGTAGAGCCCCGCGTTGAGCATGTCCGCAAGCAGATCGATCAGCTCCGGCCGCGCGCCCGAGTACCCCTTGGCGATCACGTTGGCGCGGAGCAGCATCATGGCCCGTACCTCCCGCTCGGGAAGGTGCGGGCCGACTCCCACGGCGTGGCTGCGCACGAGATTGACCTGCAGCTCGGCCAGCCGGTCGGCCGGGATGGCCATCTCGGACAGCTTGCCGAAGCCGGTGGTGACACCGTATACCGGCTCGGCCTTGCGCAGCACCGCTTCAACAGTGCGCCGCGCGGCCGCGATGTGCGATCGAGCCGCCGCTCCCAGCGCTACGCGGTCCCGCTCCACCGCCACCCCGTACACATCCGCGATGGTGAGTGATGCACCATCGAGCAATACCTCGCGAGTCATGCGAGGCAATGTAAGGGCTCGCGGTCCGCTGGTGCCAGTTGGCGATGGCCCGGTTGCTCGCGGCCATCGCCACCCGGCATCGTCACCGTACGCGCAGCAGCATCGGATTCCCCGGATCCGTCTGATAGGACCAGTCGAAGATCACATACGTCGGACCCACGAACGCCACCCGCATTGCGGCGAAGTGCAGTCCGTCCGCCTGCGTCGTCTGGAAGACATAACCATAGCCAGCCCGCGCCTGCACTGCAGCCGCCGAGAAACCCGATTCCGGCGCGAGCGCAATGGACGTCAGATCCGCAATGGGCTGAGTGTCGAACAGGGTGACGACCGACCCCGTGCGCACCGGCGTCATCCACATCGAGCCATCGGCGTGCCGGTCAACGCGGAAGTCGATATCCGTTCGGTTTCCGGGCAGAACGACTCCGAACCGCCCACTCGAAGCCAGGAGGAATGCGAAGCCGCTGCTGTCAGCATGGTCCTGCGTGGCGAACACGAGCTCGTTGTGTGCGTCCACGCGCGGCGTCGCCGCCACCGGCGTGGCCCAGTCGCTCTCGTGACCGTCCACACTGATCGTGCTCACCGTGAAGCAGCGCGGCACACCGTTCGGAATACCCGAGACAATGAAGTCCTCCGAGACGGTCGTACCTTCGAGCACCCAGTTCGCCGAACACAGATTGGTGTCGAGATCGTAGTCGGTGGAGTACACGCGGTAGTAGGCGAAGAGCGCTGGCGCGGCGAGTCTGGCGTCTGTTGACCAGGAGAGCTGCACCGCCTCGTTGAGCGCGAATGACACGAGCTGCGACGGCGGATCGAGCTGATTCGAGGCATCAACGGTCACCACGTTCGACGGCTGACTCTCGCTGCCATCCTGCGCCTGCGCCGTGACCTCGTACTGCAAATCCGGCGTGCCGCGATCCTCGAACGACGCCGAAGTCGTCGCCGCACGACGAACCCACGCGGCGTTGCTGCTCGACCTGGAGTACACCACGTAGTTCGTCACGTTGTTGTCCGTCGTGGGGTCCCACCGCAGCAGGATTCCTTCCGGTGTCGTGGGATCGCCGCTCGGCTCGAGCTGGTAAGTCAGGTTGGCGGGCGGGGTCAGATTGTTCGGCCCGGTGATGACGGTGTTGTCGTTCGAACAGGCCGCCAGAGCGGCAGCCAGTCCGGCGATCACTGCGGCGCGACGCATGCCGAGGCTCCATGTGCAGGGGACGTCAGACAACCAGGGCATGAGGCACGCCATGAGGTGCTGGGCCATAATGCCCGCTTAATCAATGACTTGGAGAAGGTGATCCGGAACTAATGTCTCCCGTCGTGGACAAAACTCCGACTCGTGGGGCGACACTTCGCCTCAGGGGGCGCTTGTGACGGGGCGGGCCGTGCTGCGGTTGTAGTCGAACTTCAGATCCGGTTCGGCCTTGAGTGCGATGAAGAAGTTGAACGCGAAGTTGCCGTTGGGCGCCCGTGTGAAGCCGAAGAGCGCGCGCCAGTCGTGCATGTCGCGCTGGAGCGACACGTTCTGGTCCGAAAATTCGTGTCGCTCGAAATCGTAGCCCGTCGTCCAGGACATCGCCCAGTTCGGCGTGAGCGACAGCGAGGTACTCGCGCGCAGCGTCGCCTGCGCGGGCGTGATGAAGCTCTGGCCACCGGCGATCGTCTGCTGGAGCGTATCGACGGGCGACTGGGCATTCACGCACGCCTGGTAGCGAATCGCATCGTCGAGATAGGGTTCGCACACCGTGCGCGGGTCGAAGACGCGAGCGCCGATCACCGGCCTGCTCCGCTGGGCGGAGAAGCTGATCGTGGTGTTCCATCCTGCGCCGGTGGGAATGCCGGTCGGATACGGATAGGCCGCCCCTCCCGGGCCGGCGATGTTGGGCTGCTGATTGATGCCCTGGCCGTACTGCGCCGACGGATTGGGTGCGACGGTCGTGGATTCGGGTGCGCCGCCGAAGATGCGCGCAATCGTGGTGAACGGATTGTTTTTCTTGCCGAGCGTGAACGAGGCGGTGATGCCGGTCCGGAAGGGTTTGAATTTGGCCGTGTCGCTCTGTACATCACCCTGGTAGAGCGAATAGTCCACGCTCAGGTCGAACCCCGGCAGGAGGTCCGAGGCCACACGATAGCTGAAGGACGTGGAGGTGAGCCCGCTGCCGTGCGTCTGCTTCGCCCGCTCGAAATCGTAGGTGATCGGGCTGAAGGCGAGGGACAGCAGCTTGATCTTCTCTCCCGCGTCGGGATTCGTGTCGCTCTTGCTCTTCAGCTTTCCCTCGAGCGTCTGGTTGAGCGTCAGGGAGATCGTGCTGCGCGAAATGCCGCCCAGATATCCCGACCGCGTACGGTTCTGCGCCTTGAGGAACTCATCGCTCACCGTCGCCGCCGGCGAGTAGCCGAAGGAAATCTGCGGCTGGATGGAATGGCGAATGCGCGTGAACGGCCCGAATCCGGGAAAGAACCCGAAGAGCGCGGGAGATGCGCTCACACCGTACTGCAGCGTCTTGGATTGATGCACGAACTGCCCGCCGCTCAACTGGCTGCGCACCCAGAACGCGCCGGTCGGATCCGCGTTCACGATCGAGATGAAGGGACTGAGCTTGAGTGAACCCTGGAGCAGCGCCGGCAGGCTGATCCCGGTCTGCCAGTCCACCGCGGTGAGATACGACTTCGCGTAGACGCGATGTCCGAGCAGCGCTCCCGTGTCGAAGTCGCGGATGTCGAACGTCTGCGGGAAGTCATTCTCCCGATCGTTGATTGTGAAACTGTTCTGCCAGTTGACTCCCAGGATGCGCAGCGGCGTCTGGAAGTTGAGCGTGGTGTTGCGCTGGTTCGCGTTCACCTGCACGCTGTCGAAGCCCGGGCCGGTATCCACGGGCACGAAGCGGAACGGCGCGCCGTCCATGTGGAGGTTCTGCGTGTTGTTCACGGACAGCTGCGGCGTCCAGAGCAGCCACGAGGTGACGTTGAGCGGCTTGCTGGTCATGCTGAAGTTCGGGAAACTCTGATCGATTTCGTCGCGACCCGTGTGCTGCGTGCGGGTGCCGCCCAGGCTGAAGCTCAGTGGTCCCATCTGCTGCTGGTAGTTCACGGCCGATGCGATGCTGGCGAGCGCCTGCGCCACCGTGTAGGCCTGCTGGCGGATGGCAGTGGTGTTGCTGGAGTAGTTGATGTTGGCGTTGAGCGTGCTCGTCTGGGAGAACTGCTGCTGATGGCTCCACGACAGGCCCAGACTCCGCTCGCCGCTGCTGAACGTGGAGTACGAGGCGCGGACGCCGCCCGTCATGAAGCGGTCCAGCCAGCGATAGCGCCACTCGCCATTGTAGCGTGTCCAGCCCACGTCACCCAGCGCGGTCCCGGTCCCGCTGCGCCAGTCCAGCGACACCGTGGCATCCATGTAGTTGCCGAGATTGAAATAGTACCCCAGGTTGTCCAGCTCGCGGTGGAAGTTCGGTGAGGTGCGCACGATGTCACTGAGTCCGAAGCGTGGCGGAATGATCCCGCTGCGGCGGCCCGAGCGCATGTCCTGGAAGATGAACGGCAGCCACATCACCGGAATGTCAGCGATGTAGAGCACCGCGGGCCGTGCGACCATGATGTGCTTCGAGATGACTTTGATCTCCTTCGCCTCGAAGTGATAGTGCGGGTTGGGAAGATCGCAGCTCGTGATGGACGCATCCTCGGCGTACTGCGTGTTGGCCCCCTGCGCGCTCGTGTCGCCCTGGAAGGCTCCCACTCCGCCGTGCAGGTACCACGTCTGCCCGGTCTGGCTGGTCGACGTGCTGACCTGCGTCACGATCCCGCGATGGTGCACGAGGTCGTACGCCATGCTGCCCAGGGCGATGACATCCGCCGAGCCCTGGGCGGGATCGCGCAGCACGATCGTATCGCCGGGCGCGGCGGCGGCGCGCATGGTCTTCGCCGAATCATTGTAGAAGATGCTGTCCGCCACGAGAATGGTTTGCTCGCGCTGCACGGCGGACTTGCCCGAGAGCTGCAGCGAACGATGCGAGGCGTCGAACGTCGCCTGCTGTCCCTGGTACCGCGTGACGCTGAAACCGGGCCGATTGAGGAGCAGGTTCATCATGGAATCCGGCTCGGCCCACGTCACGAGATCCTTCTTCGTGGTGTCCGCGCGCGTCGTGTCGCGGCGGACATTGGGACGCGGATGGGTGATGGAATCCGGGATGATCGGCGGCTGCCCCTGCGGGTTCGTGGGTATCTGCGCCAGCGCCAGGCCGGGGACGAACAGCGCCGCGAGCACGAGCCCGCGCGTCGTCACGCCGTGACCTCTCGCCCGTCGCCCGATTGGGCCGACTCCGCCTCTCGGCGCGCCGCGCGCCGCGCGCGGCGGCGCACGACCACATACGTGAGCCCCACGCTCATCTCATAGAGCAGATAGAGTGGTACCGACATCGCGATGGTCGTCCACACCAGATCGCCCGGCGTGAGGAACGCGCCAATGATGACGCAGACCACGATCGCGTGACGGCGGTACTTGTTGAGCAGCTGCGGCGTGACCAGACCAAGCGCCGCGAGCGCGAGGATGACAATGGGCAGCTCGAAGCACAGTCCGAAGGCCAGCGCCATGCTCGTGGCAAAGCTGAAATAGTCGTTGGCCGTGATCATGGGTTCCAGCGCCTGCGTCTGAAAACTCAGCAGCCACTGCACCGCCAGCGGGAGCACGACGAAGTAGGCCAGGCCCACGCCCGACAGGAACAGCACCGTCGCGAAGAAGAAGAGCGGAATCACGACCTTCTTCTCGTTCCGATAGAGCGCGGGCGACACGAATGCCCAGAGCTGGTACAGGATGACCGGCAACGCGATGACGATGCCGAGGATGACGGATGCATTCAGGACGATCGAAAAGGGATCGCCCGGATGCGTATAGACGAGTTTGCGCCCGTTGAGGAATGGCTCGATCGGGCGCTCGAGCAGCCCGATGACGTCCATCTTCATGAGCAGCAGAAACGCGACCGCCACCGCCACGACCAGGGCGGCCAGGGACCAGATGATGCGCCAGCGGAGTTCCTCGAGATGATCGAGGAACGGCATCTCGTTCCGATCGGGTTCCGCCATGACTGATCCCTTCGGTTGCTGCTCGGCGCGCCGCCTACTTCATGGTGCGCAGATGATCCTTCGCGAGTGCGGCCTCATCGGACCGCGGATACTTCTGAATCAGCTCGTTCAGCGCCGCACGCGCGGCTACGGTATTACCCTGCTGCTCGAGAAACAGTGCATGCTTGTACAGGGCCGTCGACGCCCGCGCTGACGTCGGGTACTTCTGCATGACGACCAGGTAGGCCGAATCGGCGGCCGCCGCGTTGCCCTGGGCCTTGTACGCCTCACCCAGGTAGAACTGGGCGTCCGGGGCCACATCCGCCGTGGGATACTGCTGGAGGAGCGTCTGCAGCGCCGTCTGCGCCGCGCCGGGACTGCCGCGCCGCAACTGGTCGAGCGAGAGCTGGAAGAGCTGGTTGGGTCCCGGTGTGGCCGAGGCGCCCGTGGCGGGCGGCGCGCCTGGCGAGGCGGCGCCGCCGGAGTCCAGCGCCGGATTCTGGGCAATGTCCTGGCTCCGCTGATCGAGCGACGCGCGCAACTCCTGCAGCCGGCGCTGGCTCTGACCGGTGAGCTCCTGAATCTGAATGAGTTGCTGGCCAATCCCGTACAGGTCGCCGCGAATGTCGCCCTGGATACGCACGACGTGTGCGTGCATCACCGCGAGGGAGTCGTTCATCTGGGCGAGCGTCCGCATGACCTGCGCCAGTTGCGTACGCTGCGCGGAGTCCGAGCGCGCGGCATCCGACCGCATCCCCTGCATTTGTGTCTGCAACTGTTGCACGTCCTGTGTGGTGGCGAAGCACGCCCCGGTCGCCAGCAACGCGACCGGAGCAAGACGCCGAAGCATGCATCTCATGGGGTAGCCTTGATATCGTCACCGCCCGCCGTGATCTCGAATTCATCGCGGCGATTCTGCGACCATGCGGCCTCATCCTCACCCGTCGCGACGGGCCGCTCCTCGCCATAGCTGATGACGTCGATCCGGTCCGCGGTGACTCCGTGGTCCGTGAGATAGCGCTTGGCCGACGCCGCACGACGCTGGCCGAGCGCGAGGTTGTATTCGTCCGATCCGCGATCGTCCGTGTTCCCCGCGATGCGCAGCTTCACGCCCGGGTTGGCCGACAGCACGCCAATCTTGGCGTCGAGCGCGCTGCGCGACGCATCGGTGAGCGAGTCGGTGTCAAAATCAAAATAGATCACGTCCGTGAGCGTCTTGCGCGCCGCGGCCGTGGCCTGCCGCAGCCGGTCGGCGTCCGCCTGGGCTTTCGCGAGGGAATCCCGCCGCGCCTGCTCCGCGCGCGCGATCGAATCGCGGCGGGCCTGCTCCGCGTTGATGCTGTCCTGGTTCACCGCGGGCGCAGGAGGAGGCGCCGGGGGAGCCTTCTTGCCGCACGCCGCGACGGCGGCAGCGGCGAGCAGCGCGACTGGAGCGAGGCGGATGGTACGTGTCATGTCGTTCTCCGGAGTGATGGAAATCGTTGTGGCCGGCAGCGGCCGTGGCTTACGGCGTGGGCGCCAGGTAACGCGACCACGCAGCGAGTCGGGCCCCATCGGCATGTGTCAACTGCCGGGTGCGGCCCGACTCGGCGTCGAGCACGAAGAGCTGCTTGGTTCCCGTGCGCGACGAGGTGAACACCAGGTGGCGACCATCTGGCGCCCAGGAGGGATCCTCGTTGATCCCGTCGTTCGTCAGTTGCTTGACCGTGCGATCCCGAAGCGTAATGGTCATGATCTGGAACCGCCCCGCCAGTTGCGACTGGAACGCGATGGTGAGGCCATCCGGCGACCATTCCGGATTCGAGCGGTAGTTCTGATCCCCGAAATTGAAGGGAGTGAGCAGATCGGTATTCGACCCATCGACGTCGGCGGTATACACCTCGGGATGTCCGTTGCGTCCGGATGTGAAAGCCAGCCGCGACCCGTCGGGGCTGAACGACGGCGACACGTTGTCGGTCCCCCGCCCCACAGTCACGCGGCGCGCCGGGCCGCTGCCGGAGACGCTCGCGAGGTAGATGTCCGTGCCGCTTTCCAGTCCGTGCCCGTAGGCAATGGACTTCCCATCGGGTGTGAAGGCCGGCGTCATGTTCAATCCGCCCGGCGTGGCGTCGAGCGTGTGCTCCGCACCGCTGTCCAGATCGCGGATCTCGATGCTCCATCCCTTCGAACCGAGTTTGCTGTACGCGATCGTATGCCCGTCGGGACTCCAGGCGGGACCCATCACGGTGCCGGCATCCGTCACCGCGCGCGCGCCATAGCCATCGCTGTCTATAACGTACACACGGCCCGCGCGCACGTACAGGATGCGAGTGCGCGCGATCCCGCGCACGCCGGTGATCCAGCGCTCGATCTCGTCCGACATGCCATGCACATCCAGGCGCCAGTGTGCATCGCCATAGCGGCCGCCCAGCGGGAAATCACGGACCTGCGCGACACGACGCGCCCCAATGTCATAGAGAATGACATGAGCCCCCGCGGGCGCAAGCGTCACCTGCACGAGCGCGGCGGCTCCGAGCGTCTTCCACACGCCGAAGTTCACGCCGCCACTTCCCTGCGCGGTCGCCGTCGCGTTCACCGCGTCGCCGCTCATCACCGTCACACGATCGCCGAAATCGAGGTCGCGCTGCAGCATGGTCTGCACCGTGTCACCCCAGGATCCGCTCACGGGCACCACGACAACACCCGGTTTCACGCCAGGCTGATAGGACAACCCGATGCGCACGCCGCGAGTCGTATCCTGCTGTGCCCGCATCGGCAGGGCGGCAGCCGCGAGCGTGACTGCGGCGAGCATCAAACATGTGAATCGCGTCATTTACTTGAGGACTCGGGGATCGAAGCTGAAGATGACCGGAAGCACGTCGTCGCTGAACCCGGATGGTAGCGGCCCGAAGGCCTTGACCTGGCCAGCCTGATCTATCGCGCCCTGCGCTTCCAGGTCGAACTGAAAGTTGCCTGAGCGCGTCACGAAGTGGATATCGGCCACGGATCCGTCGCGCCGAATCAGGAACATGACTTCGGCCCGGATCAGCAAGTTCCGCGGCGGATGGAAGCGCAGCGCGATCTGTCGCACGATGTTATCGAGATATCCCGGAAAGGGAAACTCCACCCCTTCGGTTCGCACGGTGGCGACGTCGGTGCCCTGTCCGCCGGTTGGCCCGCCGGCCGCCTGCGGGACCGTCTGTCCCGGCTTGGGCTTCGCCGTCGCAACCGGTGGCGTCGGCGTGGCTGGCGCCACCTGTCTTTCGGGTGGTTTCTTCACCGGCAGCGGCATGGCCTTGGGAATTTCCTCCGCGCGCTTCGGTACGGGCGCCGGCTCTTCAGCGTGCAGCGCGGGAGCCTGCGTCACCACACCGGCCGCGCGCGGACCGGGTGGCGCCGCCACGATGTTCACGCGGTAAATCGGTGGCAGCGGCGGCGGCGCCGGCGGCCGCAGCACGATGAGCAGCGCCACCACCCCGGCATGCAGCAGCAGCGAGAGCCCCAGCGGACCACCCAGCCCTCCGCCGTGGATGTCGCTCGCGCGCGTCACTTCGTGATGTCCTCCGGCTCGGCCACCAGCCCGACATCCCCCACCCCGGCGCCGCGCATCACGGCGAGCACCTGGACGACCGTGCCGTACGGCACACCCTTGTCGGCGCGCAGGTAGATCCCGTTGCGGCCGCGCTGCGCGGCCAGCGCCTTGAAGCTCGCGCGGAATTCCGCGTACGAGAACGCGTTCTGGTCAATGAAAATCTGACCTGAATGATCGATGCTCACGATGAGGCCGCCCTTGGCTTCGAGCGGCCGCGCTTCCGCGCGCGGCAGCGCGATGTCCACGCCGCCCGTCATCATGGGTGCCGTGATCATGAAGATCACCATGAGCAGCATCATGACATCAATGAGACTCACGACGTTGATGTCGGCGTTCAGCGCGAAGCCGCGTCCCCGGCGCCGCGCCATCCTAGATCCGCCCCTCGCGCACCATCATGGCGATGATGTCCGTGCCGAAGTTCTCCAGATCGTTTTCCAGTCGATTGATCCGGTTCGCAAAAATGTTGTACCCGAAGACGGCGGGAATGGCTACCGCCAGCGCCGCGGCCGTGGCAATCAGCGCTTCCGCCACGCCCGGCGCCACCGCGGTCAGACTTCCCGATCCCTTCACCGCAATTCCGACGAACGCGTCGATGATGCCGAGCACCGTGCCGAAGAGCCCGATGAGCGGGCTCACCGAGCCGATCGTCGCCAGCGGCGTGAGATAGCGCGCCAGCCGGTTGCGTTCATCCGCTGTTTCCGCATCGAGCACGAGACGCAACGCCTCGACCTGTGAACCGCTCAACGGCGCTGCCGCCTGGTGCAGTGCACCCGGCTTCATTTCGGCGAAAAAGTTGATGGCGCGCGAGAGCACGCGCGTGAACGGATTGGCGGGATTGTGACGTGCCAGCCCCGCCACCGCCTCCAGCGCATGCGCGCGCTCGAACTCGCGGGTGAACGCCTGGCCGGCGCGATCGACCTTGCGCAATTCGCGCCACTTGGCGAGCATGATCGCCCAGCTGATCAGCGACAGCAGCGCGAGGATGCCCACCACAATGCGCGTGGCCAGGGTGGCCTGCGTGAGCATGTCCAGCGGCGAGGTGGGAACCGCACCACCCAACTGGGCTACGAGGGTCATGGTGAGCATCAGGCCCGTCCCGCCGTGCGACGCGCAACGAACCACGCGTACGTCTCCTTCAGTCCCGCGTCGAGCGAGATCTCTGGTGTCCAGCCGAGCAGACGTTCCGCCTTGGCAATCGCGACCGCGGAGCGGCGCTGTTCTCCGGCGCGCGCCGGCGCGTGCACAATGGCGGAGTGACCACCCGACACCGCCATCAGCCGCGAGGCCAGCGCCACGACATCGGTCTCGATACTCGTGCCGATGTTGAACGCGCGGCTGTCCACACCGGCGGCCGCCGGCAGGGCCGCGTGCGCCGCCAGCACGTTGGCGCGCGCGACGTCGCCCGCGTACACGTAGTCGCGTGTCTGCGACCCGTCGCCGAAAATCGTGAGCGGTGCACCGTCAATGACGCGATCGCAGAAAATGGCGACGACGCCGGCCTCGCCATGCGGATCCTGGCGCGGGCCGTAGACGTTCGCATAGCGCAGCGCCACGAGATCCAGCCCGTGGACGCGCGCAAAGTAGCCCATGTAGTACTCCACGCTCAGCTTTGCTGTCCCGTAGGGCGACTGGGGATCCTTGGGCGCCGTCTCCCCGGTCGGGGGCTCCACCAGGTCGCCGTACACGGCGCCACCGGTCGACGAGAAGATGAAGCGCGTCGGCGCTCCGGATGCGCGCACCGCCTCCAGCAGATTGAGCGAGCCGCCGATGTTCACGCGCGAGTCGAAGGCGGGATCCGCCACGCTCTTGCGGACGTCGATCTGCGCGGCGAGATGGCAAAGTACATCGAAGCGACCCTCCCGCACCACCGCCGCGGCCTCCGGCGAGCAGATGTCGAGCTGATGCAGACAGACGCCATCCGGCAGGTTGTCCGGAGTTCCCGTGGACAGGTTGTCCAGCACGCTGACCTCGTATCCGGCTGCGCGGAAGGCGCGAACGACGTGCGACCCGATGAAGCCGGCGCCGCCACTGATGAGTGCGCGTCGCGCCATGTCAGCTGTCCTCGCCGTGCTGCGCGGCTGCCGGCGGGACGCCTCCGTGAGCGTCCGGCTCGTCGAGCGCGAAGAGGTAGCGGAGCGCGTCCACGATGGCGAGACCGCGCCCGTTGGCGGATGCGGCGCGCAGGCGCACGCTGGGGTCGTGGAGAAACTTGTTCATGAGTGCCCGGGAAAAATGTTCGACGGCGTCCTGGTCCTCGGGCGAAAGGTGCCCGAGCTTCCGCAAGGCGTGAGCAAGCTCCGCCTCGCGCACCTGCTCCATCTGCGAACGAAACAACTTCAGCACCGGCACGGCCGCGAGGCCCGCAAGCCACTGCCAGTACTGCTCGACCTCGGTCGCGACGATCGTCTCAGCTCCGGGAAGCTCGTCGCGCCGGCGCTCGAGATTCGTCGAGACAACCGCCTGCAGATCATCGAGATCATAGAGAAACACATTGTGCAGCGTGCCGACGTCGGCCATGACATCGCGTGGAACGGCAATGTCCACGATGCAGAGCGGCGCGTCACCGCGTGCACGCAGCGCCGGTTCCACCTGCTCGCGTTCCACGATCGGCCGCGGCGCCGCGGTCGAGCAGAGCAGCAGGTCGACCTCGGCCAGCCGATGCCAGCACTCATCGTAATGCAGCGCCTGCGCGCCATGGCGCGATGCCAGTTCGGCGGCACGCTCGAACGTCCGGTTCGCGACGATCACCGCGCGCACGCCTTCGTGCACCAGACATTCCAGCGCCACCGCGGCCATGTCGCCGGCACCCAGGACCATGGCTCGGCGACCCTGGAGCGAACCGAAGATCTTCTTGGCCAGTTGCACTGCCGCGGAGCTCACGGACGCAGCGCCGCGACCCAGCGCCGTCTCGTGATGCACGCGCGATGCCACCAGCAGGGCGCTCTGGAAGAGCCGATTGAGCGCCGGCCCGGATGCCTGGCGGCTCAGCTCCCATGCATCCCGAACCTGACCGTGAATCTGCATCTCGCCCAGAATCATGGAGTCCATTCCGGAGGCTACGCGGTACAGATGGGCCACGGCGTCGCGGTCGCGCCGGACGTAGCCGTACGCCGTCACATCCGCACCCAGGCGCGCACTCAACGCACCCCAGACCGCGGCGGCGGCATCACGCTCGCGCTCGATCAAATAGACTTCGGTGCGATTGCAGGTGGAGAGCACCGCCGCTTCGCGCGCGCCGGTCACCTGGAGCACGTGCGAGAGAAACGCGTCCGCCTCATGCGGCGCGATCGCGACACGCTCCCTGATGGCGACGGGCGCGGTGCGGTGGCTCAGGCCCGCCGCGATCAGTGCCACGCCGCCACGTCCTCCGACAGCAGCCCCGACTCGACACGGGCGCAGAATTGATCGGTGATGAGCGCCTCCTGCGCCCGCTCCCATCCGGCGCGATCGCCCGCGGCCAGATAGCGTGCGCGCAGCGCGCCGAGTGCGTGCATCGCCTCCGCATAGCGCGCGTCGAATCGCGCCGCGACCGCGTCGCGCAGCCGGGCCGCCGCCGCCGGCACTCCGCCTGCGGAGACGGCGATCGTCACGTCACCGGCCCGGTGCGTCGCAACCGTCACGAACGTCCCGTCGGCCGGGGCATCGGCGATGTTCACGAGCATGCCCCGGGCGCGCGCGTCACGACCCACCATGGCGTTCAGCGCGCGATCGTCCGTCGCCGCGATGACGAGCGTCGCTCCAGTGAGATCCTCCGCCCGGTACGCCCGCTCGTCGAGCGTGCACCGGGGTTGCCCGCCCAGCACGCGCATGGCGTCGTTCGCTCGGATGGCCACGACGCGCACCAGCGCGCGGGCCTCCAGCAGTGCTCGGACCTTCCGCACCGCCACCGCGCCGCCGCCCACCACGAGCGCGCGAATGCTCTCGCCCTCGAGGAGCACCGGATATCCGCTCACAGGAACTGGCCGCCGTGGCGGTCGAATACGCGCAGCGCGATGTACAGCACGACAATGCCGGTGAAGAAGACGCTCGTAAGCAGTGCGGCACGTCGCGCGCGCCATCCGGCGACGACCCGCCCAGCGGTGAGCGTCGTGACAGCGGCCCATGCCAGGAGCGCCCACACGACCTTCTCGGCGTGTCCGGCGCGATAGACCAGCGCATATGCGGTGGCGAGTCCCATGCCGACCGTGAGTGCCAGCCAGCCCGCGACCACGGCAATGTGATTCACGCGATCCAGCGTGTCGAGCGGAGGGAAAAAGCGGAAGATGGCGCCGAAGCGTCGCGACTTGAGCTCGCGATGCTCCGCCAGGTACATCATGCCGGCGCCGGCCGCGGCCGCGAACGCCGCCATGCCCACGAAGCTGAGTGCAATGTGCGACGTGAGCCAGACGCCCCGCACACCGGTCGGCTCGCGCAACGGCACCATCCCGGCAAAGTTGGCGCACACGGCGAGCAGCGCGGCGAACGGCGCGGCGACGAGCGTCAGGCTCACCTCACGGGCGAGCACTTCCACCACGAGCAGCGTGACGCCCACGAGGAATCCCGCAAATGAGAGCGCGGGGCCCAGGCCGGTGAGCGGTGGCTGCCCGTGCACGCGCACAAAATCGCCCAGGCCGATGAGATGCGCCACCGTCGCCGCGGTGAGGATCAGCACGACGCCCCGGATCGGCGCGCGGATGGGGCGCGCGAACGGAATCGCGGCCAACCCGGCGGCAGCGAGGTAGAGAGTCACAGCAATGAAATGCGCGATCAGAATCATGCTGCGCCTAATCTACTGCGTCGAGGCGGGCTGACACAGGGACACGTACCCAGAACGTCGCGCGCACGAGAACGGCGGCACTACACACGTGCCGCCGTCGTGACCCAGTTCATTCAGTTCCCCCGCCACGCGCGGCAGGCGCGCGGGACGCGGTATCGCGAGGAGAGGCATGACGCGTCAGCGCACGCGCTCCACCACCGCGACCCGCGCACCCGCTACGGCATGCGCCCCGTGAGACGCGCCATCGTACCAACCTTGATCGCGGCTTGCCGCTGACTCACGATGATCGCCGTGGTTCCCCAGTCCGTGACCTTCACGACCTGCGCCTGCGCAATCTGCTCCTCGGGAAGGACAACCGGCTCGCTCTGCCCCGGAACGTCCATCTTGCGGCTGGGGCGATACAGTGTGAACTGATCCCCGGCCTTCACCCCATCTTTCGTGGTCGCGTCGAGCACGACATAGTGCTGCACCGTCGGAAGCACGGCTCCGTCCGGCACGTAGAGCACGTGACTTTCCAGGCCCAGCGACAAATTCTGCGGCCGCGCTGCCATGTCGAGCGCGAAGCGATCGAGCGGTACGACGCCCTGGTCCAGCAACACCTCACCGAACTGCTGCACGATGCGCACGGTTGTGGCGACCCCGCCGTTGTCCGTCTTCTCGACTTCCACGATGCCCGTGGGAATCACGACCTGCGAATTGTCCGACAGCGATGGCCCCATGGCAACGGTCACGAACCGGTCGCCGGGCGCGGCCACGATACCCTTGGGGAGCGTGATGTAGGCGCGCGTCTCGGGCCCGAGGCGCCGCGTCGTCGAAAACTCGGCGATGCCGGGTGGATCGGTAGGAGCGAGCAGCCGCCCCTGCCGTTCCGGCCCACCGGTGCGATCCGCCCACGGAGCGGCGTAAATTTCTCCCGGTCGCACCGCAGCATGCTCATACTCGAGTGCCGACGGGCCGAAGCGGGGCGCGTACACCCCACGAGTATTGAGCGCTGCGGAGAACACCGTCGGTCCGCCAGGCGCCGACGCCTCCTGGTCAATCACGTGCGTGTTCGTGGCCAGCTGCACATCCCCGGGCAGCCGGAGAACCTCACCGGGATAGATCCAGTGCGGGTTTTCGACAATCGCCGTGTTGAGACGGTAGATTTGCGGCCACTGGAAGGGATCATTCAGATACGTCCTGCCGAGATCCCACAACGTGTCGCCCTTGCGCACGGTATGGCTGCGACCCGTCGCCGAATCGTCGGCTGGCACCGCGGACGCTGCGGGCGCCGCTGTCGTTGCAGCCGGTGCCTGCACCGCGCCGGTGTCAGCCGGCACCGCCTGCGCGCGCGCCACGACGGGCGGCGCGAACAGCACGAGCGCGACTGCCGCGAGCAGGCGCGACCGCCTGTCGGGATCTGTGGGAATGGACGCGTTCTGCGCGAACCGATGCATCATGTGCCTCGCCAACGGTGACGGTAGAGGGGAAACCGCTCGGTCACCCGGCGCTCAAACCCCACCGGGCATCTCCGTAGAGAGACGCACCGGCGGGAGAGCGGTCACGGCGGCGCCGGCAGGAGAGCCCGGCGCAGCCGCGTGACCCACTAGAACCCGAACCCTACGACGAACGAGAGCGCGCGATTCTTCACGTTCGCGCCATCGAACACGCTCGTGAAGCCATAGTCGTAGCGCAGGCCCAGCGACATCGTGTGTGCACCGGCGCGGAAATCCACACCACCGCCAACCAGCGCACCCATGTCGAAGGACTTCGCGTCTTCGGACATGTCGCTGCAGCTCTCCGACGCGGACTGGCTACCACTCGACGCCGAGATCGAGCACCCGGCCTTGAGCGCGAACGTCGGGCCCAGCAGCAGGAACGGCCGCGCCTTGGCGCTCTGCTGCGACGCGAGATCCATCCGTGCCAGTACCGGCAACTCGATGTATGCCGGCTTGATGTGGGCATCGACAGTACCGCCATCGCCGTTATCAATGCTCATCTTCGCGCCCTTCTGCGTGTACATGAGCTCTGGCTGAATCGCGATTTTCGGCGCGACCTGGAACTTGGCAAAGCCACCGACGAGGAAGCCCATCCGGCTGTCCAGCCCTGACGCATCCGACCCGCCCATCGAGGCCAGATTGAGCCCGCCCATCACGCCAAACGACGGGTGCGACATCATCGGAGACGACATGGACTGCGCGCCAACGGCCTGCGCCGCAAACGCGACAGACGAGACGACCCCGGCAGCGACAAGAAAACGGCGAAGCATGGTATTCTCCGGAAGAGGTTTGGTTCGTCGCTACACGATCCACAGCCTCAGCCGTAACATCCCACGGTGACGGAACGGTTACCCCGGACCACGCCCGAACTGGTGCCGGCGCGCGGCACCGCCCATCCGGCACCGCCCTGCCGGCCGCTCTGCCGGCCGTCACTCAGAACGGCAGATCGTCGTTGTCGTCCTCGGACGAGCTGGGGAAACTGTCGAAGTCGCCGCCTGCATCCGGAGTCGCCTTCCCCTTTCCTCCCCGCTCCGCCGCCCGGGAGCCGGGCGAAAAGGCCGGCTCCTCCTCACCCTGTGCGAACGATCGTGACCCGTCGCGCCCGGACAACATCACCAGGTCACGCACGTTGATTTCCGTGACATAGCGCGTCTGGTTGTCCTTGTCCTGATACTGCCGGTACTCGATGCTTCCCTCGACATACACGCGATCGCCTTTCTTCAGGTAGCGTTCGACGATGTCGGCCAGCGTGGAAAACTTGCTGTTCCACACCACGCACTTGTGCCACTCGGTCTTCTCCTGCTTCTCCCCATTGGCCCCGGTCCAGCTCCGACCGGTGGCCATGGAAAACGAGGCCACGCGATTGCCACCCGTCGTGGATCGGACTTCGGGGTCCTTGCCGAGGTTTCCGATCAGCATCACCTTGTTCAAGCTGCGGCTCACAGTTCCTCCTGGCGAATGTCGGTTCGAGTCGCCGGTATGTTAGCACTCGCCCCGCAATGTACCATCAGCGAAGCAGCGCAGGGATGATCATTCTGACGCGCATCGCGCGCGCGCGGGGAGCGCCAGCCGCAGGACGAGCGCATCCTCGACGGGTCGCCGGTAATAGCGATTACGGCGCCCGACCTGGACGAAGCCATGGGCGGAGTACATGGCGCGCGCCGGTTCATTCGAATCGCGCACCTCGAGGTAGAGCGCGGAGGCACGCCGCGCCGCCGCGGCTTCCGTCACCGACTGCAACAGCGTTCGGCCGATGCCCTGGCCACGGAAGTCCGGCTGGACGGCAATGTTCGCGATTTCGCCTTCGTCGAGCACGAACCAGGCCACCGCATAGCCGTGGATGATGTCATCGGGTGTGCAGGCCACGATGAAGTGCACGCGCCGGTCGCGCAGCAGTTGCGAGAAGGACGGACGGCTCCACGGATCGCTGAACGACGCACGTTCGATTTCCGCGATCCGATCGAGGTCCGCCTCGCGAACAGCGCGGACGTGCACGCTGGTTGGCGTATCGATGGGGGAATGGGAGGAATCCGGCATGGCGGCGATTGGGCGGCGTCAGGATGCGGGAAGCGGGCGACCGTGGGCACGCTCCCATCTGACCTGCGCTTCCGCGTGGCGGCCATAGTCAGGTTCCCACGTCGCAAGATCCACGGGAGACACGAACGATCGAAGCGAGTCGAGCCGGGCGATCGCGCGCGCGTGCGGGTGCGCGGCCTGCTCCTCGCGCGGACCAATGAGCCGTGCGTTCATCGACGCGGCGAGGTCCTCCACGGCATCACGGGAAAGCAGCGACGCCGCGACGAGCGTCACCATGCCACCGTCTGCCCGGATGTCGTACGCCGCGGCGAACCAGTCGCCGCGCATGGCGTCCAGCACCGCCACGTAGCGGCCGGGCGCGCGTGCGGTCGCGGCCATGAGCGCCAGCGAGGACACCGCGACGAGCGGCAGGTTCCGGGCAGCCGCGAACCCCTTGGCGGATGAAGCGGCAATGCGCAGGCTCGTGAAACTCCCGGGCCCGGATCCGCACGCGATACGCCGGAGCTCATCCACGGAGACGCCCGCCGAGTCGAGAACCCGCCGGATACCGGGCAGCAGTTGCTCGCCCGAGGCGGAACGCATCTCGACCTGCTCCTCCGCGAGGACACTGGGGCCGGACACGAGCGCAATCGTGCCCAGGTAGGTGGCGGCATCCAGCGACAGCGTAAGCAGCGGCGTCACCCGGCAAGGAGAAGGCGACGACCGGGATCATCCACATCGTGCCGGAGTTCCACGGGCACCGCCGTCGCCGGCATCCGGCTGCCGGCACGCTCGGGCCACTCGACCAGCGTGAGCGATTGCGTGTCGAGCAGATCGTCCCAGCCGATGTTCGTGAGATCATCGGGGCGGTCGAGGCGATAGAGGTCGAGATGGTACACGGGCCAGTTCGTTCCCGCGTAGCGATGCACGAGCGCGTAGGTCGGACTCGTCACGGCATCGCGCACGCCTGCGCCACGGCAGACCGCCTGCACGAGCGTCGTCTTGCCGGCGCCGATGTCGCCCGACACACCGACTACGAGCGGCGCCCGCGCCGCGGCGCCAAACGCTTCGCCCCAGCGGATGAGCTCCTCCCGCGTGAGCGCCAGCCGGCCCTGCGTGGCGAGCGGCGGGAGGACGTGATGATGCGGGACGGACATCAGCGTGGCGCGCGGATGGCCTGCAGGCCGCCGGGCCGCCGCACGTTGCCGCTCTTCCGCGCCTTTAACTCGAAGATCTGATCGCGCAACGCGGCCGCGCCTTCAAAATCGAGATTCGTCGCGGCCTCCGTCATCTGCTGCTCGAGCATTTCGAGGAGCGCCTCGCTGTCCATCTCCGTGGCATACGTCGCGGCGGGCTCCGCCACCTTGCGTTGATCCGCGGCGTGCTCCATGCGCGCGTCCGCGACGCGCGTGCTGAAGCGGACCTGCTCCGTGCTCTTCACCACCGACCGCGGCGTGATCCCATGCTCCACATTCCACGCCGTCTGGATTTCCCGGCGCCGCTTCGTCTCATCCAGGCAGCGCTGCATGGATCCCGTGACGCGGTCCGCATAGAAGATCGCGCGACCGGCGACGTGGCGCGCCGCACGCCCCACGGTCTGGATCAGCGACCGGTCGCTGCGCAGGAATCCTTCCTGGTCCGCATCGAGCACCGCGACGAGCGACACCTCGGGCAGATCCAGTCCTTCGCGCAGCAGGTTGATGCCCACCAGCACGTCGAAGTCGCCCAGGCGCAGGCCGCGCACGATCTCCATCCGCTCGATAGCGTCGATATCCGAATGCATGTAGCGGACGCGAACGCCCATCTGCTGCAGATAGTCGGTGAGATCCTCGGCCATGCGCTTGGTGAGCGTGGTGACCAGCACCCGCTCGCCGCGGCGCTCGCGCAGCCGGATTTCGTGCAGCAGATCATCCACCTGGCCGCGCACCGGGCGTACCTCGATCTCCGGGTCGAGCAGTCCCGTGGGCCGAATGATCTGCTCGACCACGACGCCACCGGAGAGCTGCAGCTCGAGGTCGCCCGGCGTGGCCGATACGAACAGCGCCTGCGGCGTGAGTGCCAGAAATTCATCGAACATCAGCGGCCGGTTGTCCAGCGCGCTGGGGAGCCGGAAGCCGTAGTCCACGAGCGTGAGCTTGCGCGCCCGGTCCCCGTTGAACATCCCGCCGATCTGCGGCAGGCTCACGTGCGACTCATCCACGACGACGAGAAACTCGCTGGGGAAATAGTCGAAGAGACATGCCGGCCGTTCGCCCTCCTGCCGCCCCGACAGATGCCGCGAATAGTTCTCGATGCCCGCGCAGGTGCCGATCTCGAGCATCATCTCGATGTCGAAGTTCGTGCGGGACTCGAGGCGCTGTGCTTCGAGCAGCTTGCCGTCACCCCGCAGCACCGCGAGCCGCTCGGCCAGCTCCGCGCGGATGAGCGTCACGGCGCGCTCGATGGTGGGACGCGACGTGACGAAGTGCTTGGCGGGATAAATGCACGCGCGATCCAGCGTCGCGATCGTGTTCCCCGTGAGTGCATCGATCTTGGAGATGCGTTCCACCTCGTCGCCAAACAGTTCGATGCGCACGCCCTGTTCCTCGTACGCCGGAAAGATCTCGACCGTGTCGCCCCGCACGCGGAACGTGCCCCGCTCGAAGGCCACGTCATTGCGCGAATACTGAATGCCCACGAGCGCGCGCAGAATGTCGTCGCGGCCGCGGACGTCGCCGCGCTCGATCCGCACCATGCGCTCGCGATACTCGACCGGGTCGCCCAGGCCGTAAATCGCGGAGACGGTCGCGACGATAATGACGTCCTCGCGCTCCATGAGGCTGGAGGTCGCACGCAGCCGCAGGCGATCGATGTCCTCGTTGATCGAGGCATCCTTCTCGATGTACGTGTCGGTGGACGGCACGTACGCCTCGGGCTGATAGTAGTCGTAGTACGAGATGAAGTACTCGACCGCATTGCCGGGGAAGAACCCCTTGAGCTCTCCGTAGAGCTGCGCCGCAAGCGTCTTGTTGTGCGACAGCACGAGAGTGGGCTTGCCGTGCGCCTGAATCACGTTGGCGACGGACATGGTCTTTCCCGAGCCCGTGACGCCGAGGAGCGTCTGGAAGCGGTCGCCGCGACGCAGGCCGGCCGTCAGTTCCGCGATCGCCCGTGGTTGATCTCCCGCGGGAGCGAACGGCGACTGCAGATCGAAGGGAGAGCGTAGCATGGAGGAAATATAGGGAGTGGGGAACGCTCCACGCTCCTCCTACCCCGCACCTGGGAATCGGCAATCTGCCTCTTCCCACCGCCCCGCCCGTGGGAATCGGCAATCATTCCCCGCCTCACGACCCCTCCCTTCGGAATCGGCAATCGGGAATGGGGAATGGTGGGAATGGGGAATGGGGAGGCCGATTTCCTATTCCCACGATTCCCGATTCCCGATTGCCGATTCCCCGGGGCGGGGTGGCGTGGGGCGGTCGATTCCCCATTCCCGATTGCCGATTCCCAGGGGTGGGGTGGAGGGGCGTGGAACGTACCTACGAGTCCGCGGCCACCCGTTCGCGCCTGGTCACGTCGGTAACGCCCTTTACCCGGCGCACGGCGCGGATGATTTTCTGCAGGTGCGCGAGATTCTCCACTTCCACCAGCACCGTGCCTGAGACGCCGCCCCCATCGCCGCTGCGCAGCTCCATGCTCTTGATGTTCGTGCCGGTTCCCGTGACCGCTTCGGCCACGTCCGCGTAGAGGCCGCGACGGTCGGTCCCCTCCAGTGCGAGCCGGACCAGGAAGAGCTCGCCCTCCATTTCCTGCCAGTCAATGTCCAGCCGCCGTTCCGGCTCCTGTGACAGCAGCAGGACGTTCGGGCAGTCCGCGCGATGGATGCTCACGCCGCGGCCGCGGGTCACGTAGCCGACGACCGGGTCACCCGGCACGGGCTGGCAGCACTGCGAGTAGCGCACCATGAGCCCATCCACGCCCTGAATGCGCACGCCCTTGGAACCGCCGCGCATCCGCTGCACCAGGCGCTCGAAGGCACTGGTCCGCCCGGGCGCTTCCTGTCCGGAATCGAGATCGGGATAGAGCAGCTTCAGGACCTGCATGACCTGCACGTCGCCCTGCCCGATGGAGGCAATGAGATGGCGGGCGTCGTTCAGATTCAGCGCCTTCGCGACGCGCCCCAGTGCCGCGTCGTCCGGCCGCTGCAACCGGCGCCGCTTGAACTCGCGCTCCAGAATCTCGTGGCCGAGTTTGGCGGATGTGCTCTGCTCCTCGACCCGGATCCACTGCCGGATCTTGTGACGCGCACGGCCCGTGCGCACGTGCGACAGCCAGTCGCGACTGGGACGCGCGGTGGGCGACGTGAGGATCTCCACCGTGTCCGAATTGCGGAGCTGCCGCGAGAGTGGTGCGATGCGGCGGTTGACCTTCGCACCCTGGCAGTGCACGCCCACTTCCGTGTGCACCGCGAACGCGAAATCGATCGGCGTGGCACCCTTGGGCAGTTGGATCACATCGCCCGTTGGCGTGAACACGAAGATCTCGTCCTGATACAGATCGAGCTTCAGGAACTCCAGGAACTCATCCGGCGTCTTCGCATCGAGCTGCAGTTCGAGCACCTGGCGGAACCAGCCGAGCGCGCGGTCCAGCTCGTCTGCATTCTTCGCATTTTCCTTGTAGAGCCAGTGGGCCGCGATCCCATAGTCCGCCGTCCGGTGCATCTCGTACGTCCGGATCTGCACCTCGAACAGCTGTCGCCCCGGACCGAACACCGTCGTGTGCAGCGACTGATATCCGTTCGACTTGGGCTGCGCGATGTAGTCCTTGATGCGCTCCTGCAGCGGCGTCCAGCCGTCATGGATGACGCCAAGCGCGTGATAGCAGTCCGGCACACCGTTCACCAGCACGCGAATGGCGAGCAGATCGTAGATCTCGTCGTATGGCTTGTCGCGCTGCTTCATCTTCTTGTAGATGGACCACAGATGCTTCGGGCGCCCGCTGATCTCGACGTTCTGGATGCCGGCGCGATGCAACTCGGCTTCGAGCGGAACGGCGAGTTGCGCGATGAGCTGTTCGCGTTCGGCGCGCTTCTGTGCCACCAGCCGCGCGAGTTTCCGATACTCCTCCGGCTCGAGATACTTGAAGGAGAGATCCTCCAGTTCCCACCGCATCTGCGCCATGCCGAAGCGGTGCGCGAGCGGCGCGTACAGATCCATCGTCTCCTGCGCGATGCGCTTCTGCTTTTCCGGCGGCAGATAATCCAGCGTGCGCATATTGTGCAGGCGGTCCGCGAGCTTGATCAGGATGACGCGGACATCCTTGGCGATCGAGAGCAGCAGCTTGCGGTAGTTTTCGGCCTGACGTTCCTGCGTGGAGCGGAACGAGATGTTGCTGATCTTGGTGACGCCATCGACGATCTGGGCGATTTCGCGGCCGAAGTCGCGTTCGACGTCGGCAACCGTGACGGCCGTGTCCTCCACCACGTCGTGCATCAACCCGCTCGCCACCGTGATGGAGTCGAGGTGCAACCCGGCGAGGATCTTGGCGACTTCCACGCAGTGCATCACGTAGTCGTCGCCGGAGGAGCGCTTCTGGCCCCGGTGCGCATCCCGACTGAACTGATAGGCGCGCGACAGCAGCTCGGTGTCGAGCCGCTCCACGAGCGGGTCGTCGCCGAAGTTCCACCCCGGGATCAGCTCCTTCAACGCCGATGCGGTCACAGCAGTCCTGTCTCCGCGAAGCTCACATAACGATCCCGTCCGACGACGACATGATCGTGGACGGGAATGTCCAGCAGCCGGCCAGCCGCCACGAGCTGCTCGGTCACCAGCCGGTCATCCGCCGATGGCGTCGGATCGCCACTCGGGTGATTGTGCACCAGGATGATCGCCGCGGCGCACTCGGCAATGGCCTCTCGAAATACTTCGCGCGGGTGGACGAGCGACGAATTCAGAATCCCGCGCGTCACCGTGACATCCCGCTCCAGCCGGTGCTGGGAGTCGAGCACCGCCACGTGGAACTCCTCCACCGGAAGATCCTGCAGCCGCGCCGCGAACGCCGCATAGACGTCCCGTGGCGAGCGAAGCGGCGCTCCCTCGTCGCGCGACTCGAGTGCCATCCGTCGTCCGAGTTCGAGCGCGGCGTGAATCGTGACCGCCCGCACCATCCCCACGCCACGCATGCCGGTCAACGTTGCCACCGGCTCGGCCGCGATCCGCCGCAGTGATCCACCTGACCGTGCCAGAATCTCCTGCCCCACGCCGAGTGCCGAGCGGCCTCCCGCGCCGGAACCCACGACGATCGAAAGCAGCTCCGGCACACTCAGACTTCGCGCCCCGAGATGCTGGAGCCGTTCTCGCGGACGCTCGGAACGAGGCAGTTCCTTAATACTTAACGACGAACGGGTGTCCGGGCCAGACGCGATAAACATGAGCAGAGCCTCCAGGTGAAGGAATCCTTACCTGGAAGCGTACCCGGCCGTGAGGTCGCGACCCGCATCGCTTCACCGCATCTGTGTCCACCGCTATGCGGTTGCGCCGTGGCACTTCTTGTACTTCTTCCCGGAGCCACAGGGACACGGGTCGTTCCGCCCGACTCTGGACCAGTCCACGTTGGCGGGAACGGACGCGGCGGAAAGCGAACGCGTTTTTCCGGCGCCCACGATTTTCGGCTCCGGTGTCCGCGCCGGCGGCGCGTCGGGCTGCGCGTCCTTTCCATCGGACCCATTGCCGGCATGCTCGCCTTGCGGTTCCACGGGCACGTCCTCGAGCACGCCGAGCGCATTGTAGCGCCGGGCCGGTGTCTGGGACCCGCCGCCGGATCCGCGCGAGCCGGCTACAGCCGCCGGGGCCGCCGGGGGCGGCGGCTCGAAGAGAATCTGCACACGCAGGAAGCGCTCGGTGAACGTGGTATACACGTCGTTCATCAGATCGACGAACATCGTGTACGCCTCCTGCTTGTACTCGATGAGCGGATCGGTCTGCCCCCACGAGCGATACTGGATGGCCGCGCGCAACTGATCGAGATCGTACAGATGATCCTTCCACTTCTCGTCCAGCACGTTCAGCATGACGAGCGACAGCAACTGCCCGGCGTACTCGTTCAGACTCGCGTACTTCGCATCGAACGCCTTCAACCCCGCCTCGCGCGCGAGCTCCTGCGCAGCGGCAATCGTGTCGGGCCGCTCCTCGGAGTCATCCTCGAAGGCCGGCACCAGCAGCAGGTAGTGCATGAGCAGATCCTGTCGCAGCAGCGCGAAGTCCCACTCTTCCGACGTCTCGTACTTTTCGAGGTTCGTTTCGACGCGCCGGTCGATGGCCTTCTCCACCATCTTGACCGACTCGCCTTTCAGCTCCTCGCCGCCTTCGAGGGCGAATGACCGCAGCGAATAGATCACCTCGCGCTGCTGGTTCATGACATCATCGAACTCGAGTAGCCGCTTGCGCGACTGGAAGTTCTGCATCTCCACCCGCTTCTGCGCCTGTTCAATGGAGCGCGTGATCAGCGGATGCGTGAGCACTTCCCCGTCCTTTGCACCCATGCGGTCCATCAGCTTCGCGATCCGCTCCGACCCGAAAAGCCGCATCAGATCGTCTTCGAGCGACAGGAAGAACTGCGATGCACCAGGATCACCCTGGCGTCCTGCGCGGCCGCGCAACTGGCGGTCGATGCGCCGGGACTCGTGGCGCTCCGATCCGATGATGTGCAGGCCGCCACATTCCTCGATCTCCACCGGCCTGCCCTCGGGATCGTTCACGACCGACGGCTTGGACTCCGTGACACCGGCGCCGAGTTTGATGTCCGTGCCGCGTCCCGCCATGTTCGTCGCAATCGTCACCGTGCCCGGCTGGCCGGCTTCGGCGACGATCTCGGCTTCGCGCTGGTGATACTTCGCGTTCAGCACGTTGTGCTTGAGCCCGGCGCGCTGGAACATGCGGGACAGCGTTTCCGAGACGTCCACGCTCACGGTGCCGATGAGCACCGGATCGCCGAGATTGTGCAGCCGCTCGGTCTCCTGAACAATCGCGTTGTACTTCTCGCGCCGCGTCTTGTAGATGAGATCGTGCCGGTCCTCGCGAATCACGGGCTTGTTGGTGGGAATCACCGCGACTTCGAGCCCGTAGATCTGATGGAACTCCGTCTCCTCGGTCTCCGCCGTGCCGGTCATGCCGGCCAGCTTTTCGTACATGCGGAAGTAGTTCTGGATGGTGATGGTGGCGAGCGTCTGCGTCTCACCTTTCACCTGAACGCCCTCCTTTGCCTCCACCGCCTGGTGCAGCCCTTCGGCCCAGCGACGCCCCGGCATGGTTCGTCCCGTGAACTCATCGACGATGAGCACCTGGCCATCCTGCACCACGTAGTTCACATCTTTCTCGTACAACGCGTGGGCTCGCAGGAGTTGATGAATGATGTTGAGCTTCTCGCTCTTCTGCGCGTACTCGCGTTCCAGCGCGGCGCGCCGGTCGAGCTTCTCCTGCGGCGTGAGATCGGGATCGTGATCGATCTGCTGAATGGCCTCGGAAATGTCGGGCAGGATGAACGCATCGCGATCCTCCGGCGAGAGATAGTCCACACCGCGGTCCGTGAGATGCACGGTGTGGTTCTTCTCGTCGAGCACGTAGAGCAGCTGCTCCTCGAGGTCCCCGAACTGCTGCCGGCTCGGTGGCTGGCGGCGGTCCGCAATGTGATCCAGCTCCATCTTCTGCACGAGCTGCTTGTTGCCGCCTTCCTGCAGCAGTTTGAAGAGCCGCTTGTTCTTGGGGGCGCCGAGCTGGGCCTGGTACATGCGGAGGGCGGCGCCACGGGTATCGCCGCTGGCGAGCGCCTGCTCCGCTTCGGCCACGAGGCGATTCGCATCCTCGGTCTGGGAGCGCACCAGCCGTCCGACCGCGGCGTTGTGCTCGCGATACGCGTCGTCGCCTTCATTCCCCACCGGACCGGATATGATGAGCGGGGTACGCGCCTCGTCGATGAGCACCGAGTCCACTTCGTCCACGATGGCGTACCAGTGGGGACGCTGCACCCGCTGTTCGAGCGACACCACCATGTTGTCGCGCAGATAGTCGAAGCCGAACTCGTTGTTCGTGCCATACGTGATGTCGCGCAGGTACGCCTCGCGGCGCTCCGGCGTGCCGGGCTCGGAATCATCGATGCAGCCAACCGTGAGCCCGAGATACGAGTAGAGATGGCCCATCCACTGCGAGTCGCGGCGCGCCAGATACGAGTTCACCGTGACGAGGTGCGCACCCCGCCCGGCCAGCGCGTTCAGATACAGCGGCAGCGTCGCGACCAGCGTCTTGCCCTCACCGGTCGCCATCTCGGCAATGCGTCCCATGTGCAGCTGGACACCGCCGATGAGCTGCACGTCGTAGTGCACCATGTTCCATTCGGTGCCGTGACCCGTGACATCCACCGTGGAGCCCAGCAGGCGGCGCGCCGCCTCGCGAACCGTCGCGAAGGCTTCGGGCAGCAGCTCGTCCAGCACCTCGGCGATGGTTTCGCGCAGCTCGCCCTCCACACCGCCCCGGCCGTCGGCGCCGCTCAATTCGTTGTCAATCTCCTCGCGCTCCTGCGGATCGGCCGTGAGCTTCTTGCGCTCCTTCAGGTCGGCGACCTGCCGCTCCAGCTCCGCGGTCCGCTCGCGAACGACTCCGCGCAGCTTGTCGCTCTGCGCCTTGAGCTCGTCCTCGGAGACATCATGGAGACGCTCGTACTCGGCGTTGATGGCATCCACAATGGGCTGGATGCGCTTCACCGCGCGCACGTGGCGACTGCCGAATATCACGTTCATCAATGGCTTCAACATGGCAACCCCTATCGGTACAGCCCGGCCGTCGCGATGAATCCGGCGACGGCCTCGGTCACGAATCCATGAATGCTGTGCCCATCATGCACCCGCGCCCGGATCTCGGTCGCGGACATGTCAACGCGGCGCGTACGGACACGGCGCAGGCGGCGCGGCACGGCACCTGCGGCAGCCTCGCTCGAACCGTCCGGTTCGCCGGCGCGCGTCAGGACGACGATGTCCGCCAGTGCCGCAATGCGTTCCGGCGCGCGCCAACTGCCAATCTGACCAGCCAGGTCCTCGCCAATCAGCAGCACGAGCGCTGCACCGGGCTCGCGCTCGGACAGCGCGGTCAGCGTGTCTACCGTGTAAGATAACCCGCCCCGGTTCAATTCGATCGGGTCCACGATGAATCGCGGATCACCCGCAACCATCAGCTCCAGCATGCGGCGGCGTTGCTCCGCGGTGGCCCACACGCGGCCGACCTTGAATGGCTGCGCCGCCGCGGGTACGAACAACAGCCGGTCCAGCACCAGTGCCTCGAACGCGTCGCTCGCCGCTAGGAGGTGCCCGACGTGGGGCGGATCGAACGTCCCGCCGAAGATCCCCAGCCGCACCCCGGTCAGGGCTTCGGGGCGGAGGCGGTGGCCGGCGCCGGTACGCACGCATCCGTCACCTGCTTGTCGGCCGGATACTTCTCGCGCAGCGTGGCGCACGTTTCCGCCACCTCTTCCTTGTATTTGATCTTGCCGTACGCCTCCACGAGCCGCAGCAACGCCAGCTCGGCGTGCTTCGTCGTGGGATAGAGCCGCACGACGTCCTTGAAATAGATGATGGACGGATCGTACGCCTTCCGGCGCAGATAGAACATGCCGTCCTCGTAGTTCTTGGTCGCCAGCCACTCCGTGAGACGGTTGATCTCGGCCTGTGCCTTGGCATGGAGCGGCGAGTCCGGATACGCCACCAGGAAACTGTTCAGGGTGCTGACCGCGGTCTCGCCGTATTCCGAATCCAGCGTGGGCTTCTTCCACAGCCTGGAGTACGACATGCCGGTCTCGAATGTGGCCGGGGCGGCCAGCGTATCCTCCGGAAAGCTCTCCGGAATCCGCGAGAACGCCTGTGCCGCCAGAATGAATTCATGTCGCCCCTGGTAGGCCTGGCCCAGGTAGTAGAACGACTGCGGCAGCAGCGGATCACGCGCGGGGAGGTTGGTCGTGAGCCGCTCGAAACCGTTCACGGCGTTGTCCCAGTGATGCACCTGTAGCTGCTTCAACGATGCGGAAAACAGCAGGTCGTTGGAGGGAAACTTCGCCGGGACGAACGCCTGGTGGTGACAGGCAGCCAGCAGCGTGAGCAATACCAGCGCCGAAAGATGGCGGTGCAGTGAACCCTTCATGTGGCGTGTGATACCCGAAAGGGACGCGTGCGTTCATGGCCGCTCGAGAAAGCGCGTGCGCTGTCCGCCGCATGTGCGAACACAGACGGAATTGGCGTCATGCGCGACGGCTCAAGCGCCCATCGCCCAGTCCCTTGAAGTACGTGATGGTAGCCGTGAGTCCCTCCCGAAGGGAGACGGCCGGTTCCCACCCCAGCGCGCTGCGCGCGCGGGTGATATCCGGCCGGCGGACCTTGGGATCGTCTTCCGGCAGCGAGTGATGCTCGATCGGAACGGCGCAGCCGGTAAGCTCCAGCACCAGCTCCGCGAGATGCCGCACGGTATTCTCTTCCGGGTTGCCGATGTTCGTGGGACCCGTGACCGGCGACAGAAACAGGCGATAGATCCCCTCGACTTCATCCGAGACGTAGCAGAAGCTGCGCGTCTGCGACCCATCGCCGTAAATCGTGATGGGCTCGCCGTTGAGCGCCTGCACGATGAAGTTCGAGACCACGCGGCCATCGCGTGGGCGCATGCGCGGTCCGTACGTATTGAAGATGCGCACGATGCGCGTGTCGAGGCCGTGATACCGGTGGTACGCCATGGTCAGTGCTTCGGCGAATCGCTTGGCCTCATCATACACGCCGCGCGGACCCACCGGGTTCACATTGCCCCAATAGGTTTCCGGCTGCGGGTGCACCAGCGGATCACCATAGACCTCGGACGTGGACGCGAGAAAAAAGCGCGCCGATTTCGCCTTGGCCAGGCCGAGCGCGTTGTGCGTGCCGAGCGCGCCGACCTTGAGCGTCGGAATCGGGTGCTCGAGGTAGTCGATCGGACTGGCAGGCGACGCGAAGTGAAGCACGCCATCGAGTGGCCCCGCCACGTACGTATAAGTCGAAATGTTGTGCCGCAGAAACTCGAATCGCTCATGCCCGATGAGATGCGCGATGTTGTCAGGATGGCCGGTGATGAAGTTGTCGAGACCCACGACCTGGTGCCCGTCCGCGAGGAAGCGATCGCACAGATGCGAGCCGAGAAATCCGGCCGCGCCGGTGATCAGCACTCTCATGTCCGCGCCCGCCCGATCGAATCGTACTGAAAGCCCAGCTCCGCCATCTTCGCGGGGTCGTAGAGATTGCGGCCGTCGATGATGACCGGCCGGCGAAGCAGTTTCCGGATGCGCGCAAAGTCAGGGTGGCGATACTCATTCCAGTCGGTCACGATGACGAGCGCGTCGGCGCCGTCCACAGCCGCATAGTTCGTCTCCGCATACCCGATGCGATCGCCCAACCGCCGCCGTGCCTCATCCATCGCCACCGGATCGTGTGCCACGACCGCGGCACCGCGCGCCAGCAGATCCTCGATGAGCGTCAGCGCCGGCGACTCGCGCATGTCGTCCGTTTGCGGCTTGAAGGCAAGGCCCCAGAGCGCGATGCGGGTATCGTGAAGCTCACCGTCGAGCGCATCGCCCAACTTCTCGCACAGCCGTCGCTTCTGATTGGCATTGGCCGACTCCACCGCGGTGAGTACCGAGAGCGTCGCCCCCCATTCGTCCGCCGTCCGCATGAGCGCCTTGACGTCCTTGGGAAAGCAGGAGCCTCCGTATCCCGGCCCCGGAAACAGAAAGGACGCGCCAATGCGCTGATCCGAGCCAATGCCCTTGCGCACGTGGTCCACGTTCGCGCCCACCCGCTCGCACAGATTCGCGATCTCGTTCATGAAGGAAATTCGTGTCGCGAGCATGGCGTTGGCCGCGTACTTGGTCATTTCGGCGGACGGGATATCCATGAAAATGATCGGCTTGCCGGTACGCACAAATGGCGCGTAGAGCTCGGCCATCACCGAGCGCGCATGATCGCTCTCGACGCCCAGTACGACGCGATCGGGACGGAGAAAATCATCCACGGCGTTCCCTTCCTTCAGGAACTCGGGATTGCTGCAGAGGTGAAACGGGTGCTGCGCCTTGAGGCCCACGGCGGCGGCGACTTTCTGCGCGGTCCCCACCGGTACGGTGGATTTCGTCACCACCACCAGCTCCTGGCGCATATGCTCGCCAATGGATTCCGCCACGCTCAGGACGTGCCGCAGGTCCGCTGATCCATCCTCATCCGGCGGCGTCCCTACGGCGATGAAAACGACCTGCGCGGCGGAGATGGCGTGGGGGATGTCCGTGGTGAAACAGAGGCGGCGCTGCTCCTGATTGCGCGCAACCAGGCTGTCGAGCCCCGGCTCATAAATGGGGAGGACATTCCGGGTGAGTCCGTCGATCTTCGCCGCATCCACATCGGCGCAGATCACGTCGCTGCCTGTCTCCGCCAGACAGGCCCCGACCACCAGGCCCACGTACCCCGTACCAATAACTGTGATGTGCACGCGATGTCAGCGGGACAGGAAGGAACGATCTCGGTAAGATGAGAGCCTGTAAAGGTATTGCCGCCATCGTGCCGGAGCAACGTGCGGCAGCCTCACGGATAGCGGAAGCGCCAGGTGCCCGTGAGCCGAAACTGCCCATACGTCGCGGCCGGAGCGTGCTGATTGTTCACGTTGTCGATGCGCCCGAGCTCGACGCTGGCGGTGACGGGAATCGTCGCGTCCAGCCACTGCGCCGAGGCGTCGAACAACCACGCGCCCTGTACGGCGGGCTGGTCAGCGGTGGTGTCGGGAAAGGGATCGCCCGCGTGTCCCATGCGATCGGGCGGCGGCCGCTGTGCGATGCGCAGCGCGCCATGTCGCCACCGGGAGATGCCGCCGCCGAGTCGCAGCTTCGGCAGCGTCCAGAACTGGGCGAAGAGGCGCGCCATGTCAGCGTCCGGTCCCAGCTCGGATCCGATCGGCTGATCATACTGCTGCCAGGTATCGGTGTAGCTCCGCCCGAAGTAGGTATAGGCGCCGACGCGACGATACTGGAAGCCGATGCTGGTGGGCACGATGAGCGGCAACGCGTACGTGGCCCGCAGGTTCCACCCCAGCAGATCCGGAAAGACCTTCCTGTCGCGGGAGTCGATCTGGATGTCGTCAATCAGGAGGTCGCCCTGGAGCGACGCACGGCCGACGTTGGCGCGAACCGAGCCGAATGCGGAAAGATTCGCGTTGCCGGCTGTTTCCGTGGGACGGCCGCGATCGTTCTGCACGACCTGATAGATCATCAGCGGATTCGCGTACTGCAGATTGATGCCACCACCCTGTCGTGGAATCACACCCGTCTCGCCGACGGTGAATTCGAGCTGGCGGCCGGGTCGCCAGGTGAGTGCGTGACCGATGAGCATGCGATGCCAGCGCTGCGTGACGCCGCTGTCCGCGAGACTGTCCGTGGCGGTGGTCAGCACCACGTCGTTGATGGATGCGAGGAGTGCCTTGAATTCGAAGTGCGTCCACTGCGCCGTGAGCGTAATGCGATCCAGCGCGGGACCGTTCGCCGAGAGCACCAGCGACTCGAGGCCATCGCCGAGCCACGCCTCGCGGGCGCGGCCGACGGAGAGCACGACGCGACCCAGTCGGCCGGACGCGTAGGCGTCACTGAAATCGAGGATGCCGGACGTACTGCGAAACGGCTTGGCGCGCACCGTCGGATCATTGCGATACTGCGTCTCCCCGTACGCTTCGGAGACGAGCAGTACGTTCGGGCCGCCGTCCCACGTCACGCGCACCCGGCCGATGCCAACGAGCGGCGGGTCGCCTTCCGAGGTGGACCGCACATCCTGCCAGAGCGGGTCGATCGTGCCGCCCGTGAGGCCGGTCGCCCGAAGTGTGACAGCCGCACCCAGGCGGAGTCGGCTCGCCGCGGAGTCGACCACAGGTTGGTGCACCACGAACCGTGCGGTGAGCTGGTTCAGAATTCGACCCGCGCATGCCGGTTCCGTGGCGGCCGCATGCAGCGCCGCCTGGATGTCCTTGACCAGAAAGGGACGGAAGGCAGACACGCGCGCGGCACCGCAGCCGAGCTGCACGAGCCCGTCGAGCTGGACGTACGCCGGATCATCCAGGGGGAGACCGACGAGCGGATGCTGCGCAGCCGCCGGCCTTGCCAGGCATGCGAGGAGCACGGCAAGCACTCCCGTCACCGGGCGGGCGGGCATGGTGGACCTCACTAGCTCACAAACCGGGTCTTGGAGCGGCCGTCGGTGCCACCGACACGATCGCGCAGGCTGGCGATGAGCGCCGCCTGTGGAGAAAACTCGGGCACGAGTTCCTGCAGCTTTCGCAGGATCGCGCGTTCATCACGGATACACAACGAATCCCAGAGCTGGTCGAGTGCACGATCCAGCGGTACCGGCGACGCCGTCCGCACGATGCGGATCTTCTCGTAGCGGGTGGGAATCGTTTCCTCGCTCGCGGACGTCAGTTGCTCGTGGAGCTTCTCTCCCGGGCGCAGGCCCGTGAAGACAATGGGAATATCCACGTCGGGTTCGAGACCCGACAGGCGGATGAGATTGCGCGCCAGATCCACGATGCGCACCGGCTGCCCCATTTCCAGCATGACGATCTTGTCGTGCGCTTCCTCGAGCACGGAGGATTGCAGGACGAGTTGCACGGCCTCCGGAATGGTCATGAAATAGCGACTCGCTTCCGGATGCGTCACGGTGACGGGTCCGCCCGCGGCAATCTGTTCGGTGAAGAGCGGGACGACCGAGCCGTTGCTCCCCAGCACGTTCCCGAAGCGGACCGCCACGAAGTGCTGCGCGCGCCCGGCGTTCATCGAGAGCACGATCAGTTCGGCGAGACGCTTGGTGGCGCCCATGATGTTGCTGGGACTTACCGCCTTGTCCGTCGAGATCAGCACGAATTTCGCCCCGAACTCCGCCGCGAGCAGCGCGACGTTGCGCGTGCCGAAGACGTTGTTGTGCACGGCATGGGCCAGATGTGCTTCCATCATGGGCACGTGCTTGAACGCCGCGGCGTGATACACGAGCTCGGGCTGGTATTCGTGAAAGGCCCGCTCCACGTCCTGCTGCTCGCGAATGTCACAGATGAGCGGGTGCAGCTCGAGCGCCGGCTGGCGGCGACGCAACTCCTGCTCGATGAGAAAGAGCGCGTTTTCGCTGCGCTCCATCAGCACCATGGCTCCCGGACCGTATTCCGCGATCTGGCGGGCCAGCTCCGCGCCAATGGATCCGCCCGCCCCCGTGATGAGAACGCGTCGTCCGAGAATGTCGGAGCGAATGAGGGAGGTATCGAGATCCACGGGATCGCGCCCGAGCAGGTCTTCCACCTGCACGGCGCGGACTTCGCTGATCTGGACGCGGCCGCTGAGCGCCGCAATGGCCGGCAGAATCTTGAACGGGAGCCTGGTCGCCAGACACCGGTTGACGATGGCCTGGATTGCGTCCCGCGGCGCCGACGGGATGGCGATGATGATCTCGTCGGCCGGATTCCGGGCGAGCACCGGCACCAGTTGCGCCGTGGTACCGAGCACCGGCACGCGGTGGATGTGGAAACCCGTCTTGTTGCCATCATCGTCCACGAAACCGACCGGCTGATAACCCAGACGGGGATTGTTCTGCATCTCGCGCAGCAGCAGCTCGCCGGCGTCGCCGGCGCCAATGATCAGCACCCGGCGCGGCCGCGGCCCCCCGGCGGTGGAGCGGCGAGTTTCCCGCAGTGCACGCAGCGCGAAGCGCACGCCGCCGATCAGCATGACCGTGAGCAGCGCGTCGATGATGATCACCGATCGCGGGAACACATACGCGTGCCGCGTGAACACGAGCGAGGCGGTGAACAGGACGCTGCTGATACCGATCGCCTTGAGCAGGGCGAACATGTCGCTCATCCCGACGTAGCGCCACCAGCCGGTGTAGAGGCGGAACGCCGCGAAGGCGAGCAACCGGAAGACGAGCAGCGGCCCCAGCGTCACCCAGAAGGTCCGCAGGTAGGCGGCCGGAATATCACCATCAAAGCGCAGCACGTAGGCAAGCGCGTAGCTGGCCACGACAAGAATCAGGTGAACGCTGATGACCAGCAGCCGCCGGTGGCGAAAGGTCAGCGCCAGAATACGGCGCTCGGCCTCGTCCGTCGCTGCCGTCGCGGAGAGTTCATCCGTGCGGCTCACCACCAGTTCAGGATTCATCTGCCGTAGAACCCCCGGATGGCGCCAATGGTCTCATCCTGCTGCGCCCGGGTCAGCTCGGGAAAGACCGGGAGCGAGAGGACTTCGCGCGCCGCGCGCTCGGCTTCCGGACAGCTTCCCTCGGTGTAGCCGAGGTAGGAGAAGCATGGCTGCAGATGCAAGGGGAGCGGATAGTATATGGCGTTGCCGATTCCCCTGTCCCGGAGATGCGCCTGCAGCGCGTCCCGCCGCTCCGCCCGGATCGTGTACTGGTTGAAGATGGATTCATTCTTCGCGTCGATCAGCGGCGTCTGCACCTCCGCCACGTCCGCGAGCGCGTCATCGTAGTACCGCGCGTGGTCGCGGCGGGTCATGCTCCACTGTTCCAGATGGGGAAGCTTGGCCAGCAGCACGGCGGCCTGCAGCGCGTCGAGGCGACTGTTGTATCCCACTTCGTCGTGAACGTACTGCACCGCGCCGCCGTGCACGCGCAGCCGGCGCAGGCGGGTCGCGAGCCGCTCATCCTGCGTGACCATCATCCCGCCGTCGCCATATCCGCCCAGATTCTTGGACGGGAAAAAGCTGAAGGTGCCGACGGCGGCGGACTCTCCCGCCATCACCCAGTGGTCCCCGATCCGACGGCGCGCGCCGATGGCCTGGGCCGCGTCCTCGATGAGGGGAACGTCCGGCACTGCCGCAGCGAGCTCCTCGAGCGGCGCCATCTGACCGAAGAGATCCACCGCGATCAGCGCCTTCGTCCGCGACGTGGTCGCCGCGCGCGCGTGCACCGGAGAGATGTTGAAGGTTCCGGGATCAATGTCCACGAACACGGGGGTCGCGCCCACGTTGTGCACCGTGCCGGCGGTGGCAAAGAACGTGAACGGCGTCGTCACCACCTCGTCGCCGCGACCGATGTCGAGCGCCCGAAGCGCGAGCAGCAACGCGTCCGTGCCGCTCGCGCAGCCAATGCCGAATCGCGTGCGCGAGAGCTCGGCGACCGCCTGCTCCAGCGCGTCCACCGGTTCACCTAGAATGAATCGCTGGTCGTCCACCACCTGCATCAGTGCGCGCACCACATCGTCACGGATGCAGGCGTGCTGCGCGCGAAGATCGAGAAGAGGAACAGGCATGCCAGTCAGCCGAAGAAAATGTTAGTCAGCGCACGTCGTCGGAACACGATCAGATGGTGACGGTCGCGCGCGCCAGATCGTGCCACTCCTGCAGCGCCCGCACGCGCGGCGGACGGAATCGGAGCGCCAGGATCGCATCGCACGCGGCGTTCGCCGCCGAGAGCGTTGTCGTATACGGAATCCGATGCGCGACGGCCGCCTGGCGCATCGTGTAATCGTCGCGCTGGGAATGTTTGCCCAGTGGCGTGTTGATGAGCAGTTGCACCTGACCGTTGACGATGAGATCCACGCCGTGCGGCCGCCCTTCGTGCACCTTGAAGACGCGTTCGGCCGGAATGCCGCGACCGCGCAGGTACCGGGCCGTGCCCGATGTCGCCAGGATGCGGAACCCCATCTCGTGGAATCGGCGTGCGATTGGCAGCACGGTCGCCTTGTCGGAATCATTCACCGTGATGAGGACGCTGCCAGAGAGCGGCAGTCCGTTGTCGGCGGCGAGCTGCGCCTTGGCAAAGGCGCTGCCGAAGGAATCCGAGATCCCCATCACCTCGCCCGTCGAGCGCATTTCCGGTCCCAGCACCGGATCGGCCTCGCGGAACTTGTTGAATGGAAAGACGGCCTCCTTCACGGACACGTATGGCGGCGTGATCTCCTCGGCCAATCCGATCGTCGCGAGCGTTTCACCCGCCATGACACGCGCCGCGATGGACGCGAGCGGCACGCCAATGGCCTTGGAGACGAAGGGGATGGTCCGGCTGGCCCGCGGATTGACTTCGAGGACGTAGACCACCCGGTCCTTCACGGCGAACTGCACGTTGATCAGCCCAACCACGCCGAGGGCGCCCGCCAGCGCTACCGTATGCTCGCGCATGGTCATCAGGTCCGCCTCACCAATGATGTAGGGTGGAAGCACACACGCGGAATCGCCCGAATGAATGCCGGCATCCTCGATATGCTGCATCACGCCACCAATCACGACGCGCTCGCCATCCGAAATGGCATCCACGTCCGCCTCGTAGGCATCCTCGAGAAAGCGGTCGATGAGCACGGGCCGGTCGTCCGACACGCGGACCGCGTGCTCGAAGTAATCATGCAGCGATGATTCATCGTACACGATCCGCATGGCGCGGCCGCCCAGCACGTAGCTGGGACGTACCAGCACCGGGTATCCCACATCGGCGGCGATGCATACGGCCTCCTCGATGCTCGTTGCCGTGCCCGATGGCGGTTGCCGCACTCCGACCTCGCGGGCGATCTGCTCGAAGCGGCGACGATCCTCGGCGATGTCGATGGCGTCAGGCGACGTTCCGAGAATGTGCACGCCGGCGCGCTCCAGCGCACGGGTCAGTTTGAGCGGCGTCTGCCCTCCGAGCTGGACGATCACACCCAGCGGCTGCTCCCGCTCGACGATCTCCAGCACATCCTCGAGTGTGAGCGGCTCAAAGTAGAGCTTGTCGGAGATGTCGAAGTCGGTGGAGACGGTTTCGGGATTGGAGTTGACCATGATGGTCTCATAGCCACGCTCGCGCAGTGCCAGCGCCGCCCGCACGCAGCAGTAGTCGAACTCCACGCCCTGTCCGATCCGGTTCGGGCCGCTCCCCAGGATCATGATGGACGGCCGCCCGGAGGGCGGCGCCTCGCTCTCCTCGTCATAGCTGCCGTACAGGTATGGCGTGCTGGACGGGAATTCGCCCGCGCAGGTGTCCACCATCTTGTACGCGGGGCGAATGCCGAACGCCCAGCGGCGCGCACGCGCCGCGTCCTCCGATTCGCCCCGCAGCGCCGCCAGTTGCGCATCCGAGAAGCCCTGGCGTTTCATGGCCCGCACATCCGCGGCCCGGATGTCGGCCAGCGCCGCGTAGTGCGCTTCGGCCTCCACCATTTCCTGCATCTGTGCCAGAAACCACGGGTCCACGTGCGTGAGCTCATGGATCTCGCTCACGTCCAGTCCGCATTGCAGCGCGCGCTTGATCTGGAAAATGCGCTCGGGCGTTGGCTGGCGCAGCGCGCCGCGCAACGACTCGAGCGAGTCATCGACCAAGCCGTCATCCCGGGCGCGCGATCCCGTCACCCACCCGGTCCGTCCGGTCTCGAGGGCGCGCAGTCCCTTCTGGAAGGCTTCCTTGAACGTGCGCCCGATTGCCATCGATTCGCCCACCGATTTCATCTGCGTCGTCAGCCGTGGATCGGCAGATGGGAACTTCTCGAATGCGAAGCGCGGGCACTTCACCACCACGTAGTCCAGCACCGGTTCGAATGACGCGGGCGTTGTTTTCGTGATGTCGTTCGCGATCTCGTCCAGCCGATAGCCGACCGCCAGCTTCGTGCCGATCCGGGCAATGGGAAAGCCCGTCGCCTTGGACGCGAGAGCCGAGGAGCGCGACACCCGAGGGTTCATCTCGATGACCAGCATGTCGCCGTTCTCCGGATTCACGGCGAACTGGATGTTGCACCCGCCGGCTTCCACGCCAATCTCGCGTATTACCGCCACGGCCGCGTCGCGCATGGCCTGGTACTCGCGGTCGGTGAGCGTCATGGCCGGCGCCACCGTGATGCTGTCGCCCGTGTGGACACCCATGGGATCGAGATTCTCGATGGAGCAGACGATCACGACATTGTCCGCCCCGTCGCGCATGACCTCGAGCTCGAATTCCTTCCAGCCGAGCACACTCTGCTCGATGAGCACCTGCCCGACCGGCGACATCTCGAGCCCGCGCCGCACGATCTCTTCGTATTCGGTGCGATTGTAGGCCACGCCGCCACCGCTTCCGCCCAGCGTGAACGATGGCCGGATGATCGCAGGGAAGTCCACGACGGGAATGAGCGCGAGCGCGTCGTCGAACGATCGGGCGATCCCGCCGCGCGCGACGGGCAGTCCGATGCGCCGCATGGCATCGGCGAACTCCTCCCGATCCTCCGCCATGCGGATGGCGCGCGCATCGGCGCCGATCAGCTCCACATCGTACCGAGCGAGCACCCCGCTATCCGCGAGCGCCATGGCGACATTCAGCGCCGTCTGTCCGCCCATCGTGGGCAGGAGTGCGTCCGGGCGCTCGCGCTCGATGACCTGCGCGACCGTGTCCGCCGTGACCGGCTCAATGTAGGTCCTGTCGGCAAATTCCGGATCGGTCATGATCGTGGCCGGATTGGAGTTCACGAGGATCACCTCGTAGCCTTCCTCGCGCAGCGCTTTTGCCGCCTGCGTGCCGGAGTAGTCGAATTCGGCGCCCTGTCCAATGACGATGGGGCCGGAGCCAATGAGCAGGATGCGGTTGAGATCAGCGCGTCGTGGCACGGAGCAGATCGAGAATGATGGAATCCAGCGACCGTTCGGGGGTCCAGCCGGTCGTCGCCCGCAGCCTGGCGGTGGAACCAACCAGCATGGGAACCTCTACCGGACGCACGAGTGAAGCATCGACTTGCAATTTCGCATCCACACCAGCAAGGGCAAGGACACGCGATGCGAGCGTCGCCACGTCGGTTCCCGTTCCGCTGGCCACATTGTACACGTCGCCGGGCACACCGCGTTCCACGAGGAGCACGTAGGCACGCGCCACATCGGCCACATGCAGATAGTCGCGAACGGGACTGGTATTGCCGATGGGTGCCGCACCGGCGCGCGCGGCGCGGAGCGCCAGGGCCCGCCGGACGAGTGCGGGCAGCAGGAAGCGCGGGTCCTGCCCAGGCCCGCTGTGATTGAAGGAGCGCGTCGCCACGACCCGCACCCCGTCGTGGCGGTGCGCGGCGAGCGCCACGACTTCCTGCGCGGTCTTGGATGCGGCGTACGTGTTGAGCGGCCGCAGTTCCGCCTGTTCGGTGAGCGGCTGTTCATCCGCCCCGTGGCGGCCATACTGTTCGCCGCTGCCGACGATCAGGATCGTGGGGTCGAGCGTTCCGGCACCGCGGCGCTGCGCCGCCTCCGCGAGCAGGCGCGCCGCCGCCACGACGTTCACCTCCAGCGCCGCTGCCGGTGCCTCGCTCGCCGTCGGTACGAAGGACACGCCCGCGAGATGAAAGATGGCGTCGGGCCGACCGCGCTCCATCGCGGTGGCGACGTCTCCGTCGGAGGTGACGTCGCAGCGCACCCACGTCATGGCGCCATGCTCATCCTGGCTCAGCGCGCCCGGCGGCATCGCCTCGCTCAGTCGCGTTCCCGTGACATCCCAACCACGCTGCAGCAGCTCCCGGCAGAGCCACTGGCCGACGAAACCGGACGCGCCGGTGACCAGGGCGCGCATGGCGCTACGACCGGGCGCGGTACCGCGCGAGGTCGGCGTCCACCATCATTTCGATGAGCTGCTGGAACGACACGCGCGGCTGCCAGCCCAGCCGGTCGCGCGCCTTGGTGCTGTCCGCCACGAGCAGATCCACTTCGGCGGGGCGCATGAAGCGGGCGTCGGTTGTCACGAATTCGCGATAGTCCAGTCCGGCGTATCCGAAGGCGACGTCGCAGAGCTGCCGCACCGACCAGGTCTGCCCGGTCCCGACGACGTAGTCGTCCGGCGCGTCCTGCTGAAGCATGCGCCACATCGCATCCACATAGTCGCCGGCGAAGCCCCAGTCGCGTCGCGCATCGAGGTTTCCGAGACGCAGCTCACGCGAGACACCCGTCTTGATGCGCGCCACTCCATCGGTCACCTTGCGCGTCACAAACTCCAGACCGCGCCGCGGGCTCTCGTGGTTGAACAGGATTCCCGAGACGGCATAGAGCCCATAGCTCTCGCGGTAGTTCACGGTGATCCAGTGGCCGTACACCTTGGCCACGCCGTACGGGCTGCGCGGATAGAAGTCCGTGGCCTCGCTCTGCGGTGACGCGCGGACCTTGCCGAACATCTCGCTCGAACTGGCCTGGTAGAAGCGGGCGCGCGGCGCGGCGCGGCGCACCGCTTCCAGTGCGCGGGTCACACCCAGTCCGGTGAATTCACCGGTGAGCACGGGCTGTGTCCACGACGTCTGCACGAAACTCTGGGCGGCGAGGTTGTAGACCTCATCCGGTTCACACGCGGCCACCGCTTCCACCAGTGAATGCTGATCGAGCAGGTCGGCCGAGAGCAGTTCCACCTTGTCGACGAGGTGCGCGATGCGCTCGTAGGGCGTCGTCGAGCTGCGCCGGACGACGCCGACGACGCGGTAGCCCTTCTCGAGGAGGAGCTCGGCGAGATAGGAGCCGTCCTGGCCCGTGATCCCGGTGATGAGAGCAGTCGGCATCGCGCTGGACCGGTCAGGGTGACGTCAGATGGCGAGATCGCCCAGAAGGGGCCTTCGGCGCGCGCTGCGCCAGCGGACCCCGCGAGCCTCGCGGACAAACGAAAGGGGAGCCGACAGCGCGCTCCCCCGGGCATGACGGACGCTCAGCCATGCGTCACGCGACGGCGGAGCCCCGCGGCGCGCGCTGGATCTTGCCGGCATTCAGGCAGCGCGTACACACCTTCACCCGCTTCACCTTGCCATCCACCAGAATGCGGGCAACCTGCAGATTGGGCTTCCACACGCGACGCGTGCGATTGTTGGCGTGCGAGACGTTGTTCCCGAACGTGATGCCCTTCCCGCACACGTAACAGCTTCGATTGTGCATGGTCAACTCTCGATCAGCTCAATGCGCGCCATCTCCGCGCCGTCACCCTTGCGGTGTCCGGTCTTGAGAATGCGCGTGTATCCGCCGGGCCGCTTGGCGAACTGCGGCCCGAGTTTGTGGAACAGTTTGTCGGCGGTTTCCCGCTTCTGGACGTGGCGCGCTGCGAGCCGGCGGTCGTGCAGCGTCCCCGACCGCGCCTTGGTGATCAGTTTCTCGACGAATGGCCGCAACTCCTTCGCCTTGGCTTCGGTGGTCTCGATGGCTCCGTGCTCGATGAGCGACGCCGCGAGTCCCCGCATCAGGGCCAGCTTCTGCTCACTGGTCCGGCGCAGCTGCCGTCCCGCCTTCCGGTGACGCATGATCGTTATTCCTCGTCGTCGGGCGCCGCGGCGGCAGCCCGGCTCGGTGCCGTGCCCCAATCGAGCACGCGGACGCCGTCCGGTCCTTCCTCGTAGCGCATTCCGAAATTCAGTCCCTTCCCTTCCAGCAGCACCGCGATCTCCTGCAGCGACTTCTTGCCGAAGTTCTTGACCTGGAGCATCTGTTGCTCCGTCTGCCGCACGAGGTCGCCCAGGGTGCGGATATCGGAGTTCTTGAGCGAGTTCACCGAGCGAACGGAGAGTTCCAGATTGTCAATCGACGTCTGCAACAGCTCGTGCAGCCGCTGGCCGTCCGGCGAATGATTCGGGCCGGCCGCGACCATGCCCTGTGCGTGCGACCCGAAGTTCGCGAAGAACTGGAAGTGCGTCTGCGCCAGTGCGGCCGCATAACTCACCGCCTCTTCCGGGCTGATGGTGCCGTTCGTCTCCACGGTGAGCGTGAGCCGGTCGTAATCCGTGCGTTGACCGACACGCGTCTCGGCCACCGAGAAGTTCGCTCGCCGGACGGGATTGTAGATCGAATCGATCTTGATGAGATCGACCGGCAATCCCTTTTCCGCCACGTGCTGATCACCCTCGACGTACCCGCGTCCCTTGTTCACATAGAGATCCATGGTGATCTCGCGATCGTCCTGGAGCGTGAACAGGTGATGCGCCGGATCGATGATCTGCGCGGACGCGATCGGTTCGATGTCAGCGGCGGTCACCGGTCCGGCCGACTTCTTCCGGATGCGCAGCACCGCTTCCGGGGTGTCGTCGGCCAGGCTCAAGGTGAGCGTCTTGAGATTGCCGATGATCTGATGCACGTCCTCGACGACGCCGGGCACCGTCTGGTGCTCGTGCTGCACGCCGTCGCAGCGAAAGGCCCAGACCGCGGAACCGCGCAGCGATGACAGCAGCAGGCGACGCATCGCGTTGCCCAGCGTGTGACCGAAGCCGCGCTCCAGCGCCTGCATCCGAAATTCCGCGAGGTTGGGATTGTCCTCGCGCTTGGTCGCCTCGACCAGCTCGGGACGCACCAGCCCGGTGAGATCAATAGTCGTTGCCATATGTCCTGTGTCCTCAATGGTCCGACCGGGGAATTCCCCGGCGACGCCTCACCCCGCCCCTGACGCGCGGTGAGCCCGTAATAGGGTCAGGGCCCTGACCTCAGGGAACGATCGCGCCGAAGCAGGTAGCGGCACGGGCGGAGTCCCGCCGATCCCGTTCCACCTGCGCGCTCGATTCCCTGGCTACTTCGAATACAACTCGACGATCAGCTGCTCCTGAGCCGCGATGGGAATGTCCGCGCGACCCGGGCGCTCGAGCATGCGGCCGCTGAACGTGTCCTTGTCCACGGCGATCCACGAGAGCGCTCCACCGCGCGAGGAATGCTCGAGCGCGGCGAGGACGCCAACGTTCTCGCGCGAGGCCTGCCGCACGCGCACTTCCTCGCCGGGACGAACGAGATAGCTGGGCACATCCACCTGCTTCCCGTTGACCTCGACGTGACGGTGCCGGATGAACTGCCGGGCCGCCTTGCGACTCGCGGCGAATCCCATGCGGTAGATGATGTTGTCCAGCCGGCTCTCCAGTGCGACCAGCAGGTTGTGTCCGGTGACGCCCGGTAGCTTGGCCACGCGTTCGAAGGTATTGCGGAACTGCCGCTCGCTCACGCCATAAATGCGCTTGACCTTCTGCTTCTCACGCAGCTGCTTGGCGTACTCCGACGCCTTGCGTCGCCGCGCCGTGGACTGTCCGTGCTGGCCCGGCGCATAGGGCCGGCGCTCCACCGGGCACTTTTCCGTGAAGCATTTCGTGCCCTTGAGGAAGAGCTTGGTGCCTTCCCGCCGACACTGGCGGCAACTCGGTCCTGTGTACCGCATGCGTCAGACCCTCCGCCGCTTGGGAGGGCGACAGCCGTTGTGCGGAATGGGCGTCACATCCTTGATCGAGCGGATCTGCAGTCCCGCGGCGGCCAGCGCCTGAATGGCGGACTCGCGGCCGCTGCCGGGCCCCTGCACGCGCACGTGCACGCGCTTCACACCAAGACCGAGCGCCTCCCGGGCGCATGCTTCCGCAGCAACGGTGGCGGCGAACGGCGTGGACTTCTTGGAGCCCTTGAAGCCCGCCTTGCCGGACGATGCCCAGGCAACGGCATTGCCGTGCAGGTCGGTGATGGTGACGAGCGTATTGTTGAACGTCGCGTTCACGTGGGCAATGCCCTCGGACTCAACGACGCGTTTCGACTTCTTACCAGATCCGGTTTTTGCAGTGGCCATGACGAGGTGTCGAGTTTACTTCGTGACTTTCTTCTTGCCTGCGATCGCCCGCCGCGGACCCTTCTTGGTCCGCGCGTTTGTGTGCGTCCGCTGCCCGCGCACCGGCAGCCCGCGGCGATGGCGAATCCCGCGATACGAGCCGATGTCCATCAATCGCTTGATGTTCATGGCGACCTCGGTGCGGAGCGCGCCTTCCACGCGATAATCGCGCTCGATGACCTGGCGCAGACGATTCACGTCCGCGTCACTGAGGTCCTTCACGCGGAGTTCCGGGCTGATCCCCGTTTCCGCGACGATTTTCCGGGCGACAGCGCGGCCGACCCCGAAGATGTACGTCAACCCGATCTCGACCTTTTTCTCACGAGGGAGATCGACGCCAGCAATGCGTGCCATTGGTCAGCCCTGACGCTGCTTGTGCTTGGGATTGCGCTTGCAGATAATGCGAGTCACGCCATTACGCTTGACCACCTTGCAATGCTCGCAGATCGGCTTCACGCTGCTACGGACTTTCACGGGCGCTCCAGTCAGTGATACCAGTATTCCAGTCAAGTCTTATAGGTTAACCGACTTAGCAGCGTAAAGCAAGGCGACATCGCCGTCAGAAATGAGAGCCCGTCTCAGAGCTCGGCACGCACCCGGCTGAGCGCTACCGCCGGGTCCGCCGCCTGGGTCACCGCGCGGCCCACGACCAGGTAGCGCGCCCCCGCCGCGACGGCCTGTGCCGGTGTCACCACCCGCTTCTGATCGTGCACCGCTCCCCCCGCGAGACGAACACCCGGAACAAGCAATGCCAGCGCGTCGCCATACCGCTCGCGAACGGCGGCCGCTTCCTGGCCACTACAGACCACGCCGTCCGCCCCCGCATCGCGCGCGATCCCGGAGAGGCGCAGCACTTCCGCCGGCACGTCGGTCACCACCCGCCCCCATGCCGTGCCGAGCTGCGAGGCGTCGAGTGACGTGAGCACCGTGACGGCAAGCACGCTGCAGACACGTCCCGTGGCCGCTCGGTGCGCGCCATCCACAGCCGCCGCGATCATGGCTTCGCCCCCGGATGCGTGAACGGTCAGCAATCGCGCGCCCGAACGCGCGGCCGCCAGCGAAGCGTCGCGCACGGTGTTCGGAATATCGTGAAACTTGAGATCCAGAAAGACGTCGCACCCCCGCGCCCGAAGCCGATCGACGATCTCCGGACCGGCAGCGGTGAACAGCGCGCTCCCGACTTTCACGAAATCACACGCCGCGCCGAGACGCGCCACGAGGGAGAGCGCCTCACTCGCGGACATCACGTCCAGCGCGACAATGACCCGGGCCGTCATGCCGGCCACCGCAGGCTGCCGCTGATCTCCGCGATGCTCACGCCCTCGCGGACGCACCACGCCGCGAGGTCGCGGATCACGCGCTCCGGCGTCGCCGGATCGCGCAGCGCCGCCGTGCCGATCGCCACCAGCGACGCTCCGGCCATGAGGTACTGCAGCGCATCCGTCGCGGACGTCACGCCACCCACTCCGATGATCGGGACCTCGACGGCCCGTCGCACCTTCCACGCCGCCAGCACGCCAACAGGAAGCAGCCCCGGCCCGCTCACGCCGCCCGTGCCGAAGCCGACGGCCGGCGAGCGCGTCTCGATGTCCACGACGAGTCCGGGTATGGTGTTGATCACGGTGATGCCATCGGCGCCCGCGTCCACGGCAACACGCGCCGCGCCGCCGATGTCCGGGAGCATCGGGCTCAGTTTCACGAAGAGCGGCCGTTGCGTGCGAGCCCGTGCATCGCGAACCAGCGCGGCCAGCACCCGCGGATCCGCGCCGAATTCCATACCGCCTGCGTGCACGTTGGGACAGCTCACGTTCAGCTCGAAGCCGCTCACCACCGCATCCGTAATGCCTTCCACCACGGCCGCAAAGTCCTCGACGCAGTCCCCCACCACGTTCACGAGCACGCGCGCCTCGCGCACGTGTTCCGCCAGCCACGGCAGTTCCGTGTCGCGCACGACGTCCAGACCGGGATTGGCGAGTCCGACGGCGTTGATCATCCCGCCGGCGAATTCCGCTACTCGTGGTGCCGGCGCACCATGACGCGGGCGTGGACTCACCGCCTTGGTCACCAGTCCGCCGAGCGCATCGAGTGACATGACATCAGCGAGCTCGCGGCCAAACGCCGCCGTGCCGGCGGCAAGAAGGATGGGATTGTTGAAGCGCAGGCCGGCGGCTGTCACGACGAGCGGATTGCTCACGGCCGGACGGAATCCCGCCGTGGCGCCCCGGAATCGGGTATCACGGGCACCGGCGCCGCGCTCGATCGCCGGAGGCTGTCGGTGTACTGCGCGAGTACCACGCGCCACGTTTGATCGAGCAGCGAATCGACGTGCGCTGCCGGTTTGAGTATGTCGACGGTCGAATCGCCTGATTCCACGTCACCGAACGCGGCCATCATCACGACCGGCTCGTGCATGTTGCCGACCCGGGCGGCCGCTCCGGGCGAAATCGAATCGTGGGGAAGCGCCTCCGCCGCGCCGAATGCCCGCGACACGAGGGGGGAGCGTGCGAGGCGCGTGACCTGCTGGAACAGGGCGCGCGAGAGCGCGTACGCCCGCAAGCTGTCCCGGGCGACCTCGGCCGCGAGAAAGAGTCCTGCGCCTGCGTCGTCATCCCGGGCATGCAGCAACTCCACGAGAAGCAGGTTGTGCACGAGCTGCTCGTGGAGCGCACTGCCGCCCATCTGATCGGCGCCCTGCTCAATGGCGGTGCGCACGTCCACGAGCGATGCGAGATCCCGAAGCGACAGCAGTGTGACCTCCGCCCGCGCGTTTCGCGCGACGATGCTGTCGCGCGTGAGCCGGCCGGCAGCCATGAAGTGCGCCAGCGCGATGGAATCATCGGAGGAGCGGAGCGCCAATTCACCGGTCAGCAGATGCAGCGCCGCGAGCGGGGCCGCGGGCGTATGCGCCGAATCGAACGCGGCGACGATCCGCTCGACTGCCGCAACGTGTCCGGCCTGCCAGAGCATCCGGAGCGACTCCGGTACGTCGGCGTGAAGGTCACCGCGCGCCGCGCTACGCTGCAGCAGCGATTCCGCGGACGCCCACTGGCCATGATCGAGATAGATTCGGCTGAGCTGCCAGTCGACCCGGCTGCGGCTCACGCCGTGCATGTACGCACGCACCGAATCGGGTTCACCAAGCACCGTCGACGCGACGACCGCCCAGAGCGATGCGTCGGCCGCGATGTGCCGGTCCGGCAGCGTACCGAGTGGACCGACGAGTGCGCGCCCCTCCGCGTAGCGCTGCGCGCGAATCAGGCATACACCGAGCGCGAGCGTCGCGCGGGCATCTCCCGTATCGCGCGCCGCCGCGCGCATGAGCACGGACCGCAACAGCGGCTCGGCGCGGTCGCAGTCGGACGACATGGCCAGCGACCAGCCGGCAATCAATTCGGCGCGCGCTGCCCAGCGGCCCGTGGGGTGATGCACGCGCACGGAGTCCGCGGTCCTGGCCGCCAGTCGATAGAGTGAATCGGCCGCCGCTGTGTGCCCGCTGCGCCTCATCGCGTCCGCGCGACGCTCGGCGCGCTGCGCATTGTACACGCCATTGAAGTAGGCGCATCCGGCCAGCGGCAGCATCGCGACCAGTCGCGCCACACGCCTCATCGCCGCGTGCTCCCCAGTCGGCGCTCGTATCGGCCGAGATACTCCTGCGTGGCGTCGGCAATCGCATCCGCCAGCTTGCGCTGGCTGGCCCGGTTCGTGATGAATCGCGCTTCATCCGCGTTGGTCCCGAACCCGATCTCGACGAGCACTGCCGGCATGTAGGCCGTCACGAGCACCAGGAAACCGGCCTGCTTCACTCCGCGGCTGGGACCGGGTTCCACATCGCCGAGGTGTTGCTGGATCAACGAGGCCAGTTCGCTCGACTCACGCAGGTGCTCGTTCTGCGCCATGTCGTTGATGATGAAGTTGAGCGGATCATCCTTCGCCGCCTGGGCGCCCGTCTCGAAGCGCACGGACTGGTTTTCCATGCGCTCCACGCGGCGCGCATCTTCCGTCCTGGCCTCTGCCAGAAAATAGGTCTCGAACCCGCGTGCGGTGCCCGGATGCGTCCACGCGGGATTCGCCGCGTTCACGTGAATCGAGATGAACAGGTCGCCGTGGTGCTCGTTGGCGATGCGCCCGCGATCGGCGAGCGCAATGAGCGTGTCGGTCGTCCGCGTCATGACGACGCCGAGGCCGCGTGAACGGAGCTCGCTCGCCAACTGCTTCGCGACCGAGAGGGTGACATCTTTCTCGTGCATTTTCCAGCGCGCACCAATGGGCCCCGTCATGCCGTTGTCGGGTCCGCCGTGGCCGGCGTCGACTACGACAATGCGCTTGTGGTCGCCGCGGGCCGATGGACGACCGAGGGAATCGGCGCCGACCCGGAGCCCCGTGTCGCTGACAGCGGCGTACGGCGCAGCGGCAGGCGCCCAAACGGCATGTGCCGTGGCAGGCGAGGCGGCCGCTCCGAGCATCAGTCCGATCACGCCGATCCGCCTCGCGATCATCGCGCCCGCGCCGCCCGCGCCATTTCGCGCTCGTCCTCGCGCTGCCGCAGATCGGCGCGCTTGTCGTGCAGCTTCTTCCCCTTCCCCAGCGCGAGCGTCACCTTGGCGCGCCCGCGCGTGAAATGCAGGTCGAGCGGAATGAGGGCCAGTCCCTGGCGTTCCACCGCACCAATGAGCCGGCGGATCTCACGCCGATGCAGAAGCACCTTGCGCGTGCGTGTCGGGTCATGGTTGAACTGATTCCCCTTGTCATAGGGCGCGATGTGAGCATTGAGGAGCAGAACTTCGCCGCCATTCACGATGGCGTAGGCATCGGTGATGTTCGCCATGCCGCTGCGCAGCGACTTGATCTCGGTGCCCGTGAGCACGAGCCCCGCCTCCCATGTTTCAAGAATATGGTAGTCGTGACGTGCACGCTTGTTCCGTGCGATGGTCGCCGTGGGCTCGGCGTCGGACCGGGGCATCGAGGACATGATGGGTAACCGCGCAAGTTAGGCCTCCCCTTGGCGTTGGGCAACCAATTCGCGTTGACTTGGCGCACTGCCTCGGGTAGGTTACGGCCGCAACGCCGAAGTGGTGGAATTGGTAGACGCGCTGCGTTCAGGGCGCAGTGGGCGATAGCCCGTGGGGGTTCGAGTCCCCCCTTCGGCACTCAACTCAACAGGAATGCGAACGGCGTGCCGGTCACGCCGTTCGCATTCGCCGCATCAGGGGAATCGTGGCGAGCGCACGGCCGCCAGCGACGAGGGCGCGACGTCCTCCGGGAGCGACGCCAGGCCGAAGTGCTCGCGGAGCGCCGAATTTGCCTCCTCCAGATAGCGGGACAGCAGCTCCGATGCGCGCATGACGTCCTCGGGCGCGACGGCGTCGCGGCGGCCGGCAAATTCCAGCAGCCGCCTCCCCAGGTGCCAGCCGCTTCCCGCGCCCTCCCGGTTCGACAGCGCCGCCGCATAGCCCGTAAGGCGCGCGTTCAGCTGGCGCTCCGCCATGCGCAGCTTTCCGGCTGCCACCGCGGGATCCCGGGCCAGAGCCTCAGCCAGCGCGTGCGCCACCACCGAGGCAGTCCGGTCATCCAGTGCGTCACGCTGCGCGGACAGCAATCCGAGTGCCCGGCGCGCATAGCGCAGCTCCCAGCATGCGTGGTCCCGATCGCCGTGCGTTCCCGCGAGAGCGAGCCAGGCGACATCGCTCGCATCCGGCTCCGCTCCGAGCACCGCGACGTAGCTCGCGGCTCGCCGCGTCAACTCTCGCGAGGCCCGCCAGTTCTGCCAGAGGGGGCGGCGCATCACGCGACGGGGAACGCTGTCAGTCCTGCAGTACGGGCAGCCCGACGCGCTCGCGAACTTCCGGCTCCGCGTACATCAGGTCCGCCAGCGTGACACTTTCGAGCACGGCATCGATCTTCTGCTGGAGCAACAGCCACACCGGCCGAATGCTGCACGCGTGAGACGCCGCACAGCGTTCGTCGTCCACCGGGTGGGATACGCAGTGGAGATCGAACGTGGTGAGCTCCGACGCCTGGATGACGTCGCGTACGGAGATCTCGCCCGGGGTGCGCGCCAGCGCGTAGCCGCCACGGGCGCCACGGGTGCTGTGGATGAGTCCCGCCCGGCGGAGCCGCAGCAGAATCTGCTCCACGTACTCCGCGGGCAACCGTTCGCGCTCGGCGATATCGCGCCCGGCGGCCGGGCCCTCCTCCGCGCGATGAGCCAGGTGCAGCGCGCAGATCAACCCGTACTCGGCCCACGTGGTGATGCGCATAGCTGGACGATAGGCGGCCACGCGAGAGCGGGCAAGGGTCGTCGTCGTGCCCGGCGCCGCGCATGACGCAGATCCGCGGCCGCGCGCTCCCGGCACGGTCCGCGCTCGGGCACCGCAGGCAGCCCCGTACATGAATTTTCAGGCACTGCGATTCATCCGCGGTTGCGTGCAGCGCACCGTGCCCCCTGCGAACGGCAGGACAGGATTTCAGGATTGGCCGGATTCACAGGATTCCCACGGAGCCGTTCCCAAAGCAGTTGCGGTCATTCAGCCAACGGAGGGAAACTTTGGATCCCGCCTCCCACCAATCCTGTCAATCCTGAAAATCCTGAAAATCCTGTCTCAATTCCGCCGGCCCTGTGAATTCTGTCCGCTACCTGATGCCGATACCACCCACCTCGGTACGCCTCGAACATTGCGAATGCGGATACGCGAGGATCACGGGCGGCTGTCGTCCCCCGGCACCCCGATCTCCGTCATCTTCCGCAGATCGAGGATGGCATCGATCTCGTTGTCCGGCAGCACGTGCTCGCGGTGGACCAGTTCGCGGATCAATGTATTCTCCTTGACCGACTGCTTGCTCAGCTCGGCCGCGCGCGCATAGCCGATGCGCGGCGCAAGCGCGGTGGCCAGCGCCGCCGAACGCTCGAGCCAGTAGGCGCACTGCTCGCGATTGGCCTCGATACCCCGCACGCAACGTTCCGCGAGCTGCGTCATGGCGCTCGTCAGGATCATGACCGAGAGCATGACGTTGTGCGCAATCACCGGCATCATCACGTTGAGTTCGAGCTGGCCATGCTCCGCCGCCACGGCGACGCACAGGTCGTTCCCCATGACCTGATAGCATACCTGGTTCACCATCTCGGCCATGGATGGGTTCACCTTGCCAGGCATGATGGATGACCCTGGCTGCACGGCCGGCAACACGAGCTCATCGAGGCCGGTGCGCGGACCGGACGCCATGAGTCGCAGATCGCTCGCGCACTTGCTGAGGTCCACGGCCAGCGTGCGCAACTGCGCGCTGAATGCCGCCACGTCTCCCATGCTCTGCATGAGCTGGATCCGATCCGAGCCGGCCCGCAGCGCGAGCCCGGTGAGCTCGTGCAGATGGCGCACCATGAGAGCGGGATACGACGGTTCCACGTTCACCCCCGTGCCGACCGCGCTGCCGCCAATACCCAGGTCGCGCAGGTAGTCCGCCGCCTGAGCGAGGCGCTGGATATTCCGATCGATCGTGCCGCCGTAGGCGTGAAACTCCTGACCCAGGCGGATCGGCATCGCATCCTGCAGGTGCGTGCGGCCACTCTTGAGCACATCGTCAAACTCCCGGCCCTTCTCGAGCAGACTGTCACGCAACTGCACGGCGGCGCGGCCCAGCTCCGTCGCGAGCGCGAGGACGCCGATCCGGATGGCGGTGGGGATCACGTCGTTGGTGGACTGCGCCATGTTGACGTGGTCGTTGGGGTGTACCGGCGCGTATGCCCCGCGTGGAGCGCCCAGGATTTCATTGGCGCGATTGGCCAGCACCTCATTCACGTTCATGTTGTGCGACGTGCCGGCGCCGGCCTGATAGACGTCGACGACGAAGTTCTCGCGGTGCTGTCCCGCGAGCACTTCATCCGCCGCCTGGATGATCGCGTCCGCCAGCCGCGCATCGAGGCGACCGGTTTCGCGATGCGTGAGCGCGGCCGCCTTCTTGATCCAGACGACCGCGGTGACGAACATGGGCAGCGGACGCAGACCGCTGATGGGAAAATTCCGGGTCGCTCGCACGGTCTGTACACCGTACAGGGCAGTCGCGGGGACGGCCAACGAGCCCAGCGGATCCTTCTCGGTGCGGACGGATTCCGTCATGGCGGATTCGGTGCGGTGAGCGGCGTCGCCCACCGGCGGCCAGTCGGCAGCCGGTGCTAGGGGAGCGCCGGATAGTTGACGTTGAGGTGTCCAATCACGAGCAGGCCGGCGTTGCCCGACGACTGGAACGTGGTGCGCCATTTGTACGAGATGAGCGAACGCGTTCCGGGATTCGCATGCTGCCACTCCACGGTGAGATTCTCGGGCACTTCAGCGCTGCCGGTGTCGAACACCGAACAGTAGATCTGCCGGTCCGGTTGCGTCGCGCCAGGCGTGACGGAATATGGCAGCGCAAACACCATGGCGGTGCCGACCCCTTCCGCCGGCGTCCAGGTCACGTCGAGCGGACCATCGGGCGTCGGATTGATGTGGGCAAACGCATAGAGTTGCGGCGTCGGCGCCGTCATGCTGGTCGCCGGGAACCCGCCACTGGCTCCGGGTACGGTGATCGACACTGACGCGCCCGGCGTGATGGGCATTGGCGCACCCTGCAGAACATACGACACCAGACCTCCCGACGTGTCCGGCACCAACTCTCCGGTGGCGGATCCGATCTGCACCGTCACGGGCGATCCTGCATCGAGGAACGTGGTTCCACTGCCGTTGCCCGTCGGCATGGGATAGTCCGTCGTCACGCACGAATCGGTTACGCTACGACTGTCGGGCAGTGTGAAGTTGGATGCATCGAAAAACGAGCCGACAGGAGACGTGACATATGCGCCATTGGTGCCCGGCGACGCGATGATACCGACGACGCCCCGCGGCACCGTCGTGGGGAGATCGGTGGAGAGACTACAACCCGCGAGCACTGCGCACGCTGCTCCGCCAATACGAGTCAATAGACGCATAACCAGGCCTCCTCACGGCTCACCGTCGCCGCGATAAACCGGCATGGCGCGTGCCGCGGACACCATCGCCATCGCGGCTGACAGCATGGCCAGACCCAGCACGAGCACGGCAAGCACGTGCCAGCGGCCGAATGCCAGTCGAATGGGGTCTGCATGGGGCAGCGATTCAAACCCGCTGCCGGCGGATTCGCGCAGCCGGTCCACGTGCTGCGTGATCAGATTCCCCGCCTCCGACAGGATGGCCACGCCCGCGGAGCTGAGCAGACGCGCGCGATGCCCCGAACGGAGTGTCGAGCGCAACTCCACCCAGAAGGCCAGGATGCCAGCAACCACACCCGCCAGCAGCAGCGCGGGAAGCGTATGCCCCACGAGTTGCCCGGCCAGCGACCGCGATGGCAGCACCTGGAATGCCGCTCTCGCGACCACGAGCGAAAAGAACAGCGCCGCGCCAAGCCAGAGCGAGAGAATCAGGGCATACGCCATGGCCGCGATGCGCGCGCCTCGCGCGCTGCGCCCCGCCTGCACCGCTGCCGCGTTCACGAGTGTCCCACGATCCGGACGCTGCCATTGAGAAACGGATTCGAGGCGCGCTCCGCGCCGATCGTGGTACTGGGGCCGTGTCCGGGGTACACCGTCGTGTCATCAGCCAGGGACATGATGTGCTCCAGCGAGGACACCAGCTCCGCCGCGTTGGCGAGGGGCAGATCCGTCCTTCCGACCGAACCGGCGAACAGACAGTCGCCCACGAACGCCACGCCCTGGCCATGTATCACGACATGTCCGGGAGCGTGACCCGGTGCCAGCATGATGGAAAACTCGAGATCGCCCACGCGCACCGTCTCGCCATCCGCCAGGGTGCAGTCGGCGCCAGGCGGCTGCTCGATGTGCAGGCCGAACATGAGCCCGTGTTCGGCCGCGCGGCGGTAGAGCGGCTCGCCATCCGGGTGCATGCAGACCGGAACGTCCAGCACGCGCTTGATCGCCGCGATGCCGCCGACGTGATCCATGTGCGCATGGGTGAGCCAGATCGCACTGAGCGTGGACCCGGAGTCCCGTACGGCGCTTAGGATCCGGTCGCCCTCCTCACCCGGGTCCACGAGCACCGCCCGGCGGCGGCGCTCATCCTCGACGAGATAACAGTTTTCCTGGATGGCGCCGACCGTGAGCGTCGTGATTCTCACTCTTCGGCCTCGAGCGTGGATGGCGCCTCGGCCGTCTCGAGCACCGGCGGCTCCGCACCGGGCACGTGTTCGTGCGCCAGCCAGCGTTCCGCTTCCAGCGCCGCCATGCACCCCGTGCCCGCCGCGGTGATGGCCTGCCGATAATAGCTGTCCATCACGTCGCCCGCCGCGAATACGCCCGGCACATCGGTGCACGTGCGCCAGGGAGACGGCGTGATGACATATCCCGTGTCGTCGAGCGGCAGCTGTCCGCGGAGAAATTCGGTGTTCGGCGTGTGACCAATGGCAACGAACAGCCCGCTGCACTCCAGCACGCGCTGCTCGCCGGTGCGAACATCCTCGAGCCGCAGCGCCGTGATGGTGTCCCCGCCAAGCACGTCCACGATCTTCGAGTTCCACTCCACGCGAATTCGCGGGTGCGACAGCGCCCGCGCGGCCATCACCTTGGACGCCCGCAGCGAATCCCGCCGGTGCACGATCACCACCTCGCTCGCGAACTTGCTCAGATACGTAGCTTCCTCCATGGCGCTGTCACCACCACCGGCCACGCACACGCGGTGATTGCGAAACGCCGGCAGCGCTCCATCACAGACCGCGCACGCCGACACGCCGCCGCCGGTGCGCGCCAGCCGCTCCTCGTTGTGCAGCCCGAGCCAGTTGGCCCGCGCGCCCGTTGCGATGATGACCGTGAGCGCCTCCACCTGCGTTCCGTCGCTCGCGGTCAGCACATGCGGATGGCGCGCGAAATCCACCGTGGAGAACGCCTCGGACACCACGCGCGCGCCGAACCGTTGCGCCTGCTCCCGCATGCGGCTCATGAGCTCCTGCCCCCCGATGCCTTCGGGGAATCCGGGGAAGTTCTCGATGTCCGTGGTGAACATGAGCTGACCACCCGGAATCATTTCGCGGGTGGATTCCCCCTCGTACACCACCGGATTGAGGTTGGCGCGCGCCGCGTAGATGGCGGCCGTCCAGGCAGCGGGTCCGCTGCCAACGATGACGAGGGTTTCAGGATTCGGCATGTCCGGATTCGGCGAAGAGTGCAGGCCAGAGGCTCACGGCGCGGACCGTCCGGCGTCGATCGCCAGAACGTTGAGCGCCCCGTGACAGTGCGACATCGTGCCGATGAGCACCTCCACCGGCGTGCGTTCCCCGGCCTCGGCAATCAGCCGGTCTCCCGCTACGACATCACGCGTATCGAACATTCCCACACCAAATGCACGATGCGTACAATGAACGATCACCGGTCCGGCGAGGTTCCGTCCGCGCGCGCGTTCGGCGGCCACGTAGGCGCGCACCGCCGGCGGGAGACTCCAGCTGCGCGGCCCGTGAATCGCGGGACACATGGCCGGCTCGATACAGTTGATCGGGCACATCCATTCGGCGAAGCTCACGTACTCGGTAAGGTCCGGCGCCCGGCGCTGCCAGGGAATGGCGGACTCGCGCCCCAGGGCATTGGTGCGAACCGGCCGATCGGGCCAACGCGCCCGGGCGCGCGTGAGCAGCCACTCATACATGAGATGCGGCATGAGCGGCGACGGCACAATGGCATCCGCGGTGCCATCGACCGTCTCCGCCGCACAGGCGAGATACTCGCCGAAGAAACCGGTCCAGTCCCGCGTGACCACAGTCGTCACGGCCGCCAGTTCGCGAAGGGCGCCCTCGGGAGTGCGCAGCGCATGCGCCACGCGGCAATCGGGGTCGCGATCCACCACCAGCAGTCGCGAGAATTCCATCGCGCCCGCCAGTCTTGCCTTCGCGAGCTGCTGGACATAATACGAGCCGTAGCAGCCGCCGCCCACCACCACGATCGTCCCGTAGTGCTGCATGGAGGAAAGGTAATCGGCCGGCGCGACTCAGCGGACGCTTCGCCCACCGTCTACGACGAGCACGTCGCCCGTCACGTAGTCCGCCTCGATCAGATACAACATCGCGCGGGAGACATCCGCCGGCTCTCCCAGGCGGCGGAGCGGAGTCGTCCGCACGAGATGCGCGGCGTCGTCCGCATCCCAGTCTGTGGGCAGCAGGACGGTACCGGGCGCGATGGCATTGACACGGATGTTCGGCGCGAGCGCGTGCGCCAGCGCCCGGGTCATGTGAATGACGCCAGCCTTGCTGGTGCCATGCGGAATGTACGCGGACCAGGATTCGAGTCCGGCCAGGTCGGCAATGTTCACGATGACGCCACCACGCTCCCCCATCACGCGAGCCGCCGCGCGCGCGCAGAAGAAGGGGGCGCGCAGATTGAGCGCGAACATCGCGTCCCACTGCTCCACGGTGATCTCCGCCAGCGGAGTTCGCCACATGATAGCCGCGGAATTCACGAGCACGTCGAGTGCGCCGAAGTGCGCGGCGACGGCATCGACGAGCGCATCCGGCGCGTCGGGATGACTCAGATCAGCCTGGACTGCCCAGGCGTCAGCGCCCATGGCTTGCGCGTCGCGCACCACCTCCCGGGCCTCGGCGGCGGATGCGTGGTAGTGAATGGCGAGGCGGGCGCCGCGCTCCGCAAGCGCGAGGGCCAGCGCGCGACCGACGCGCACCGCGCCGCCCGTGACCAGCGCCACCCGCCCGCGCGGATCCATCAGCGCGCGACTCGGGCCTCGATCCGCCGGCGCAACCTCACGCGACCCGCTGGCGAGCGGCCCGCACGTGCGCCTCCTGACGAACGAGCCACTCCTCGGGCACGTGCATGCACCCGATCGTCCGCGTCCCCTCCATCGCGCCATGCCAGTCCGACCCGCCGCTGGGAACGAGATCCAACTGTTCGGCCAGCGCGCCAAGTCGCGCGATCGTCTCGGCGGTGTGACTGGGGTGTCGGACTTCCACCCCATCCAGTCCGAGCGCCCGCAGCTCCGCCAGTCTGCTGCGCGTGCCGGCAGGTCCCGGGTGCGCCAGCACGGCGATGCCTCCCGCACCGTGGGCGAGGTGCACAGCATCGGCGATGCTCACGTGTTGCTTTTCCACGAACGCCGGCCGACCGGCACCCAGCAGTCGGTCGAACGCATCGCGAAGATCCTGTGCCCAACCGTTCGCAATGAGGGCCCTCGCCACATGCGGGCGTCCAATCGCGCCCGAGCCGGCCTGCTCCAGCACCTCCTGCATCGTGATGGGGATGCCGAGTGCGTTGAGCCGCTCCACGATCTGATGTGCTCGTCGCCGGCGCGCGTCTCGCAGCGCCGCGAGTGCTTCCTCCACGTCCGGCAGCCGCGACAGGTGCAGCGCCAGCAAATGCACCTCGCCGGCCTCATCGTGGGCGCTCAGTTCCGTACCGGCGATCACTCGAACCCCCAGCCGCTCTCCCGCCGCGCGCGCCTCCTCCATGCCGGCCACGGAATCGTGATCGGTCAGCGCGATGGCGACGAGACCCGCGCGCGCGGCGGCAGCGACCACGTCGGCCGGCGGACGCGAACCGTCAGAGGCCGTCGAATGCATGTGGAGATCCACGTAGTGTCGGGCCGTGCCCTCGCCCGGCGTCACCGGCTGTAGCCCGCCTCGGGAGACGTGAAGGAAGGCTGGGAATGCTCGAGCAGCCGTTCGAGATCGGCGTCCGAGAGTTCGGCGAACGACTGGTCGCGCCAGCGCGTGCCCTGCGGCGAGTAGCGCGTGACGCGCACTTCGCGGCCGGCGCCCTCGCCGGTGCGGAAAATCAGCGCGAACTCGTCCCGATTGTACGACGTCACGTGTTGCGACGGGAATACCTCCCACTGCTTCCCTCGCACGGTGATGCGACGTGTTGGCATCAGTCCAGCTCCACTTCCCGGTAGATGCGCATCGCGTCCATGATCTGATGCGGCGCCTTGCGCTGTGCCTGTTCGAGCGTCGGCGCGTCGTTCGCTTCGACGAACTCCATGAACGCCCCGGCGAGATCCGCTTCCTCGAACACCCAGAAGCGGCAGTTCGCGCTGGCGTAGTAGGCCCGCTTGGCCCGCAGCGAATGCAGAAATTTCGCGCGATCGTTCATCGGCACGATGGAACGTTGAATGGTCAGCGTACGCGCCATGCTCAGAGTCCTGTCTCTGGGAAGGTTTCGATTCCCTTCCGGACGAACGCGAGGAATTGATCGGCCACCGCACCATCCACGATGCGGTGATCGAACGAGATCGAAAAATACGAACACGTGCGAATCGCGATGGTGTCTTCTCCGTCCGCACCGGTCATCACGCGCGGCCGCTTCTCGATGGTCCCGACACCCAGGATGGCGACCTGCGGCTGGCTGATGATCGGCGTCCCCATGAGCGAGCCGAACACGCCGGGATTGGTGATGGTGAAGGTACCGCCCTGCACCTCCGACGGATCAAGCTTCTTGAGTCGCGCGCGATTGGCGAGGTCATTCAGCGTGCGCGTGAGGCCCGTGAGCGAGAGATCGTCAGCGTGCCTGATGACCGGAACGATCAGGCCCCAGTCGAGCGCCACCGCGACCCCGATGTTGTACTGCTTGCGCAGGATGATGCTGCTGCCGGCCACCGAGGCGTTGAGCAGCGGGAATGCCTTGAGCGCATCCACCACCGCCTTGATGATGAACGGCATGTACGTGAGCTTCTGTCCGCTCGCAGCCTCGAACGACGCGCGGTACTTCGCGCGGAGTCTGGCGACGCGGGTGAAATCCAGCTCCATGAAGCTCGTGACGTGCGCGGAGGTGCGCCGCGAGAGCACCATGTGCTCGCTGATGCGCTGGCGCATGACCGACATCGGCTCCACGACGTCGCCGGGCCACGGTTCCGGCGCCGGGCCCTGCGGCTCGACGCCGCCGGGTGCGTGCATGGACGGCGGCACCGCGCGCGCGGCGGGAGCCGGCGCGCCCGACTCGATGAACTGGAGGATGTCGCGCTTCGTCACGCGGCCGGCGACGCCGGAGCCCTGCATGCTGCCGAGCTCGATGCCGTGTTCCGCGGCGATCTTGCGCACGAGCGGTGAACTCCGCGTGCGCACGCGCGACTCGAAGGAGCTGCCGTTGCCGGCCGGGACCGCGGCGTGAACCGGCTCCGGCGCTGGATGGGTTGGCGCTGCGGGAACCGGATGCGATACGGATGGGGGCGCGGGAGTAGATTCGACAGCGGGGGGGCCCCCCCGCGCTGCCGCCGGCGCCGTCGGCGCCGCTGCCGCGACCGGCGCTCCCGCTTCGGTCTCCAACCGCGCCACGACCGTCTGTACCGGCACGGTCTGCCCTTCCTGCACCAGTATTTCCGCCAGCACGCCGGCGGACGACGCGGGAATTTCCGCGTCCACCTTGTCCGTGGAAATCTCGAAGATCGGCTCATCCCGCTTCACGGGATCGCCGACCTTCTTGAGCCACCGCGACAGCGTTCCCTCCGCGATCGACTCCCCCATCTGCGGCATGATCACATCGATGCGCGCCACGACTCAGCTCCTGTCTGAAGTCCCACCGGGTCGCCTCCGCCGCATCAGCCAGATGGCGACGCCGGGCAGGAGCACGACCCCGATCAATCCTCCGGTCAGCATATACACGAACGTGTTGCACACCGGCAGTTCGGGCGGCGCCACGCATCGTGTCAGTCCATCCACCATCATCCCGACGCCTACCGCAATCATCCCGCCACCAAAGAATCCTGGAATCGCCAGCAGACATCCGACGGCCAGCGGCGGGCTCCCGGTGCGCCGCGCCGCCGCCATCAGTAGGCCGCCAATCGCCGGGCCACCGTGACGATGTCCGATGTTTGCGGAAGCACGAAGTCCTCCAGTGGCGGCGAATACGGCAGCGGCACGTCGGCCGCCGTGACGCGCAGAATGGGTGCATCCAGCCACTCGAAGACATTCTCGGTGATGCGGGCCGTTACTTCGCCCGCGACTCCACCCGTCCGCGTGTCCTCGTGCACGATCATCACGCGATTGGTCTTCTTCACCGTCGCGAAGATGGCCGCATCGTCCATGGGCTGCAACGAGCGCAGGTCCAGCACCTCCACGGAAAGGCCGTCCTCCTTTTCGAGCTGCTCCGCCGCCTCGAGCGCCTTCCACACGGTGGCCGCATAGGTGATGATCGACAGGCTGGTGCCCTCCCGGGCGAGCCGCGCCTTTCCAATGGGCACTAGGTGGTCGCCATCCGGCAGCTCCTCCTTGATGCGACGATAGAGATACTTGTGCTCGAAGAAGAGCACCGGATCATCATCGCGGATGGCGGACTTGAGCAATCCCTTCGCATCGGCGGCCGTGGCCGGGTAGACGATCTTGAGGCCGGGCGTGTGGAGGAAGGCCGCTTCCGGGTTCTGCGAGTGGAACGGGCCACCGCGCACGTACCCGCCACTCGGACCGCGCACCACGAGAGGGCACGGGAGGAACGCGCGGTAGCGCGCGGTGGCGACGTAGTTCGTGAGCATGTCGTAGGCGCAGGAGATGAAGTCAATGAACTGCATCTCGCACACGGGGCGCATGCCCATGTGCGCCGCACCGGCCGCCGCGCCAACGATCGCGGCCTCGGAAATCGGCGTGTCGATCACGCGCTGTGCGCCGAAGCGCTCGAGCAATCCGTCGGTCACCTTGAACGCCCCGCCATACGCGCCAATGTCCTCGCCGAGCATGAAGACGTTGGCATCGCGGTCCATTTCCTCGAACAGCGCTTGGCGAATCGCTTCGAGGTACGTGGTCTCAGCCATTGAAGGTCCCCCAGCTCGCTGGGCGTTCGTGCCCATCCACCGCGGAGGACACCCCGCGTCGATACCAGAGCGGCTCGGCCTGCGCGGGATCGGCGTAGACGCCACGCAGCGCGTCGTCCGGCTCCGGCATCGGCGACGCATCCGCCACGTCCGTCGCCGCATCGATTTCCGCCTGGACGCGCTCATCGATCCGCGCCAGTTCCGCGGCGGCAACACCCTCGGCCGCGAGCACGGCACTGTAGCGGTCGAGCGGGTCATTCTGCGTCTCCCATCGCTGAATCTCTCCCTCGGGGACGTACGACTGGTTGTCGTGCTCCGCGTGTCCCTTGCGACGATACGTGATCAGCTCGATGAGCGTGACGCCCTCGCCGCGCCGCGCGCGATCCACGGCGCGTCGGGTGACGTCGTACGTGGCAAGCACGTCGTTGCCGTCGGCCTGTTCGCCGGGAATTCCGTACGCCATTGCCTTGTCGCGAAGCTCACGGGCCGCAGTCTGCCGGCTCAACGGCGTGGAGTACGCATAGCCGTTGTTCTCGACAATGACCACCATGGGGCAGCGCTGCACCGCCGCGAAGTTGATGCCTTCGTGGAACGCGCCGGTGGAGGTCGCGCCATCACCGACATAGACCAGACCCACTCGTGCCTCACCACGCATCTTGAAGGAGAGCGTGATCCCGGTCATGACGGGCACCATGTCGCCCAGATGCGAAATCTGACCGACAAATCCGCGCACAGTGTCGCCGAAGTGGATGTTCAGTTCGCGGCCACGCGTCGGGGAATCGCCCTTCGCCATGTACTGGCGGATGATCTCCACGGGTTTGGCGCCCTGCACGAGCATTGACCCGAGATTCCGGATGAGCGGAGACAGAAAGTCGCCCCGCGTGCGATCGAGCGCGTACGCGCTTCCAACGGAATCCGCCTCCTGCCCCAGCGAGCGAAAGAGCCCGCCCACGACCTTCGTCTGGCGATAGAGATTCACCAGGCGCTCCTCGAGCGAGCGCGTGAGGCGCATGTAGTAATACAGCTCCAGCTTCTGCTCCCGCGAGAGGAGCGCGGATGGGCGTCGTCCGTCAGCCGTCTCCGGCCGGGACGTCGCGCGAACGCGCGTGGACGCACGAGCGGCCATCAGTAGGTCGGCGTGAGGGTATGCGCCGGATCGACCATGCGGTGCAGCGCCACGAAGAAGCGCTTCACGTTGCGATCGAGGCGGCTCTCTCCAGGCTGGTTCGTGTGCGCTTCGACGAACGTGTAGTGTCCGCCTTCAGGCCAGGCGATAATGGTCACGGCGCCGAGTGGCCCGGCGTACCGGTGGCCACGATCCGCGCCCGGCGAGGGCGCGAGCTGCAACGCGGGAAAGAACGCATCCGCCGCGGCCAGCACCTCGCCGGACGGCATGGGCGTACGAAAGTAGTGCCGCATGAAGGACTCAGGGAATCGAAGAGGTGTCAGGGAGCACCGACTGCATCCAGTCGGCCTGCTCGAGGGCATGCGTCGAGTCGCGCCGGAATCGGAGACCCATGGCCCACTCGCCAGACACGATGAAGTTGAGCTGCGCGGTGTAGGTCCCCAGCTCCTGGCCGGCCTTGAGTTGGTCCCAGGCTTTGACGCCCTGGCGTGTTTCCGCGTACAGAATGCCATCGCCACCCTGAATGGGCTGCTGGGTGTCCTTGTCGCGAATGACCAGCTTGAACAGCGCCGGCTCGCGCGCGAGCGGTGGCATGGGCATCGCGGAAACCCGGATCTGGTAATGATCCGTGAACGCCCGGTAATCGGTGAACTTTCCCGAATCCGACGGGCCGCACGAGAGTGCGGCGACGGCCATCAGGGCGACCAGCGCCAGACTCGGGACGCGCGTCATGATTGATAATACTCCATTCCGAGGTGCGTGATCTGCTCCTCACCCATCAGATAGCGCAGCGTATTCTTGAGCTTGGTCTGCTGAATGAAGAGGTCGTGCTCCGGATGCAGCCCGGGCGCGGCCATGGGGCTCTTGAAGTAGAACGAGAGCCATTCCTGCACGCCCTTCATGCCGGCGCGCTGCGCGAAGTCCATGAACAACGCCAGGTCGAGGACGATGGGTGCGGCCAGAATGGAATCCCGGCACAGGAAGTTGATCTTGATCTGCATGGGGTAGCCCATCCACCCCATGATGTCGATGTTGTCCCACCCTTCCTTGTTGTCGCCACGCGGGGGATAGTAGTTGATCCGCACGACGTGGGCGAAGTCCTTGTAGAGTGCAGGATACTGTTCCGGCTGCAGGATGGAGTGGAGTACACTGAGCTTGGACTCTTCCTTCGTCTTGAAGGAAGCCGGATCGTCGAGCACTTCGCCGTCGCGGTTGCCCAGAATGTTCGTGGAATACCAGCCGAGCAGGCCGAGCATGCGGGCCTTGAGCCCTGGCGCGATCACCGTCTTCATCCAGGTCTGGCCGGTCTTGAAATCCTTGCCGGCAATGGGCACGCCGCGGTCGTGCGCGAGCTGCATGAGCGCCGGCGTATCCACCGCGAGATTCGGCGCGCCGTTCGCGAAGGGCACGCCCTCCATGATCGCCGCGTAGGCATAGAGCATGGACGGCGCGATGGCGTCATCGTTGCGCTCCATGGCCTTCTCGAACTGCTCCAGCGTGGCATGCTGCGGGCCGGCCTTGATATAGATCTCGGTCGAGGCGCACCAGACGATGACCAGGCGGTCGAGCTTGTGCATGGCCTTGAAATCGCGGATGTCCTGCCGCAGTTGCTCGGCCAGATCGCGCTTCGTTTTCCCTTTCTTGACGTTGCTGCCGGTGATGCGCGTGATGTACTTGTTGTCGAACACCGCCGGCATGGGCTTGATCGCAGCGAGGAAATCCGCGATCGGGGCGATGTGCTTTTCCTCGAGCACGCCCGCCTTGCGCGCCGCTGTCAACGCGTCATCGGGAATCGGATCCCAGGCGCCGAACACCAGGTCATCCAGACCGGCGAGCGGCACGAACTCCCTGATGTACGGTGCGCGATTGTCCGTGCGCTTCCCGAGGCGAATCGTCGCCATCTGCGTGAGTGAGCCGATGGGGAGCGTGAGGCCGCGGCGCACGCTCTCCACGCCGGCCATGAACGTTGTCGCCACGGCACCAAGGCCGGGCGTGAGCACACCAAGCCGACCGGCAGCCGGTCGCGGAGCCTGCCGGTTCCCGACCGTGTTAGACGCCTGCACGTGATGAATCTCCTGTGACAATGGGGCGCGGAGCGGGAACGTCGCCGATCAATCGGCCCGGATTCGACGCCTCGCCCGCCGCGCGTGCGCGTTCCATGTGTTCGCGTCGCGCCGACCGGCGGACGGTGGAGATACGCTGCACCGCGGTGATCCACGCAGTAAGGGTCAACAAGACAATGATTGCCATTAACACGAGCCCGCCGAGCGCGAGCCCGAAAAACGCCTGCGGCGCCGAGAGCAGCACGACGCGCTCGGGGCGTTGCAGCAGCCCCACCTTTGCGTCAATCCCGAGCGCCTCGGCGCGCGCGCGGGTGTAGGACGTCACGAACGTCCCGATCATGCCCGCCAGGCAGACGACCATCATCGCCGTCCCCACCCGGCTGTGCCACGTGGCGAAGAACACGGCGACGCCACCCAGCACACAACCATCCGCGATCCGGTCCAGCGTGGAATCGTAGAACGCTCCGAATGTGGAGCTGCGATTCGTGCGCCGCGCTACCATGCCATCCAGCACATCGAACAGCGCCGTCAGGCCAAGAAACCATCCGGCCGTGCGAATGTGCCCCGTGCCATAGATCACTCCTCCGGCCACCGAACAGATCGTGCCGATCGTCGTAATGGTGTTCGGCTGGACCTCCCGGCGCACCAGCCACTCCGCTACCGGCTCGATGAGCCGCAGATAGCCACGGGTCAGCCAATCCGGTAGTACGGTCATGGGGTAGCGCGCGCACGCATTTCAGCGGTCCAGCGAAACACGGTCAGCCGTCCGAAACGCACGACGGGCTGGAGGAGTCCTCCAGCCCGGAAAACTACCCCATCGTGAGGATGTGAGCAACTCGCGTCAGGGAACGGCCCAGCGCAAACCGCTGGTAAACGCGACGTCATCCTTCGTGTAGGTCCGCGTGCCGTCAACCGTGCGCGCCTTGAGCGTCACCATGCTGCCCGACGGCACGCCACGCGCCGTGAGCGCCTGCGTGCTGTTGGGGCCGACCTGCCCCGCCAGAATGTCCGCGCCAGCACTCGTCACATAAACGTTCACCGGCTGCGTGAGATTGTTCGATACCTCGAACGAGACGTCCGCGGCCGCCGCCGGCGTCGGCGTCGGCGCGGTATTCACCTTCACCTTGCGGCTGCACCCCGCCACGACGACCATGAGCGCGATCGCGACAAAGGTCTTCATGAGCTGATCTCCTTGGAGAGAAATGTTAGGCGAGACGATAGACGACGTGAGCGACAAACGAAAGCTGAGCACCGCTTCCCGCAGGCACGCGCAGCGCGGCGCTTCCCGTGCCTACTTGTACAACCAATACTTCCTGCTCTCTTCCTGAAACCGGACGGCGGCGGGCAGCGTCGCATCGATGAGACTGTCCGGATCCGCCCCGCCCACTAACGCTTCCCTCGCAGAGGGCATGCCAACCAGCTGGTTAAACGATTTTATGCGGATGCGGAGCGAATCTCCATTGGTCCGACCGATCGCCCAGATCAGCGCCGCGCCCACACGCGTCGCCTGCACCCGGTCCCGGTCGGTGATCACGATGCGAATTCCCTGCACCTCGCGGCCGCCATACTTGTCATCCGTGGGATGGCGCGGCGTAAATCGCTCGGTCTCGAATCGTACGCCCGGCAGGTTGCGATCGTTCAGCAAGTCAACGGCACGCCGGGCGTCGAGCCACGGTGCTCCCACGTGCTGAAAGGCATCCGAGGTCCCGCGACCCACGGACACGTTCGTGGACTCGAGCCATACCACGCCGGGATACAGCGTCGCGCTCGCGAGCGATGGCATGTTCGGAGACGGTCGGACCCAGGGAAGACCGGTCTCGTCGAACCACATGGTGCGCCGCCAGCCCTGCATGGGAATCACGTGCAGATTGGCGCCGAGATGCAGCACATCGTTGTAGAACAGCGCGAGCTCGCCCATGGTGAGACCGTGACGCGACGGGATCGGGTAGAGCGACGTCGGCGTGGCCGAATGTCCGGCGCTCTGAGTGCCGGCATACGCAACGGTGCTGTCGAGCACCGGACCTTCCACGTGGACACCCGTGATGGGGTTGGGGCGATCGAGGACGAGCACCGGGAGCCCGTGACGCGCGGCGCTGCGCATCGAATAGACCATGGACGCTACGTACGTCCACGGGCGGGCGCCGAGGTCCTGCAGGTCAATGACGAGCACATCGAGCCGGTCGAGCACGCTGTCGGGCGGCGGCAGTGTCGTCGCACCGTACAGGGAAAAAACCGGGAGACCCGTGCGCGCGTCGCGCCCATTCGCCAGATTCGTGTGGTCCTCCGTACCGCGGATGCCATGCTCCGGCGAGAACAGCGCCGTGAGTCTGGGCGCGGCGACATCATCCGTCATCCGCGCGCCGGCCTGGTACAGGAGGTCGATGTCGCTCTGGCCGTGCTCATCGATTCCGGTCTGGTTGGTGAGCAGGCCAACGCGTTTGCCCGCGATCAGCGTTATGCTGTCAGTCAGGAGGACAGATATCCCTGGTCGGACATGTCCGCTCCTGCGTGCTCCACCAGCTTCCGCTTCAGGCGTGGCTGCTCCGCTGACACAGGCCAGCACGAGCACCGCTGCCATGACCCCACCAGCCCGTACACATCCATGCAACATCCCTGTCGCTCCCATTCAATGACGCTGGAACATACACTGGCCGCGCCACGCCCGCGCGTCCTCCCCGCGACCCTGCTGCTGCTGGGCATGGCTGCGTGCGCGAGCGCGCAGCAGCGCGCCGGTGGCGGTGCCGCCATGACCGTGTCCCCCGTTTCATCTGTTCGGGCCGCCGTCGCCGATTCGGTGGCGGGCGTGCTGCAGCGTGGCCTCGCCGACAGCGCCTACCCCGGCGCGTACGCCATTGTCGGCGACAGCGACGCCATCCTTGCGAGCCGTGGCGTCGGACATCTGGATTGGGCGCCGTCGCCGACACCAGACGAGAATACGCTCTGGGATCTGGCGTCCCTCACCAAGGTGATCGGCACGACGACGGCTGTGATGCAGCTCTGGGACCGCGGGCTCATCAAGCTGGACGAGCGCGTGCAGCACTATCTGCCCGAGTTCACGGGGCCGCACAAGGAGCTGGTCACCGTGCGCGATCTCCTCACGCATTCGTCCGGGCTCCCGGCGTGGCGGCCGTTGTACAAGGAGGCGACCTCACCCGCCGCGGCGATCGCGCTCGTGTATACGACGCCGCTGGACACACTGCCCGGCGTTCGCATGGTGTACAGCGACCTTGGCGCCATTCTGCTGGGCAAGCTCGTGGAACGCGTCAGCGGCCAACCCCTCGATCAGTACCTCGCCGCCCACGTGTTCGGGCCACTCGGCATGACATCGACACGGTTCCGCCCTCCGGCGTCCTGGCTCTCGCGCATCGCACCCACGGAGCGCGATCCGTGGCGCGGCCGGCTGATCCGCGGCGAGGTGCACGACGAGAATGCCTACGCGCTGGGCGGCGTCTCCGGTCATGCGGGGCTGTTCAGCAGTGCGCACGACCTGGCGCGTTTTGCGCAGATGTACCTGCATCGCGGCGAGCTGGGCGGTGTGCGCATCGTGAGCGCCGCGGCAGTCGACACCTTCACGCGCGTTCAGAACATGGCGTTCTCCAATCGGGCGCTCGGGTGGGAAGTGCCCAACGGCACGAACTCGGCGGGCCACCTGCTGTCGAATCGCGCGTTTGGCCACACCGGCTTCACCGGAACATCCATCTGGATCGACCCGCAGCAGGACCTGTTCATCATCCTGCTCACGAATCGCGTCGATCCGACGCGCGACAATCCGCGCGAAGGACCGGTGCGTGTTCACCTGGCTGACGCCGTGGCACGGGCACTGGCGGGGGGAAGGTAGGGGCCTCTCCCCACGGCCCCACCCTTGGGAATCCTCCACGCCCCAACACCCTTCCCCAGGCAATCGGGAACGGGGAATCGTGGGGATGGGAAATGATGAAACGGGGGGAGCCGGCGGTGAAAAAGAGGCGGCGGGGTGCGGTGTGGGGAGGTCTTCCTCCCCGATTCCCCATTCCCGATTGCCGATTCCCATGTAACTTTATAGAGTACGAACCAGTCAGGGTGTGTCCCCCTGTTCACATCACAGAGGTTTCGCATGAGCACAACACAGCAGCCCGCCGTCACGATCACCCTCACGCCTGGAGCGGCGGTGGAAGCCCGGCGCTTCATGGAGCAGGAAGGCGTCACCGCCGAGCAGGGCGGTCTGCGCGTGAGTGTGCAGCCAGGCGGGTGCAGCGGTTTCCGCTACGGGCTCCTCATTGAAGAGCAGAGCGC
>DATNDS010000207.1:0-15043 GCA_035553215.1 Gemmatimonadaceae bacterium
GTTCGAGACCGCCGCATCCCTCGAAATGTTTCTCCGCGATCAGTACCTGCGCATGCCCGAGCAGCTCCTCCTGGTCTGCCGCGGAAAGCCGGCCGAACATGGCGACGTTGTCCTCGATGATCCGGCGCCATTCGTCCGGACTGGGGGACTCACGCAGACGCGCGCGGCGGCGACGCTTCAGAAAGTCGAGCATGGGCATACGGACGAGGACGAGCGCACCACTGGCGAATCACACCGCCACGGATGACGCATGGCAGAAGGCACCGACTTCCGTCCAGATCACTAAATGTGCTCAGGATGCTCGATGGTCCGTTCGTTGCGCATGTTCCCGGTATTCAGCGTGGACGCCGGCTCGAAGAGCAGGAGATGCACTTCCTCCTCGGCCACGGGCTGGTGCTCGACACCAAGTGGGACGATGAGAAACTCGCCCTTGTTGAGGACGATATCCCCGTCGCGCAGCCGCATCCGAAGCGTACCCTTGACCACCAGAAATAGTTCGTCCTCATTCTCGTGGTGGTGCCACACGAATTCGCCCTTCAGTTTCACGAGCTTCACCTGCTGTCCGTTGAGCTCGCCCACGATGCGCGGTGCCCAATACTCGGTGAAGAGCGCCAGCTTTTCTGCACAATTGACCTTGTTCATGGCACGGCTCCTTCACCGCCAACCTGCTTCCGACGGAAGCATCGGGCGGTATGATCGTTGACGATGCCAACAGCCTGCATCCAGGCATACACGATGGTCGGCCCGACGAATTTGAACCCGCGGCGCTTCATCTCTCTCGAGATCCGTTCGGAGAGCGGCGATGTGGCAATCACGCTGTGCCCGTCGCCCGTGATGACGCTGCCACTGGTAAAGCCCCAGCAGAAGTCGGTGAAGCGCTCACCGTGCGCCTGCATGTCGCAGTAGATCCGGGCACCTGCAATCGTCGCCTCGATCTTGGCCCGCGCGCGGATGATGCCCGGATTCTTCAAAAGGCGCGCGATGTCCCGCGCACCGAATCGGGCCACCTGCTCGGGCTCGAACCCGGCGAACGCGTCCCGGAAGCTGTCGCGCTTCCTGAGAACGGTGATCCAGGCCAACCCCGCCTGGAACCCCTCGAGCATCAGCATCTCCCAGAGCATGCGGGAGTCGCGCTGCGGCACGCCCCACTCCGCGTCATGATAGGTCCGCATCAGTGGATCGCCATCGGCCCATGAGCAGCGGTGATCGTTCGCCACAGGGGGGTCCGGTTGAATGGAAGCATGTGAGCCGACGCATATTGCGTGGCCAATGCTCTACGTAACTGCGCTGGCGATGGGCACGCAACCGTTTCCGGACTTCCTCTGTCTCACGCACAACCAGATCGGACGCCCCTGGCGCAACGAGGTTCGGTGGACGAGTTCGAACTCCTGACGAGAGCCAGGGCGGGTGACCCGGCGGCCGAGCGCGCGCTCTACGACGCGCACGTTGACCGCGTGTATCGGCTCACCTACCGGCTCGCGGGGACCGACGATCTCGCGCAGGACTTCACGCAGGACACGTTCATCCGCGCGTTTGACCGGCTGCAGGATTTCCGCGGCGACTCCACGTTCGCCACGTGGCTTCACGCCATCGCCGTGTCGGTGTCGCTCAACGGATTGCGGAAGGTGAAGTTGCTGCACGCGCGGGAAACAGATCTGGACGACGCACGCGATCAGGGCGTTCCCATGCATCGCGCCGAGCCCGATCTGAAGCAGCGCCTCGCGCAGGCCATAGACGCCCTGCCGCCGGGTTATCGGACGGTATTCGTGATGCACGACGTGGAAGGGTTCACACACGAGGAAATCGCAGGCGCGCTGGGACTCCAGCCCGGCACGTCGAAGGCGCAACTGTCACGGGCGCGCGCCAGGCTGCGCGTCGAGCTGGCAGACTACGCAGGAGAATGGACCGCATGACCGACGATCAGTTCGAACAATTCCTGCGGCGCGAAGCACGCAGCTACAACGATCCCCCACCCACGCCGCGCGACGAGCTGTGGGCCCGCATCAGCGCTGAGCGCCGCGACCGGCGCGCCGCACCGCTTCGCTCCGTCACAGGCCGCCGACTCTGGTGGATCGCCGGCTTCGCCACGGCCGCCGCGCTCGTGCTCGGTGTCGGCATTGGCTATTCGCTTCGCGGTCCGGCGGCACCCGGCCGCATCGCACAACAGACGTCGACGGTGCCGGCACCCGCAACAACCAGTCAACCGAACGCACTCTACAGTGCCATCACGACCGAACATCTGGCGCACGCCGAGGCGCTGCTCACGTCATTCCGCGTCGAGTCCGAGCACGGCACCGTGGATCCGCAAATCACCGAGTGGGCTGGCGACCTGCTTGGCACCACGCGCCTGCTGCTCGATTCGCCCGACGCGACCGACCCGCGCGTACACAAGCTGCTTGGCGATCTCGAGCTCGTACTCACGCAGATCACGCAGCTCGGCGCCGAGCAGCACGCCGCACCCGGCACCATGCGCAACGAGTTGAATCTGATCGACCAGTCGCTGCGCGACCGCGACATGATGACCCGCATTCGTAGCGCCACCCCGGCCGGCACCGGCACGGCGCTCCTGACCGGCACCTGAGGAGACAGCTCCATGACGAGATTGCCTGCAGTTCTGTTCGTGATCGTGGCGGCCGTTACCATCGCGCCCCGCGCCGCACTCGCCGGGCCGGATGATCCCTTCCGAACGGTGGCGCCGCCAGCCGCGTTTCCATCGGACAGCGCCGACTCATTGTACCGTACGGCGCGCCAGGCGCTCAACGATGGCGACTATCGCCGCGCCGCGGATCTCTTTCGGCGCATCGCGGAGCGCTTTCCGACGTCGTCGTACGCCGGCGACGCGCTGTACTGGCAGGCGTTCGCGCTCTACCGTCGCGGCGGCACGGATGACCTGCACGCCGCGCTCGCGAGCCTGCAGCAGCAGAAGGCGCGATTCCCGTCGGCTGCCACGCATGGCGACGCCGATGCCCTGGTCACACGGATTCGGGGCGAGTTGGCGAAGCGCGGCGATTCACGCTACGCCGCCGACATTCGCCGCACCGCCGACTCGGCCGTGCAGGGATGCCCGCGCGAGGATGACGACATTCGCGTCGCGGCGCTCAACGCACTCATGCAGATGAACGCGGATCAGGCGCTTCCCGTGTTGAAGAAAGTGCTCGCGCGACGCGACGGGTGCTCCGAACCGCTGCGCCGGAAGGCCGTGTTCATCGTGGCGCAGCAGAAGAGCGACGAGAGCGCGAGCATGCTGCTCGAGGCCGCGCGCAGTGATCCGAGCCCCGAAGTACGCCGGCAGGCCGTGTTCTGGCTTGGCCAGGTGCCGGGCGATCGCACTGTGACACTGCTCGACTCGATCGTGCGCTCCTCGAAGGACGAAGACCTGCAGGACAAGGCGATCTTCGCGCTCTCGCAGCACCCGGGCGCGCGCGCCAGCCAGGCGCTGCACGATCTCATTACGAGCACCACCGCCTCCGACGACGTGAAGGCTCGCGCGATCTTCGCGCTTGGCAACCTTCGCGGAGATCAGGGGGACGTCACGTATCTGAAGGATCTGTTCACGACGCTCAAGAGCGACGATTTGAAGGAGCGTGTACTGCAGTCGATTGCGCAGGGCGGCAAGGACGGGCAGTGGCTCACTGGGCTGGCCGCCGACCCGAATCAGAGCATCGAGCTGCGCAAGAAGGCGCTCTTCTGGGCGGGCCAGAGCGGCGTGTCCATTGCCGACATTTCGCAGATGTATGGATCACTGAAGAATACGGAACTCAAGGAACAGGCCATCTTCGTCTTGTCGCAGCGCTCGGATACCGAGGCTACGGACAAGCTGTTCGACATCGCGCGGCGGGACCCGGATCCCGAGTTGCGCAAAAAGGCCGTGTTCTGGCTCGGCCAGCGCAACGATCCCCGCGTGCGGCAATTCCTCGAGGAGCTCGTGAATCATGATTCGAACTGAGCGTCTTCGGTGGCGCGCCGCGGCCGCCGTGGGGTCTTCACTCACGGACCCTGTTCTGTCTGCCGCGATTACATGCCTCGTCACGTTCGTGTCCTTTGCCCTGTTCGCCATGCCGGCACGCGCGCAGCAGTCGCTCGCGCAGCGCATCGGCGCGGTGACCGGCGCCGCCGAGCTGCGCTTCGCGTCACGACCGGACGTGTGCGGCGATGGCGGGCGATCATTCTCGTTTCGCAGCAGCTCTGACTGGGGCGGCCGCTGCCTGCACGGACCCGTGCAGGTGCAACTCACCGTGTCGAACGGCGCGGTGACGAGGTTGCAGACCTTCGTGGGTGGATCATCCGACAGCAGCGTCGATGGCGGCACTGACCTTGGTTTCGTCAGCACACACGCCGCAGTCGAATACTTTCTGAGCCTGGCACGCGGTCCGGATACCCCGGAGCGCGTGGCGGCGGATGCGATTCTTCCGGCCGCCCTGGCGGACAGCACGACGATCGCTCCCGACCTGCTCTCACTTGCGAAGGACCACGCACGTCCCACGACCGTGCGCAAACGCGCCCTCTTCTGGGCCGGCCAGGTAGGGGAAGCCGGGGTGCTCGAACCCGTGCGCGCCATCGCGCTCGACGGCACGGATACCGAGTCCATTCGCAAGGAGGCGGTGTTCGTGCTGTCGCAATTCCCGGAGGACTCCGGTGTGCCCGCCCTGATTGCAATTGCCCGTGATACCACAGGCAGCATGCCCGTGCGGAAGCAGGCGATCTTCTGGCTTGGGCAGAAGGATGATCCACGGGTCGCGCAGTTCCTGACTTCCATTCTCGAACACTGAGCGGAGCATGACGCGATGAGATCCATCATGACGATCGCGGTGCTCGTCATAGCGGCAACCGCTTCGGCGGGTGCCGCACCGGGCGCCGCGCGCGCGCAGTTACTCACGCAGCGAGTTCGCGCCGTAGGCGATGGCGTGGTCCAGGTGCGCTTCGCCTCACGTGACGGCGTGTGCGGCAACGGCCGCGGCAGCATTGGGTCGAGCGGGCGCACGTTCTACAGCCAGGGCGTTTCGACAGGCGACGCGGCAGGCTGGCGCGACTGGTGCGAGCCCGGCCCCGTGCGCGCCGAGCTCACGGTGCAAAACGGCACGGTGGAACGCGCGCGCGTGTTCGTTGGCGGCAATGACTCCTCCAGCGCCGTGCACGATCTGGGCATTGTGCCCGCGACGGATGCCGCGAACTATTTTCTGGATCTCGCGAGCAGAGCGAACAGCGGTCGCGTGGGGGAAGACGCCATTCTCGCCGCGGTGCTCGCGGACAGCGCAACGCCGTGGCCAGCCCTGTTTCCCATCGCGCGCGATTCGTCGCTGCCTCGCGCTACGCGGCAGGGAGCAACCTTCTGGTTGAGCCAGGCCGCCGCGGCGGTCATCGACAACCGGGCGCTCTTCGGCGATCGCGACGACAGCGCGCGATCGGATGATGAGGACGTACGCGCCCAGGCCATCTTCGCCCTCTCACAGCAACCCCACGCGGAGGGCGTGCCCGCGCTCGTCCGCGTGGCCCGGAGCAATCACGATCCGGCCTTGCGGAGCAAGGCGCTATTCTGGCTGGGCCAGTCCGGTGACCCGAGGGCCATGGAGCTCTTCGGCGAAATCCTGAAGGGAAAGAATCCGTGAACTTGCCACGCCCCACGACCACGCCCCACGACCCCGCCCTTGGGAATCGGCAATCGGGAATGGGGAATCGTGGGAATGGGGAACGGGGGCGGACGGCCACCCCTATTCCTCATTCCCGATTGTCCCTTCCCGGATCAAAAGGGTCAGAGTCGATTGATTCTCATCAGCTGGCGGCGACCGGACACCCGCGACCGTGGTTTAACCAGCTATTAAGGCGAGACAGGATTTCAGAATGGACAGGATTTACAGGATTCTCACGGTGCCGTTCCAAAAGCATTCGCCGTCGTTCAGCGAACTCACTGAAGCCTTGGGGCTCGGCTCCCAACAATCCTGTTAATCCCGAAAATCCTGAAATCCTGTCTTCTTGTGGCAACCAATGGGGTCAGAGTCGATTGAAACCGGGAATCGGCAATCGGGAATGGGGAATCGATAAGGCAATCCGCCCCCTGCCGCCGCACCCCGATTTCATCAACAGCGGGAAATCGGCCACCCCATTCCCACGATTCCCCATTCCCCATTTGCCGATTCCCGTCAGCACTTCAATCGACTCTGACCCCATTGATCCTGACCCCATTGATCCCTTACTGTCCCGCCGCCTTCACCACCGGGCTGGCCGCTACTTGCGAGGAGTTCTTCACGTACCGATCCAGCCACGCCACCCACCGCGCCCACTGGTCGAGCACCGTCTCGCGCGTGAGCGGCCCGTGATCCTCGTAGGGGTACATGTACAGAGCCGCGGTCTTCCCCAGCCCCTGCAGCGCGTGCAACATGCGCGTGGAGCTCTCGAGAGCCGTGCCCACGTTCTGGTCCTCGAGCGAGTGATACATCAGCAGGGCGCCGCTCAACTTGTCGGCGTAGAGAAACGGTGACATGTCGAGGTACGCCTTCTGGCCCGACCAGAAGTCGCGCCGCTCGTTCTGGAATCCGTTGGGCGTCAGCGAGCGGTTGTACATGCCGTCCCCGGCAATGCCGGCCTTGAAGAACGCCGTGTGCACCATGGCGTTCACCGTGCTGAAGGCGCCGTAGCTGTGCCCTCCGATCGCGAGCCGGGTCCGGTCGATGAATCCATCGCGATCCAGCTCGTCGATCACCGCGTAGAGGTTGTTGCGCAGGTCGTTCACATAGTTGTCGTTCATCCGCCCCTGCTCACCAACGATGGGCGGGTCGAAGTCGGCCACCGCGTAGCCCTGCGTCACGAGATATTCGATGGTACGCGGCGCCGAGCGCGGAAACTCGTTGATGTTCTCCGTGCGCAGCGTGCGCAGATAGCCATCCTCGTCGGTGTATTCATACGGGTAGAACCAGAACATGGCGGGAAGGCGCGTGCCGGCCTGGTAGCCCTCGGGGAGCGTCAGATTGACGAGAAAGCGATAGCCGTCGGCCCGCGTCACCCAGATGCGCTTGCGCACGGCGTGCGTGAACTCCGGCGCGACATCCATGTTGTGCGTGAGCTGCTTCATGGACTGGCCGCTCGCCGCATCGCGCAGCCACGCGTCGGGCACCATCGTGGGCGACTGACGTTCGACAATGACCTTCGACAGGCTGTCATCCAGTGCAGCCGTAACCGTTTCAGAGACGTCGGCCGCACCTTCGAACACCGGCGTCTTCTTCCCGGTGCGAATCTCCACGCGATCCACGAAGCCGCGCGGCGCCTGGTGCTCCCAGTCGCGGTTGTAATGCGTCCCTTCGAGGTATGCGGCGCTGCCGTCCGGAGACAGCAATGCGACGTCGACGCCGGCGCGTGATGGGGTCGTCATGAGCGCGCCGGGATTTTCATAGAACGTGACCGAGTCCGCACCATTCCCGCCGCGCCCGCCGCCGCCGAAGAAGCGACGTCCGCCGCCCACGCTTGCGTTGAGTCCGCGGAGCCGCCAGATCGTGTAGCGCTTCGTCGGCTCGTTGAAGTACACGGCATACACGTGCCCTGTGCCCGAGACGTTCTCGGCGACGAACGCCATCTTCGCATCCGCCGAGAACAGCACGCTGCCCATGCGATTGTCACTCGTGAACAGCTCGCGGCGACTCGCGGCGTCGAACGGCGGCGCCCACGCGTAGAGGTGATCCTTGCGTCGGGCCGCACGACCCGCGGCACCGCTGCCGCGCTCGGAAGCTGACGCCTCGCCCGAGGAATCCGGCTCGCCGCGCTGCGGCGCCGGGTCCTGTTTGAGGTATGCGAGTCCCGATCCATCGGGAAGCCAGGTGAAGCCGCGTGACACGGTGTCGGCTGCCGCGCGTTCCGCCGGCGACTGCGCATCACGATCGTCGCTCAGCCGCGCCGCCTGCTCGGTGAGTTGCGTCACGGTGCGACCGTTTGCATCCCACAGTTCTTCCGATCGCGCGAAGCTCGTCATCGGCACGATGTACGAGAACGGCTTGCGCACCAGCGTGACCCGGAAATACCTGCCGTCCGGAGACGGATCCACGTCGTCGATCATGGCGGGAGCACCGACGCGATGCACGGCGCCGGATTTCGCATTGATGAGCGCGAGCTGCCCCGTGATGTAGTACTCCAGCAGCGCCGCGTCATGCGGACCCTGGAGCAGCGTGGCGTACACGCGCGTCTTGTCCTTCTTCCCGTCGGTCATGCGCACCTCGGGGCCCGTGGCAATGGCCGGCTCCGCCGGTGGCGACTTGCGGTCATCAGGGATCACCACCGCCACAATGCTCCGTCCGTCCGCGGTCCACTGCGGTTCGGTGACCAGCGTGGCCAGCAGCGACGCCGAGCCCAGCGCGTGCGTCCTGCCGGTCGCGACGTCCGCTACGTACAGGCGCGTGTCGTTCGCGAAGTTCGCGATGTAGGCGATCCGGGCACCATCGGGCGACCAGGCCGGGCTGCTCAACGTCGCGCCAGCCGGTGCGGCAATCTGGCGCACGCTGCCCGTGAGTCCGTCGATCAGATCGAGCCTGGCCGCCCCACGATCGGTGAGCGACCGCGCGCGATTCGCCAGATAGTCCACCTGCAACTCGCCCAGATAGTAATGCGGTTTCCCGAAGGTCGTCACACTGGGCATCCCGGCGCTCACCAGCTTGTAGAACCGGCGGCGATCAGGGCTCTGCGTGGCGGCACTGAGTGAGACGTTGTTCTCGCGCGGCGCGGTGACGAGTCGCTCGATCACCGCGGGCGGACGCTCGTACTGCTCCGCGGCGAGAATCGAACTGTCGGACGCGGGCGCAGAAGAGGGGGACGCTCCGGCAACCGCCTGGTGCGGCGTGGGGAGCGTACTCTGCGCGGGCGCGGCGGGCGCCGTGAGCACTGCGAGCACTGCGAGCGCCGCAAGAACTGCAATCCGGGCCAGTACAACTGCGGCAGCAATGCGAACGGCGCCGGCGCGCCGCGAATCGAAGGTGGGCATGGCGAGTGGGCGGTGAAGGACTCGAACGGCCTGCTCGTGGAATTACGCCGGACACGACAGGACCGTTGATGCTGCCTTCCCCTACCCCTACGCCCGGGTCGACACCCTACATCACACCTGCAATCCTCGACTTGCCGTCCCGGATGATCGGCAGTCGCCGCACCGGCACTCCCGTCGCCGCGAAGATCGCGTTGCAGACCGCCGGCGCGATGGGTGGCGTGCCGGGTTCGCCGATTCCGCCCTGCTTCTCGGTGCTCGGCACAATGTACACGTCGACCTTCGGCATTTCCTTCATGCGGAGCATGGGATAGTCATTGAAATTTCCCTGCAGCACGCGCCCGCGCTCGATCGTGATGTCGCCATAGAGCGCGGCGGTGAGACCGTAGACGATGCCGCTCTGCATCTGTGCTTCGATCGTATCCGGATTGACCACCGGACCGCAGTCCACCGCGCACACCACGTGGTGCACGCGCGGCATGCCCTTCCCATCGAGGGAGACTTCCGCCACTTCCGCCACGTACGAACCGAATGACTCGGCCACCGCGATACCGCGCGTGCGCCCCGCCGGGAGCGGCGTGCCCCACCCTGCCTTCTGCGCCGCCAGCTCGAGCACGCCCAGGTGGCGCGGATGTTTGGCGAGCAGCGCGCGGCGAAACTCATACGGATCCTTCCCTGCGGCGCGCGCGACCTCGTCGACGAAGCACTCGGTGAGATACGCGTTGTGCGAACTGCCGACAGAGCGCCAGTAGCCCAGCGGAATGGGGAGATCGGCGATGGTCTGCTCGACGAGGATGTTGGGAATCTCGTAGGGCACGTTGGCCGCGCCCTCCACCAGCGAGCCATCGATCCCGTCGCGTGGCGGACGCCCCTTGGATGTCGCGATGGACGCACCAACGATGCGATGCGTCCACGCCACTGGATTGCCGCTCGCGTCGAAGCCGGCGGCGAACCGGTTGTACGTCGTGGGACGATAGAAATCGTGTCGCACATCGTCCTCGCGAATATCGATCACCTGCACGGGCGCGCCCATCACTTTCGAGAGCTGCACCGCTTCGGCCACGAAGTCGGTCTCGCTGCGCCGGCCGAAGCCGCCGCCCAGGTACGTCGTGTGCACGCGGACCTGCTCCGGCGGCATCTCCGCCACCTCGGCCGCCACCGCTTGCGCACCTGACTGTCCTTGTGTGGGAGCCCATACATCGCAGCCGGTGGCGCGCACGTGCGCGGTGCAGTTCATGGGCTCCATGGTGGCGTGCGCGAGGTAGGGCACTTCGTACACGGCCTCGATGGTTTTGGCGGCGCCCTGCATCGCGGCGCCGGCATCACCTTCCGTGCGCGCGGGGAGGCCCGCTTGCTCCGCGAGCTGCGCCAGCCTGGCGCTGATCGCGGCGCTGTCGAGCGACCCGTTGGGTCCGTCGTTCCATTCGATGTGCAGCGCGCGGCGCGCCGACAGCGCGTGCCAGTAGCTGTCGGCCACGACCGCCACGGCGCGTTCCGATCGCGCACTCTTCACCGCGGCAAGCTGCACGACGCGCTTCACGCCGGGCATCGACCGGGCGCGCGAATCGTCCACCCGCGTGATACTGCCGCCAAATGCCGGGGAGCGCTCGATGGACGCGTACAGCATGCCGGGAAGGCGTGTGTCGATGCCGAAGCGGGCGGTGCCGTTCACCTTGACCGGCGTGTCGAGCCGGCGCACGCGCGTGCCGAGAATGCGGAAGTCCTTCGGATCCTTGAGCGGCGCATCAGCGGGCACGGGCAGCGAGCCGGCGCGTGATGCCAGCGCTCCGTAGGCGAGCGCGCGGCCCGTTGCCGCATGAATCACCGTCCCCTTCTCGGTGCGACACGTGGCGGCCTCCACGCCCCACTGCCGAGCCGCGGCCGCAACGAGCATCGCGCGCGCCGTGGCGCCCGCCTTGCGCAGCGTGTCGTACGAGGAGCGTACGCTGCTGCTGCCACCTGTCCCCATGCGACGCGTCCACCCGGCGGGATTTTCCGGCGCGGCGCCCACGCGCACCTGCGCGAAATCGGCGTCCAGCTCCTCGGCCACGAGCATCGGATACGATGTGTTGACGCCCTGCCCCATCTCCGACTTGTCCACCGTGATCGTGACGATGCCATCGATGCCGATGTGCACCCATCCGTTGGGTGCGAAGGCCGCATCGTCCGAGGCGGCGAGCGGTGTCTCGCCCCGGGCGATCGCGGTGAAGCGCGACGGAATGTAGAAAGCGATGGTGAGACCGGCGGCGGTGGTCGCGCCGGTCCTGAGGAAGTCACGGCGAGAGACAGGTGTATCGGCTTTCATTTCACCCTCCCGTACTGGGCCGCTCCGCTGCCGGCGCAGCGGATCTGCTGTGACATGCACGACCCAGAGATGATAACGCGATGGTCGCGGAAGCGGAGGAGGGGGAGGCGAGCCGCGCATCGCGGCTCCAAACGCGCCTCAGTGCACATGCGCCGCCAACCAGTCGGCGATCGCGCCGAGCACTTCGGGCCGCACCACGCGCGTGTGAAGCAGGCTGTAGCGCGCCGGATTCCCCGTGGAGTCGGCGAGAAAGAGATGATCCGTCGCGGGAAACTTGCGCAGGGTGACGTCGCGATTGCCGCCGGCGCGAAATGCCGCCGCCAGCGTGTCCGCCTGTTCGGGAGTCACCTGCTGGTCCGTCTCCCCCTGGAGAATGAGCACCGGCACGCGGACCTTGCGAGCCGTCGACAGCGGATCGTACGACAGGAAGTAGCGCAGCCAGCCGTTACGCTCAGCCATGCTGTCCGTTGCCCGCTGGCTCTCGGCCAGCGCGGCCTTGCGCTGTGCCGGCGTGAGCGACGGCATGTTGTTGACCCCGTTCCGCTGCTGGAATGCGAGGATGCGGCGCCCGGTGTACGCAGGACCCGCCATCAGCACGATTCCCTTGAGTCGCTGGTCCGTCGCTGCGACCATGGGCGCGATCTCGCCACCCTCGCTGTGTCCCACGAGCGCCAGGCGGTCGCCGTCGATGTCCGGCCGTGCGCGCAGATACGCCAGCGCCGCGCGGATGTCGCTGGCGAAGTCGGCGGAGGTGGCGCCAGCGGGGCCCGCGCTCGACCCGTTGATGCCGCGATCGTCCAGACGAAGTGTGGCGATCCCGCGTCGTGCCAGGGTATCAGCAACCTGCCAGAACGGGCGGTACCCTTCCACGTTGGGAATTCGCTCATCACGATCCTCCGCCCCCGAGCCCGTGATCGTCACGACCGCGGGAACGCGGCCGGTGTGTACGGCGGGCAATGTCAACGTGCCGGTGAACGACAGCCCCGCGGGCGTGCGCACGGTGACATCCTGCGCGGTGTACGGCGCTCCCGGGGGCGCACCGTAATCAACCTTTCGCGTGATGAGCGGATGTGTCCCAGGCTCACGAATCACACGGAGATGCTGAGCTGGCACCACCGCGCCCAGCAGCGCACCATCCGGGCTCTCCGCCGCGCGCATCTCGGACTGGCCGATGCGAACGAGCGCTGAATCGGTGCCCAGCCGCTCGACGATCACGGGGACGGTCTTTCCACCAATGACGGAAAAAATGTGCAGCGTGTCTGTCGAACCACCCAGCGCCCGCGCGCGCCGCAAGAACAGCTCGACCATCGCGAACGACGGGTTGATGTAGGGGAGCGCGTCCGGCCGCGATGCGATTTTCTCGACACGTGCGACGTTTCCCGAAATCGTTACCATCACCGAGTCGCCGCCGAACGTGAGTGCCGCGGTCTGATATGGCACCGTGTCGTGTGTCGCCAGGCGATAGTACGCGTTGTTCATCGCCGACACCTGGCCGTCCGGTTTCACCGCGAGATTGTATTGCCAGTGCGCTCCGGCGGCTTTGTCGATCATGTCCACGTCAACACGGGTCGCGGAGCGTTGCACCACCTCGCTCGAGAGCGTGTCCCCGCCTACGATCATGCGGAAGGTGTACGGCTCGGTGTTCTGCGCTGCCACGGTTGTCGCGCCGCATAGCACCAGACCCGCTGCGCCAATCAGGATTGCCTTCACTGTTGTTCCTCCCGCCACGCGAAGTATGAGTAGACCATCGAGGCCAGTGATGCCGCTCCCACGGACACAATGAGCAGAATGAACGAGGCCTGCGCGGGCAGCAACGCCGACAGCAACGTGATCAGGCCTGCCACGGGTCGATGAGCGGCAGGCCGCGCATGGGGCCCCAAATGGCCAGTCCCATCACCGGAAGAATGAAAGCGTCGACGAGCCGGCTGCTGTAGCCATTCGGCTCTCCGTTCATGGCAGGGTGCGTGGCCAAGCTAGCCGGCCGTCGTGCGTACACGATGGCTGAGAGCAGGATCGCACCCGCGAGGACGATCGCGGGATACCACTTACGCATGCTTACTCCCGGGGCGTACCGGATCGAGCAACTGAAGTCGGGCCCGGTCAGCGTGCGGTGCGGGCACCGACGCCAGACGGGACAGGAATTGCAGGACGGACAGAACTGACAGGATTTACAGGATGAACAGGAATTACCGGATTGTGAGCAGCCGACTCGCCAGTGGCTGGCCCGTGCGCTAAATGACCGCAACTGCTTTGGAAACGGCTCCGTGTGAGTCCGGTCAATCCTGTCAATCGTGTAAATCCTGTCCAGCCGTTACCGGCGGCGTGGCAGGCTGCGCGGAGCCACAGACGAATCGGATGGGTGAATTCTCAAGGACAGCTGCCGCTCACAGCGCAACCCACAACCAGCGCGAGAGGGATCGTGAACCACGCAAGAGCGAGCAGAATGAGACTGCCCAGCGTCAACCGGACCCACACCCCCACCTGCACGGGTCGCAGGAGGCGGAGCAGAAAGCCAAATACCACGAGCGGCGCTCCGGCCCAGATGCATGTCGCTAGGATGTCCTGCAGCCTGACTGGACTGCCCTGTTGAATGCCGTACGCACCGACAGACGCCAGCCACAACACGATCGCCAATGCGAACTGCCAATGAGGGTGCGGCGAGGTGCGCCATCGCGTGACCGCCAGCATGACGGCGAGCGCGAACATCGTTGGCCAGACGAAGATTATTCCGTCGGCCCCAAGCTCGCGGATAAAGCTTCCACCGCCCTGCAGCAGTGACCACATTGTAAGCGCCACCGCAGGCAATGCGATGAGAGTCGCCATGACAACAAGTACTCGCCTGAACCAGTTACCTGGCTGTGAGCTCACGGGATCCATTGGGCGATGGCTCTTGCGGTCAGCGCAGGACGGTGGCGATCAGCGCCGCGCGAACTTGAGATGCGTCACCTGTGGCGTGGCCACGGTGCGAATGAGCTCGAGGCCGTGCAAATTGTCGCCCACGCCGTCGAACAGCCGCTCGCCACTGCCAAGGAGCACCGGCACCAGGTTGATCTCCATTTCATCCACCAGGTCGGCACTGAGATATTGCCGCGCGGCGCTCGCCCCGCCCGCGAGCGCGACATCCCGCTCGCCCGCGGCCGCACGCGCCTGCTCCAGTGCCTCGGCGATCCCACCGGTGACGAACGTGAACACCGTCCCACCGTCGAGCTGAAGCGGTTCGCGCGCGTAATGGGTGAGCACGATCACCGGGTGGTGATACGGCGGGTTCGTTCCCCACCATCCATTCCACGGATTGGCGACGTTCCATGGACCGGGATGTCCGCCGAACATGTTACGCCCCATCAGCGTGGCGCCGACGTTGGCAAACGCCTCGGCGATTACCGGCGTGCTCTCGTTCACTGCTCCGCCAGTCAGGCCATGCCGGCCACGCCAGGAGGCCAGCGCGAACGCCCACTCGTGCAGGCGCATGCCGCCCACCCCCAGCGGATTGTCCACGCTCTGCCGGGGACCGGCGACAAATCCGTCGAGCGACATCGAGATGGTGAAGCGGACCTTCGACATGACATGGCCAGGTTGGAATCCGGCGCTAACGTATCACCGCCGCCGCAGCACTTCTACCCACCCCCTCCGTCAGCGGAATGACCTGCTCGCCCACCCGCTCCATCTCCTCCAGCTGCGGGCTGCACTGCAGCAGCAGCAGATCCACGCCCGCATCCGCGAAGGCGCGCACGCGCTCCGCCACCTGCTCCGCGGTTCCCGTGAGTCCGGCACGCAGCCCGCGG
>DATNDS010000208.1:0-20096 GCA_035553215.1 Gemmatimonadaceae bacterium
CGGGGCTTCATGTGGCGTCGGCGGGTCTGGCGGTGCCGGATGAATGAGCGCGGGGAGATCCGCGACGAAGTCCGCCCAGCGGACATCCCCGGCCGCACGAGCGCCGGGCGTGGTCGTGGAGCGACGCGCAGAACTGTTGGGCATGACGGCGGCTCAGGCGAGAGAGAATCGGGACGACACCCTGCAGGACGAGCCGGCCGTGGCCCGGGTCACCCCGCGCGCATCGAGAGCGCCGTCACCGGCGCGGCTACATCGAGCGCCACCGCGCGCGCGGCATCGCGGTACGCGTCGTCCGCGTGCAACTCGCTCACCAGCGACCGTGCGCACCAGCGCTCGGCCGCGATAGCCGCGCGCCGGTCGCCCTCGTGCGCGAGACTCCAATCGGCGTGCGTGAGCATGAGCGCCGCCGCATACGCACGGGCCATCGCAAACGCGAACGTGCGCGCGGTGGCTTCGCGATACTCGCTTCCCGCCTGGACGGCGTCCGCCGCCGAGTGCTCCGCCTGCTCCAGCGCGTGAGTCGCGCTCGCCGCCGATGCCGCGAGCTCGGACGCCGTGAGTCGGGAAAGTTGATCGCGAGCATCCGCAACGAGCGCGTGCAGCGCGTCGCTGGTGTCCAGCGCGCGCAGCACGTCCAGACTGAGCACGTTGGTGGTTCCCTCCCAGATGGAGAGCACCTGTGCGTCGCGCAGCAGCCGGGGCAGTCCGGTATCCTCGATATAACCGGCGCCGCCGAACGCCTCGAGCGCTTCGCTGGCGACTGCAACGGCCTGCTTGCCCGTGAACAACTTCGCCACCGGCGTGAGCACGCGCAGGAGCGCGGCATCGCGCGCCGTCGCGGTGCCGCATTCGGTGGCGCCGAGCAGTTCCACCACGCGAAAGGCCAGGTGAAATCCGGCCTCCACCTCGACGGCCATGTCGGCCAGTGTTTCGACGTGCAGCGGCTGCGCAGCCAGCAAGCGTCCAAAGACCAGGCGCCGCCCGGCGAAGTCGCGCGCCAGCGCCAGTGCGCGGCGCATTCCCGCGACGGCGGCGACGGCGTTGTAGACGCGGGTGATCGTGAAGAGCGTCGCGATCGTCCGCACGCCCTGCCCTTCCTCCCCCACCAGCCACGCGTGGGTTCCATCGAGCGTCAGCTCGGCGGTGGGCAGCGCGTGAGTACCGAGCTTGTCCTTGAGACGCAGGACCTGAATGCCATTCATGCGCCCGTCCGGATCGCGCAGTTCCAGATGGAACAGGCTCAGCCCGCGGCTCCCCGCCGGAGCGCCGTCAATGCGCGCCAGGGTCATGGCCATCTGTGCAGTGGTCGCCGAGGTGAACCACTTGGTGCCGCGCAGCCGGAAGGCATCGCCGTCGCGCGAGGCGAGCGTCGACGTCCCGGAGACGTCCGAGCCGCCGGTCCGCTCCGTCATCCACTGCCCCGACGTCCAGAACTCATCCGGATTTCGCGTGGTGAGATGGCGCAGCGCGTCACGCAATCGTGGCGACGTGCCGTACAGCTCGAGGCAGCGCGCCGCGCCGTCGCTCATGGCGAGCGGACAACTGTACGTTGCCGACGACGGAGCGAAGAGATAGAGTCGCGCGAACTGCTCGACGCGCGAGAGCGGCCCGCTGGCGCGCTCGTAGCCGATGGCGACGAGCCCCTCCTCCGCGGAGATGCGGTCGAGCATGCGCCAGCTCTCGCTCGTCTCGATGCGATCCACGCGTCGCCCCCACGGATCGAACTGCACGAGCCGCGGTGGTGCCGCTTCGGCGGCATCACCCAGCGCCAGGATGTCCGTGGCGACGCGCGCACCGAACCGCTGCAGGTCGAGATGCACCCGCGCGTGCATCTCCGGGGGCAGCACGCGGCGCAGCCACGAGCGCAGCAGCCGGTCGTCCAGGTACTGGTTCCCCAGGCGCGGTCCGTCCTGATGGAACTCGCGCATTATCCGTAATTCGTGAAGGGCTCGGTGACGAGACGCGCGCGCTGCGGTCCATACTCGAACACGTGCGTGAGCCGCACTTCATTCCCCACCCGCTCCACGCGCGTCACGGCGAGCGAGAAACCCGGCGCGTCGCCCAGGCCGAGCGCGTTGAGCCGCTCCGCCTCGCCCCTGCACACGTCGCCGGGCGTCGGCCGGCTCTCGGGATAGGCGTCCTCGTGATGCTTGCGCAGGAGCTGCATCTGCTCATCGCCACCGCGCTCCACCGCATCGCGTACCGCATCCCGTGTCAGCGACATGTCACGTGCCGTTGTGCCGGCCGTCGTGCCGCCCCACGTCAAACGTTGCCGTCATCGGACGGAAGCGCTGCCAGCCGCTGTCATCGATTCCCGCGACGACACGGAGCGCTTCGCCCGGGGTCTTCACCCACGCCGCCTGGATCAAAAGCTGATAGCGCCGCCCCGATGGTCCGACGACCTCCGTGGCCACCGGTGCCAGCAGCAGCCGCTGCAGATCGGCGTGCGATTGTGCGCGAAAGGGTTGCAGCTGGTGTTCCAGCAGCGTGGTGGCTTCGGCCGTATCCATGCGAAACGCGCGAGAGCGAAAGGATGAGGCAACAGCGTCCGGACACGTCGAAACATGATGCGCGTCCGGAGCGCGCGCCAGCAGCGATTCAGCGCGGCAGCGTTGCGCGTCCCGTGCGTGGATCGTACGTGCTGCCCGCAGGCAGGACCTGCATGACCATGCCGGTCTCGCCGAGCACTGGCGCACCGGGCGGCGTGATGGTCGCATGGCGCGCGTCATACACCACCGCGGCGCTCTCACCAAGAACCGTCCATGTGCCATCCGGATCCACGAGCAACGCTGTGGATTCGTCAATGCCGACGCCGAGGTGGCGTGGATCCTCGAGCACCACGCTGATGAGCCGGTTGTGCCGCCGCCGCCGCAGGAAATGCTGATCGACGATGGCCGTGGTGAGCAGGCCGAACCCCTGGGTCATGACAATGTTGTCGCGCGCGATGGTCATGAACGCACTGCTCGAATCGCTGGGCGGGCGCGTGCCGCCGGGATGCCGCTCATCGCCCGTGATCATTGGCGACGACATGACCGCCGCACCCGCCGATGTGCCCGCAATGACGGCGCCCGCCCGATAGCGCTCATGAATCGCGCGCTCCGTTCGAGTGCCCAGCAGTGCTCGCGTGAGCTTCACCTGATCACCGCCAATGAACCACACCCCCGTGGCATCGTCGAGCAGGTGCGCCACGGAGTCCTGATCGGCCTCCTCGTGCGTGATATAGAGAGGCAGCGCGTGCGCACCCAGTTTCCGCAAATCGTCGGCCTTCTCCGCGGCGCCGGCCTTGCCGTCCTCGCTGGCCATGCCAAAGACGACGATGCGCGCATGCCCCGCGCCGCCGGCCAGATCCACGAACTTCTGCACCAGCGCCTGGGGCTGCGGTCCGCCGCCCACAATGAGCAGGTGGCCGCGCACCGCCTGCGCCAGGGCGGACGACGCCATGACACACGCCGCCATCACGGTCAATCCGAACACCAGCGCGATACACCTGAGCACGTGCGCGGCCCGGCTCACCGCCGTCACAGTTCCCACCCCGCGCGGTACTCGCGCGTGAGATACGTATTCGCCTCGGGGACGTTCGTGACCTGCATGGAATGGCCGTCATACTCGAGCTGCCGCCCCTGTCCCGCCTTGAGCGCCACAATGCCGAGCAGCATGGTCTCCGTCAGCTTGGCGGCATATTCGAATGGCGAGCTCGCCTCTGCCTTCCCCTTGCAGGCCTGAGCCCAGTTGATCTCGTGCGGCACGTCGATGCGCGGAACCGATTTCGGAACGGCCGACGCGGCGAGCGCCAGCGCTCCCGGATAGACGACGGGATTGTTTCCGTAGGTCTCGTATGTGAGATAGCCCTTTTCGCCGATGAATATCCCCCCGCCGCCATCGCCGCCCGGACGCGGAATGCCGGGCGCGACGAGCGGCGAGAGACCACCGTCATACCACGTGAGTTTCACCGCCGGCTGCTTCCCCCGCGCGGCGAACGCGTACTGCGTGGTCATCGCCAGCGGATACGATCCCTCGCCCCTCGGCGCGCCCCACGGCGTGGATGACGACACGATCGTCTCCGGGTAGTCGAGCCCCAGCGCCCAGAAGGGCTGGTCCATGAGATGCGCGCCCATGTCGCCAATGGCGCTCACGCCAAAGTTCGTCCACCCGCGCCAACTGAACGGGTGATAGACGGGGTGATAGGGCACGTCCTCGTGACACGCGCCCAGGAAGAGCTGCCAGTCGAGTCCCGGCGGCGGAGTGTGCGGATCCTGATCCATCGCCGCGAGAATGGCGTTGTCCACCGTGCGCATGCCCCACTGGCGCGGCGGCGGTGGCGTCGCGCCAGCCGAGCTGCCGGATGCGGCGACCGGCGCGGCGGCCTGCTCCGGTGGCGGTCCGGAACGCGGACGCGGAATACCCTGCGCCCAGTAGCGCTGGGGCCGGTCCGTCCACACGTGCGCTTCGTGCATCGGCCCGATCACGCCCGATGCGATGAGCTCCACGATGCGACGCGTGCCGTCGTACGAGTGTCCCTGGTTTCCCATCTGGGTCACCACCTTCATCTCCTTCGCGGTGCGGGCGAGCAGGCGCGCCTCGTACACCGTGTAGGTGAGCGGCTTCTGCACGTAGACGTGCTTGCCGGCGCGCATGGCGGCGTGCGCGATCGTGGCGTGCATCTGATCGGGCGTGGCCACCACCACGGCGTCGAGATGCTTTTCCGTGTCGAGCATCTTGCGGAAATCCGCGTATTTCGTGGCCTTCGTGTAGACATCGCGAATGCGCGTCGCATCGGCGTCGTCGTCCGCGGTCTTGCCCTTCCACTGTTCGAAGCGGCCGGCAATGGAGCGCTCGACGTACGGAAAGTCCACGTCGCAAATGGCCACGATGCGCTCACCACCCTTGGCGAGCGTGTTCATGTTGTTCATCCCCATGCCGCCAATCCCCACACTGGCGATGTTCAGGGTGTCGCTGGGCGCCAGGTAGCCGCGGCCGAGGACGTGACGGGGAACGATCGTTGGCGCGATGGCGAGTGCCGCGGCGGCTTTGGTCGCGTCCGCTACGAATTCGCGACGGGTGAACTGTGTTTTCCTGGAGGAGGACATGATGACGCGGGAGAGAAGGAGGAGAGGGACGTTCGACCGGCATTATCCCACACCATGACAAATCACACAAGGGGAACCGACTGCTCCACTTGACAGCGATGCAATTCCGTCATAGCCTTGTGGAACAATCGTTGTGTTCCCGTGGTGATTTGCCCGCATATTGCAGCCACGTAAAAGAACTTGCTAAAAAGCTTCGCTCGGGCACAGATCCCGGGCATTTTTTTTGGACTGACCATTTTTCATCCCGCCGCTGGCCGGGATGCCATCGGAGCCGCATGCGCTTCTCCATTCGCGCCGCCGCGCGCACGCGATGCATGTGCACGCATCACTTGATGACCACCGCCGCCCTGGGGCGGCTGGGGAGAGTGGCGCGCGCCACGTAGTACTGACGACAGCACCTGTCGTGATCTCTCCCCGGCCGCGCACCCAGTGGCCGGGGTTTTTGTTTCACCACGCGGCGCAGCACGGGGGTGTCGCGGGTACTGGAGGGTGAATACGCATGCCTCACGCATCGACACCCGTCTTGCGCGACGCCCTGAGACTCACTCCGGGGGTGGAAACGCTCGGCATCGAGTCCGCGTTCGAGGTGGCCGCGGCCGCGCGGCGCCTCGAGGCGCAAGGACGCAGTGTGGTGCATACGGAAATCGGTGAACCGGATGGCCCGACGCCGGCGCACATCGTGGAAGGGGGCATCCGGGCCCTGCGCGACGGCGCCACGCGCTACGCGCCGGCCGCCGGCGTCGCCGCGCTGCGTGACGCGATCGCCGCGCACATGGCGGATCGCGGCGTGTCAGCGACAGCGGAGCAGGTGGTCGTCACGTCGGGAGCCAAACCCATGCTGCTGTACGCGGTCCTGGCGCTCGTGCGTCCGGGTGACGAGGTCCTCGTTCCCGATCCCGGATTCCCCATCTACGAGTCGGCGGTGCGACTGGTGGGCGGCGTGCCGGTACCGTATCCCGTGTCCTCCACCGATGGCGCACTCCGCGACGAGGCCATCGCCGCGGCGATTACCCCGCGCACGCGGGTGCTCGTGCTCAATCTGCCCGGCAACCCCACCGGCACCGCCGCGCCGGCGGCCGTACTCGATGCCATTGCCGAGCTGGCGGTGCGTCACGACCTGGCGGTGCTCTCCGACGAGATTTATTCGCGATTGTACTTCGCCGGCGTGCACGAGAGCGTTGCGTCACGTCCGGGGCTCGCGCAGCGCACCGTGCTCGTGGATGGCTTTTCCAAGACGTACGCCATGACGGGCTGGCGCCTCGGCTACGGCGTAATGCCGGCGCGACTGGCCGAACGCGTTACGGCGCTCGTGATCAACAGTACGTCGTGCGTGCCGCCATTCATCCAGCTCGCGGGATTGGCGGCACTCGCCGGGCCGCAGCAGTGCGTGACGGCGCTGGTGTCGCGCCTGCGCGCGAACCGCGACAACATCGTGCGCGGGCTGAACGCGATTCCGCACGTGCATTGCGCGTCGCCCTCCGCCGCCTTCTACGCCTTTCCCGATGTGTCCGGGCTGCTCGAGCGCAGCGGCCTGTCCTCCACCACGCTGTCGAGGATCCTGCTCGACGTGTACGGGCTCGCGACGCTCGCCGGTTCGTCGTTCGGCGCGCGCGGCGAGGGACATCTGCGACTTTCGTTCGCGACGTCGCCCGAACTGCTTGCCGCCGCGCTGGACCGGCTCGCCGCGTGCGCGTTCGACCTGTCATCCGCCCATCAACTCCGCTGAGGAGATCATCATGTCCACCGGCAAAGTGACAATCGCGACGCTGAACGCGCTCAAGACACAGGGCCGCAAGGCCGTATTCATCACCGCCTACGACTATCCCACCGCCACCTTCGCGGATCGCGCGGGCGTGGACATGCTGCTCGTGGGGGATTCCGCCGCCATGACGATGCTGGGGCTGCCGAGCACGCTGGGGATCGGGCTCGAGGAAATGCTCGTGTTCGCGCGCGCCGTGAGTCGCGCGGCGCAGCATGCGTTCGTGATCGGGGACATGCCGTTCCTGTCGTACCAGCCGAGCGATGAATGTGCCGTACGCAGTGCCGGCGCCTTCGTGGGGTCCGCGGGGTGTGATGCCGTGAAGTGCGAGGGCGGTGAGCGCGTTGCCCGGCGCGTGCGCGCCATGACGGATGCGGGAATCGCCGTGATGGGACACCTTGGCCTCACGCCGCAGAGCCTGGCGCAACTGGGCGGCTATCGTGTGCAGGGAAAGACGCTGAGCGCGGCGCAGCGACTGGTGGACGATGCGCTCGCCCTCGAGGAGGCGGGTGCGTTCGCGATTCTGCTCGAGGCCATGCCCGCGGAAACCGCGGCGCTGGTCACCGAACGCGTGCGCATTCCGGTCTACGGCATTGGCGCGGGGCCGCACGTGGACGGCCAGCTCGTCATCTCGCACGACATTCTGGGTAACTTCGTAGGGAAGATCTCCCCGCGCTTCGTGAAGCGGTATGCAGAGGTCGGCAGCGACATCGAGCGGGCCATCGGCGAGTACGCAGCAGACGTTCGCGCACTGCGATTCCCCGGACCCGAACACTGCTACAGCATCGCACCGGAGCACGAGGCCGAGATCCGTCACGCGCGCGCCGGCACCGGCGGCGCATCGTCTCCGCTCGTTGCCTGAGGCTTGTGTTTCATGACCATCGCCGTCGATACCGATACGTCACAGGGCGCCCTGCGCGCGCTACCGTTGCGCTGCCGTAATTGCGGCGTGGAGCGCGCCGCCGCGCCGTTCGCCATCTGCGACGACTGCCTGGGGCCGCTCGATCCGGTGTACGACCCGCGCCGTGCGCTTCCCGATCGCGCCGCGATTGCCGCGCGGCCGCCTTCGCTCTGGCGCTACCGCGAATGGCTGCCCTTTACGGGCGAGCCCGCGCTCTCCCTCGATACCGGATGCACGCCGCTCGTCGAGGCGCCGCGGCTTGCGCGCCGCCTGGGCGTGGCGCGCGCCTGGGTAAAGAATGACGCCGTCTCGCACCCGTCGCTGTCGTTCAAGGACCGGGTGGTCGCGGTGGCCATCAATGCGGCCGCGTCGTTCCAGCTCACGACCGTCGGGTGCGCCTCCACCGGAAATCTCGCGAACGCCGTCGCCGCGCAGGCCGCTCGCGCCGGTTTCGACGCGTGGGTGTTCATCCCGCACGACCTCGAGGTGGGCAAGGTCATCGGCGCGAGCATTTACGCGCCGCATCTCGTCCGCGTGCGCGGGACGTACGATGACGTGAACCGGCTGTGCGCACAGATTGCGGATCGCTTTGGCTGGGGCATCGTGAACGTCAACCTGCGCAGCTACTACGGGGAGGGCTCCAAGACGATCGCCTTCGAGATCGCCGAACAGCTCGGGTGGCGGCTTCCCACGGCCGTGGTGGCGCCCATGGCCGGGGGCTCGCTCGTGAGCAAGCTGCGCAAGGGATTCGGCGAGTTCCTCGATGCGGGACTCGTCGGCGGAGACGCGCCACGGCTCTTCGGCGCGCAGGCGTCCGGGTGTGCGCCGATTGCGCGACTCGTGCAGAGCGGCGGGGCGCAGATCGTGCCCGAGGTGCCGCACACCATCGCGCGCTCCATCGCGATCGGCAATCCCGCCGATGGCCGCTATGCGGCGCGCGCCATTCTCGATTCCGGCGGCTGGGCGGAGCACGTGAGCGACGAAGCGCTCGTGAGCGGCATTCGGGCGCTGGCGGAGGATGCCGGCATCTTCACCGAAACCGCCGGCGGTGTGACCGTGGCGGCGGCGTTGGCCCTCGCACGCGCTGGCCGCCTGCACGCCGACGATGAGGTCGTGCTGTGCATCACGGGCAACGGACTCAAGACCGTCGAAGCCGTGAGCGGCGTGCTGCCGGAAGCGCCGCTCATCGCGCCCAGGCTGCGCGAGGTGAGCGCGCTGGTCGCGGAGGGTCGCGGCGCATGACGGTGAGCGTGCGGGTCTGCGCGAGCACATCCAACCTCGGCGCGGGCTTCGACTGCATTGGCGTGGCCGTGGAACGGCGACTGCGCGTGCTGGCGCGGGTGGGTCCCGCGACCGGGACCACGCCGGTGATCGAGCGACTCGGTACACTCGCGGCGCTTGGTGTGAGCGCCAGTGACGATCTCATCGTCCGCGGCTTCACAGCGGCGTGCGAGTACGCGCACGCCTCGGTGCCGCGCGGCCTCGTCATGCAGGCGACGTCGGACATTCCGATCGCGCGCGGTCTGGGTTCCTCGGCCGCCGCCATCGTCGCGGGCGCCCTCGTCGCGCGCGCGCTGCTCGAACTGCCGCTCGACGACCTCGCGCTGCTGGGCATCGCGACCGTGCTCGAAGGACACCCGGATAACGTCGCGCCGGCATTGTACGGCGGCGCGACACTTGCCTTCCGCACCGTGCATGGCGGCTGGCACGTCGCGCCGCTCACCGTGCACCCCGCGCTGCGCTTCGTGTTCGCGGTGCCGGATTTCCCGGTGGGCACGGACACCGCGCGCGCCGCGTTGCCGGCCCAGGTGTCGCACGACGACGCGCGGCAGGCGGCGGCCGCGAGCGCCGCGCTCGTCGCCGGACTGGCGCGCGCCGATGCGACGCTGCTGGCCGCCGGTCTCGAGGGTCGCCTTCATGTTCCCTATCGCAAACCGTTCGTGCGGGGATACGACGCGGTCGTCGCGGCGGCGCGCCAGGCCGGCGCCGCCGGAGCCACGCTCAGCGGATCCGGCTCCGGCATCGTCGCCGTCGCCACGGATCAGTTCACGCGCGCCGTCGCCGACGGCATGGCGCAGAGCTGGCACGCGCTCGGCGTGCACGCCACGACATTCACCTGCATTCCCAGTCGCAGCGGGTATCGCTGTGACGTCACGACGCTCCCCGGCGGCGATCCCTTCGCCATGGAACTCGATCACACCATGCAGTCTTCACCAGAGGAGAGGTACTGATGAGCGTAACTATCGTGCTGCCCAGCATGCTGGCGCGGCTGGCGTCGGACCAGGGCGAGCTCGAGGCGCGCGGCGCCACCGTCGGCGATGCCGTGACCGACATCATTGCGCGCTTTCCAGCGCTCGGACCACGCCTGCGCGATGAGGCCGGCGAGCCCTATCCCTTCGTGTCCTTCTATCTGAACGATGAGGACATCCGACTGCGCGGCGGCTTCCAGGCACCGCTGCGCGACGGTGATGAAGTCATCGTCGTGCCAACCGTAGCGGGAGGGTGACATCATGACCGCCATCGACTCACCTCCGCGGCGGCCCGCCGGGAGCGCGCCGCGCGACAGCGCGAGCCTGTCGCGCGAGGAGCTCGAGCGCTACAGCCGGCACCTGCTGCTCCCCGAGGTCGGACTCGCGGGACAACAGAAGCTGAAGAACAGTCGCGTGCTCATCGTCGGGGCGGGCGGCCTGGGGTCGCCGCTCGCATTGTATCTTGCCGCCGCCGGTGTCGGGCATCTCGGCATCGTGGATTTCGACAACGTGGATGTCACCAATCTGCAGCGACAGGTGATGCACGGCACGAAGGACATCGGTCGCCCCAAACTCGACTCCGCGCGCGATCGCATTGGCGACGTGAATCCGCACGTGCACGTGGAGACCTATGCGACCGCCCTCACCTCGGCCAACGCGCTCGAGATCGTTCGCGACTACGACGCCGTGGTGGATGGGACGGATAATTTTCCCACCCGCTATCTCGTGAACGATGCGTGCGTGCTCACGGGCAGACCCAACGTGTACGGCAGCATTTTCCGCTTCGAGGGACAGGCCAGCGTATTCGCCACCGAGAACGGGCCGTGCTATCGCTGCCTCTTTCGCGAGCCGCCGCCTCCGGGAATGGTGCCGAGCTGCGCGGAAGGTGGTGTACTCGGTGTGCTCCCGGGTCTCGTAGGCACCATCCAGGCGACGGAAGTGCTCAAGCTGCTGCTTGGCATCGGCACGCCACTGATTGGACGCCTGCTGCTGGTGGATGCGCTGCGCATGCAGTTCCGCACGCTGGCGCTGCGCAGGGATCCCGAGTGCCCGGCCTGCGGCACGCACGAATTGCAGGAGCTCATCGACTACGAGGATTTCTGCGGGCTGCACCAGGTGGCCGCCACGGGCGTGCCCGAGATCACACCGCGCGAGTTCGCCGATCGGCGGGCGCGCGGCGACGACCTGGTGCTCATTGACGTGCGCGAGCCGCACGAGTGGGAGATCGCGCACATTCCGGGCGCGCGGCTGATTCCGCTGGCGACACTCGGCGACGCGATCCCGACGCTCGATCCGGCACGCGAGATGGTGGTGCACTGCAAGGGCGGATCGCGCAGTGCCCGCGCCGTGCGGCAGCTACAGGATGCCGGTTTCACGCGCGTGTGGAACCTCGCCGGCGGCATTGGGCGGTGGAGTGATGACGTAGATCCGGAGGTACCGAGGTACTGAGCGAGCCACCGCCGCTCCGCCCTGCCCCGCCCTTGGGAATCGGCAATCGGGAATGGGGAATGGGGAGGCCGATTTCCTGCTGTTGACGAAGTAGGGGTGCGGCGGGAGGGGGCGGATTGCCTTATCGATTCCCCATTCCCGATTGCCGATTCCCAAGGGGAGGGTGGCAGTGCGGGGAAGCGGCGTGGCGGCCGAAGGGCCGCCACGCCGCTTCCCCGCACTGCCGGTGTCGGGGCATCTTAGACCATGCCCCCCTTCCGCTCCGTCATTTTCGATTGCGACTCCACCCTCACCCGCATCGAAGGCATTGATGTCCTCGCCGGCTCGCTCCGCGAGGAGAGCGAGCGACTCACCGAGCAGGCCATGCGCGGGACGCTGCGCCTGGAGGAGATCTACGGCCGCCGGCTTGCGCTCATTGCGCCCACGCGCGATCAGGTGAACGCCGTCGGCGAGCGCTACGTCGCCGAGATGGTGCCCGATGCCGCCGGCGTCGTGGCCGCGCTGCAGGGTGAGGGCATCGACGTCCGCATTCTATCCGGTGGTCTCCTCCCCGCGGTGCTCACGCTCGCGCGCGCGCTGGGCGTGCCAGAGTGGCTCGTGGGCGCCGTGAACATCTTCTTCAATGCCGACGGGAGCTACGCCGGGTTCGACACCGCGTCGCCGATGGCACGATCCGGAGGCAAACTCGAGATGGTGACGCGGTGGGGTCCGTCGCTGCGGCGTCCGGTGATGATGGTCGGCGATGGCGCCACCGATCTCGAAACGCGCCCCGGGGTGGATCTCATGGTCGCGTTTGCCGGCGTGGTCGCACGGCCGGCAGTGGTGGCGGGAGCGGATGTTGTGGTAACATCCACGTCGCTCGCTCCGATTCTTCCGCTCGCGCTCGACCATGAAGCTCCACGCGCCGGCATCGCGCGCGCGCTGTACGAGCAGGGCGCCGCGCGGCTCGCGGCCCAGTCAACGGAACGTCAATCATGACCACGCCTGCCATGCTCGACGATCAGGAAACCCTGGTCCTGAAGCGGCCCCGCTTCGGGCGCTTCTTTCTCCCCGGGCCCACCGAGGTGCGACACGAGGTGCTGGCCGCACAATTGCAGCCCATGATCGGGCACCGCGGCAAGCCCATGGAGGAGCTCATCGCGTCACTCCAACCCGGGTTGCGCGACATCTTCCGCACCACGCGCCCGGTGTACATCTCGTCGTCCAGCGCGACCGGCCTCATGGAAGCGGCGGTGCGCAACGGGGTCAAACGGCGTGTACTCTCGCTGGTGAACGGTGCATTCAGCGAGCGATTCTTTCGTATTGCGGAGGCGTGCGGCTACGAGGCGGATGCACTGCGGGTTCCACTCGGTCAGGCGCATGAGCCAGGTGCAGTGGCCGACGCCCTGCGCGCGCACGACTACGATGCCGTCACGGTCGTGCACTCGGAGACATCCACGGGCGTGCTGAATCCCATTGCCGACATCGCGCGCGTGGTCCATGCCGCTGGTGACGTGGTGCTGCTCGTGGACAGTGTCACGGGCATCGCGGGCACCCCGGTCGAGACCGATGGCTGGGACCTGGACTTCGTGCTCACCGGGTCGCAGAAGGCGCTCGCGCTGCCACCCGGCCTCGCGCTGGGCGTCGCCAACGACCGGATGCTGGCGCGGGCCGCGAAGGCGCCGGCACGCGGCGTCTACTTCGACCTCGTGGAGTTCGACAAATATCTGGCGAAGAACCAGACGCCGAACACGCCGGCGCTCTCGCTCTTCAACGCGCTCGCCGTGCAGCTCGAGTACATCCGAAGCGAAACGATCGAGGCACGATGGGCGCGACACGATGCCATGGCGCGCCGCTGCTGGCAGTGGGTGGACGAGATGGCGGCCCGCGGCGTGGCGGTCGGCATGCTGGCGCGGGACGGGTTCCGCTCACCAACCGTGAGCTGTATCACGATGCCCGACGGCAAACCGGGTTCGGCGGTGACGAAGGCGCTGGCGGCACGGGGCTACACAATCGCCTCCGGCTATGGAGAACTGAAGGACGCGACGATTCGCATCGGTCACATGGGTGACCACACGGTGGCCGAGCTCGACGCCCTGCTCGCCGAGCTCGCAACGGTGCTCGCATGAGCGCCCACTACCAGGTGCTCATTGCCGACGCCATCGAGCGGGGCGCGCTCACGGCGCTCAGCGAGGATTCGCGCTTCGAGCTTGTGAACCGACCGGGGCTCTCGGGCGATGATCTGGCGCAGGCCATCGCTGAAGCCGACGCAGTGCTCGTGCGCAGTGCCACGCGCATTACGCGCGAATCGCTGGCGCGCTCGGAACGGCTCACCGTGATCGGCCGCGCCGGCGTTGGCGTGGACACGATCGATGTGGATGCCGCCACCGAGCGCGGCATCGCGGTGCTCACGGCACCCTCCGGCAATACCATTTCCGCGGCCGAGCTGACCTTCGCGCTGCTGCTCGCGCTCGTGCGCCGCGTTGGGGCCGCGAATCGTTCCATGAAAGCGGGCGAATGGGATCGCAAGAGCTTCACCGGCACGGAGCTTTATGGCAAGACGCTCGGACTCGTCGGTGCGGGCCGCATCGGGACCGAGGTCGCCAGGCGAGCGCAGGCGTTCGGCATGAAAGTCGTGGCGTACGATCCCTACCTGTCGGTGGAGCGCGCGCGCGAGCTGGCGATCGAGCTGGCGCCCTTGCACGAAGTGGTGTCCGGCAGCGACGTCATCACGGTGCATGTGCCGCTGAGCGATGCCACGCACGGGCTCATTGGCGCGGCACAACTGGCGCGGGTGAAGCCGGACGCCGTCCTGGTGAACTGCGCGCGTGGCGGGATCGTGGACGAGCAGGCGCTGATCGCGGCGCTCACGGAGAAGCGACTCGCCGGCGCCGCGCTGGACGTCTACGAGCAGGAACCGCTCCCCGCCGACCATCCGCTGCGCCTGCTCGACAACGTCGTGCTCACCCCGCACCTGGGCGCGTCCACTCGCGAAGCGCAACGGAACGTGGCCGTGGAGATTGCGGAGGCGGTTCGTGCCGCCCTGCTGGATGGCGACCTGTCGCGCGCCGTCAACGCACCGGCGGTGGGCGGCGAGGAGATGCGGCGCATCCGCCCGCTCCTGTCGCTCGGCGAGCGGGTGGGTATGCTCGCCGCGACCGTCGTCGATGGGCCGGTGAGTGCCGTCGAGGTCCGTTATGCGGGAGGAGCATCCCAGACGCTGCGCCCGCTCGCGGCGAGTGTCGTGATGGGTGTGCTCGCGACGAATCTGGGCCGCACGCGGGTCAACGTGGTCAATGCCCTGCATCTGGCCGCGGCCCGCGGCATTCAGGTGAGCCAGACGCAGTCAGGCCCGCATGCGGACTACGCCGAATACCTCGAAGTCCGCGTCATGTCGGGCCAGCATGTGACCGTGGTCGCCGGCGCACTGCTGGCGCAGGGGCACCCGCGCATCGTGCGCATCGGCGAGTTTGTCATCGATGTGCTGCCGCGTGGCACGCTCGTCCTGCTGCGGAACCACGACGTACCGGGTGTGATTGGTCGGGTAGGCACGATAGTAGGTGGCGCGGGCATCAACATTGGCGAGTTTCACCAGGCCCGTCTCGCGGCGGGCGGCGAGGCGCTGGCCGTGCTCAATCTGGATGGCGAGCTGCCGGCGTCCGTGATGAGCGAACTGCGCGCCCTTCCCGCGGTGATTGACTTGTGGCAGGTTCAGCTGAACGATGGTGCGGAACGGGTCGTGCGGTGAGACGATTCCCACGCCAGATGCTGTGTAGCCTCCATGAATTGTTTTCGTGTGCTCGCCATGTTCGTCCTCGCCGCAGCGGCGGCGCCAGGCGTCGCGCTGTGCGCGCAGAGTCCGTACGGTAAGACCGAGCACGCGGCGCGCGGCGCCCAACGGCATTTCGAGGACTTCCGCCGTGAGCGGCTGCCACGCGTGCTCACCACCGGCAGCGGCATGGATGTCACGGTCGGCCGGTTCCGCACCACCAACGACATCAGCGATACGCCGCCGCGCGACGAATCGGATTCCGTTAGCGGCGCGCGCCAGCGGCTGCGCGACTCGCTCGCGGTGCTGGGCGCCGAAGCGCCAACCAGTGATTTCATCGTGGGACAGCAGGTCCGCTACGCGCTCGAAGCACATGACTACGCAGGCGCCGCGGCGCTGCTCGTCCACTGTAAGGCGTCGGCATGGTGGTGCGATGCGCTGAGCGGTCTGGTGTATCACAGCGCGCACGACGAGGAGCACAGCAACCTGATGTTCAGCGTCGCCCTCACGCTGATGCCGGACACGCTGCGCTGCCAGTGGCTGGATGTGCATACGTGGCTCCCCTACGGGATGGGCGTGCCATCCGCTGACCCGCCCTGCACGGAGCGTGCGGCGCTGGCGCGCCGCGTGCTCTGGCTGAGCGCCCCGCTGCTCACGTGGCATCCGCACGCCGCGCGCGATGAGTTCCTCGCACGCCGCACGATGGAGCGCATCGTGGCCGGCACCGCCATTCCGCGTGCCGTGGAGTGGGGTTCCGACATCGCGGAGATCTGGCTGCGCTACGGGTGGCCGGTGCGCTACTCGCGCGAACCGCGCGATGGCGACATCGCGAATCCGGCGCTCTCCCCGGTGGTGGAGCACCTGCCGGCGCCGGGATTCAGTCTGGCGCCACACCGGCACGCCGTCGACGCGCCGCTCGACGCGCAGCCCGACGACTGGGATCTCTCGAGCGCGCTCGCCGCACCCATGATGTACGCACCGGGATGGATTCACTCGATTGGCGCGCTGCCGGTCCAGCTCGCGCGCTTCCGCCACGGCGACAGCATGGTCGTAGCCGTGGCGTACGATGCGCGCACGACGCTCGGCGACGCACCGGGTCAGGTCGAGGTTGGCGCGCTGCTCGCCTCCGCGCCGGACACCACGCTCGCCACCACGCATCTCGTCTCGCATCGTCCACTCGGCACGCTCATCGTTCGCGCACCCGCGGAGCGATCGCTGGTCGCCGTGGAAGTGGTGGACACCACGCACGCGCTCGCCATGCGGTGGCGCAGCGGACTGGAGCCACTGGATCATGCGGCGCTCATCTCCGATCTGCTGGTGGGTGTGGCGGACAGCGCGTCCATTCCACACTCGCTCGCCGCCATGGCACCTCATGCCATCGCCGAGCTGCGGGTGCAGCCCGGCACGATACTCGCGCTCTTTTGGGAGATGTACGCGCATGCCTCGCTCGGCGCACCCGTGCGGGTGTCGCTGCAGCTCATCCCGTTGTCGGGAAGTTTTCTGGGCAAGCTCGGACATCTGTTCGGCGCCGCCCATCCGGCGCCGGCCATGTCGCTCGCCTGGAATGATCCCGGCAGCGCGCAGGGCGCGCCCGGCCGCGCGGTTCGCCTCGCGATTCCCGATCTGCCGCCAGGTCGCTACCGGCTGGAGCTCGAGGTCGCCAACGATGCCACCCATGGACGCGCCACGCGCGACATTGAAGTCATCCGGACCCACTAGCGCGATCGCGCTGGCCGTGATGACACTGCTCCTGTCGTGGGTGCCACCGGCGGCTCTGCGTGCCGCGGCACAGCGCCCGCGCACCCCCGCGGAGCATCGCGCGCGCGATTCGCAGCGGGACTTCGAATCGCTGCGCCGGTTTCATCTTCCCGTCGTGCGGCCGCGCCATGGCTGTGATGTTTCCATCGGACGGCTGTGCTACTGGGACGACAACGAGGATCCCGCGCTCCCACCGGAGGCCGCCCGCGTGTCTGCGGCCCGCGAGGCGTTTCGGCACGTGCTCGATTCGCTCGCGGTGCAGGACTCCACCAGCGACTTCATCATGGGGCAGCGGGTACGCTACGCGCTCGAGGCGCCAACAGACTCGGATGCGACCGCGATCCTGGCGCACTGCAGCGCGACGCCCTGGTGGTGCGACGCGCTGCGCGGACTGGTCTGGCACCACGCAGGCCAGGAGGCGCTGAGCGCCGCGGCCTATGACAGCGCGCTCGCCGCCATGCCCGACACGCTGCGCTGCCAGTGGCTGGATGTCGACCCCTGGCTTCCGCAGGGCGTGGATGACCCGCGCGCGGATGGACCCGCGTGCGCGGCACGCGCGCGAACGAGCGCCGGCCTGTTCTGGCTGGCGGCTCCGCTGCTCACCTGGCGGCCACGGGCAGCGCGTGATGAATTTCTGGCGCGCCGCACCGTTGCCGCGGTCGAAGCGGGCACCGCCATTCCCGAAGGATTGTCGTGGGGCTCCGACGTCGAGGAAGTCGCGCTGCGATACGGGTGGCCCACACGCTGGGCGCGCGAGCAGGATCCGCTCGCGGTAACCACGGACCCGGAGGTCCGCGTGGTCGGTCATGAACCGCGCCCCAGTTTCAGTCTGGTGCCGAACCGCCACGCCGTTGAGCATGCGCTCCAGGCCGCACCCTCGGACTGGCAGCTCGAGGACACGCGCAAACCGCCCATGCGCTACGCACCCGGCTGGCTGCTGCGCATTGACACACTGCCCGTGCAAATCGCGCGGTTTCGCCGCGCGGGCGATGACAGCATGGTAGTCGTGGCGGCGTTCGACGCACGCGCGACGCGGGTGGATTCCGTGCTGCCCGCCATGGCGGGCGCCATGCTCGCGGCCGCTCCCGACAGCGTGCTCGTGGCAAGGCGCGACAGATCACACACCGGTGCCGGCTCGTTCACGCTGCGGGCGCCAGCGCGTGACGCACTCCTGGCGGTGGAATTCCTCGACTCGACAAATGCCATCGCCGCACGCTGGCGCGGTGGCGTGACGCCGCTGCCGCATGACGCGCTGCTGTCGGATCTGCTCATCGGCCTCGCCGATTCCACGGTACAGCTTCCATCCCTGACGAATGCCGCATCTGGCGCCATCGCCAGTCTCAGCGTCGCGGCCGGTGACACGGTCGCGCTCTACTGGGAATCCTACGCCCAGGCCAGCACGGAGCATCCGGCGCGCGTCGCCCTGCGGCTCACGCCGCTCGACCATGGGCTGCTGAAGGGGATCGCGCAGTCTCTCGGACTGGCCCGGGCGGACCATCCGGTGTCGCTGGAGTGGAACGATCCGGGGCGAGCGGACAGCGCGAGCGGGCGCGCACTCCGTGTAGCGATTCCCGACATTCCCCCGGGCCATTATCGCATCGAGCTCGCCATCCAGTCCGGCAGCGCGCGAAGCAGCGCGATGCGCGACATCACCGTTACGGCGTCGCCGGGCCCAGCCCTATCGCGCGAAGATCATCGACCGGTTCGGTGAAGGAGCAGGATCCGATGCTGAGCAGCGCGGCGGGGCGTGCTGCGTCGATGGCGGCCGTGGACACACGCACCCGGCTGCGCCAGGACATTTCGTCGTCGTCGAACCGGAACGACTCCATCGAGGATTCCTCAAGGACCTCACCAAGGTCCCCGGGCGCGATGGCGCCGGCGTGCAGCGCCGTCGCGGCAAAGAACACGTTCAGGAAGCCGAACATCTTCGCGCGGGCAGCATGTACATCGTACGTGAGCGGATAGCACCCACGCATCGCGTGATGCAGTCCGGCCGTCGCCTTGAACGGCAGGCCGAGTGCTATGCAGGTGGCGATGAAGCGCGCGACCTCCGCCGTTGACGGGATGTAGTCCGGCGTCGTCCCGCCACAGCGGATCTTGGCGTGCGCGCCGCCGGCCGCGAGCTGCTCGAGCAGTGGTCGTGGATCATCCGTAACGGGGATCTCCACGAACAGCGTCAGCCCGCGCGGCACCCATTGGAGCACGCGCGCGATCTCCGCTGTCGTGCCGGCCCGCGTCTCCAGCGCCTGCACCACTGCACGGCGGCCGTGCGCGCCGCCATCCGTCCACCTGGAGTTGAGGTGTACGACGCGCGTGACATCCGCCTCCGGGTTGAGCTCGGCGCCAATGAGCGCACTCACGGCGATCGGCTCGCTGGGATGGTCGGCCAGCGCGCGAATCGCCTGTTCGAAGTGGTCGAGCCGCGATGCCGATACCACGAACCGCCCGAGAAGCCATCGCTCGGCGCCGGCCAGATAGGCGGCGTACCGTCGCACCGAGCCATGCATGTCCAGTGACGCCGGCGGAAAGAGGCCGGCATAGTCCACGGCCCCGCGCAGCAGGGCGCGCAGCGAGAGCGGCAGGTCGCTCGCGGTCACTGGCGCAGCTCCGGGAGGTCGCGAAACCAATCGAGCGCTTCGGGATTGGCGAGCGCATCGACATTGGTGGGATGGCGCCCATGAATGACGTCACGGACCGCAATCTCACTGATCTTTCCGCTGATCGTGCGCGGAATGTCGGGCACCTGCACGATCACGCTGGGCACGTGGTGCGGGCTGGCATGTTCGCGCACGCGCTGGCTGATCCGCTGCCGCAGCGCATCGGTCAGCATCAGGGAATCGCGCAACCGCACGAAGAGCACGATGCGCACGTCGCCCGGCCCCTCGCCCGTCTCCTGCGCCACGGCGATGCTCTCGACGACGTCATCGAGCTGCTCCACCTGGCGGTAGATCTCCGCGGTGCCAATGCGAATGCCGCCGGGATTCAGCGTCGCGTCGCTGCGGCCCAGGATGATCCAGCCGTCGTGTACCGTGTGCTCGATCCAGTCGCCATGCCGCCACACGCCGGGGAATCGCTCGAAATACGCGGCGTGGTAGAGCGCGCTCCCCGGGTCGTTCCAGAAACGCGTCGGCATGCTCGGAAACGG
>DATNDS010000209.1:0-8000 GCA_035553215.1 Gemmatimonadaceae bacterium
CGCGAAGCGCGGCTGCGAGACCTCGCCCCGGCACCCGTCCCTTGGGAATCAGCAATCGGGAACGGGGAATCGAAGGTCCGGGCGTAGGACGTGGGGCGTCCCGCAGTCGGCCGCAGGCCGACGCTTCCCGCAGGGCGCCTTCGGCGCCCGCTTCCCCGCCCTCCTACATTTCCACCATGCCAGCCTCCCCCTTTCGCACGGCGCTGCTCGCGGCCGCATTCGTCATCGCGCCCGCCCTTGCGCCCGCTACCACTGTCGCCCAGACAGCGTCCACGGGCTCCCTGTCACCCACCGAACAGGCCGTCGTCCGATCCGTGGACGCGCACAACGCGGACGCGCTGGCGCTGCTCATTCGCCTCGTCAACATCAACAGCGGCACGACCAACTTCGCCGGTGTGCGTCAGGTGGGCGACATCCTTGGCGCGCAGTTCGATTCGCTGGGATTCACCACGCATTGGGTGGACGGCGCGGCGTTTCACCGCGCGGGACATCTCGTGGCGGAGCATCCCGGTCCGGGTCCCAAGATTCTCATCATCGGGCACCTCGATACCGTCTTCGATCCGAGCAGTCCGTTCCAGAAGTTCGAGCGGCTGGATGACAGCACGGCGCGCGGGCCCGGCGTGATCGACATGAAGGGTGGCGACGTGATCGCGCTCTATGCGCTTCGTGCGCTCCGCGACGCCGGCGCACTGGACTCGATGCATGTCGTGGTGGTGTACGACGGTGATGAGGAGGATGCGGGCGCCCCGCTGTCCGAGGCGCGGCGCGCGCTCACCGACGCGGCGAAGGGCGCGGTGGCCGCACTTGGATTCGAGGACGGCGCCGGCGATCCGCGCACGGCGGTCATCTCGCGCCGTGGCGACGTGGAGTGGCTGCTCACCACGACCGGCCTGCCGGCGCATTCCTCGCAGATCTTCTCCAGCGACGTGGGCGCCGGTGCGGTGTACGAAATGTCACGCGTACTCGACCAGTTCTACCAGCAGCTCTCGCGCGAGAAGTATCTCACCTTCAGTCCGGGCATCGCGCTCGGCGGCACCGCGATCTCGCTCGACTCCACGCATTCCACCGGCACCGCGGCCGGAAAGTCCAACGTGGTCGCGAAGCAGATGCAGGTCGCAGGTGACCTGCGCACGCTCAGCCCCGCGCAGCTCGCGAGCGCCCAGCGCGCCATGCAGACCATCGTCAGAAAGAATCTGCCGCACACGACGGCGGAGATCAGCTTCGCGCCCGGCTATCCGCCCATGGCGCCTACGGCGGGCAACAGGAAGCTGCTCGCCCTGTACGATCGCGCGAGCCGCGATCTCGGCACGGGGCCGGTCGTGGCAGTGGACCCGTCGCGTGCGGGTGCGGCCGACGTCTCCTTCGTCGCCAACGAAGTGCCCATGGCCATCGACGCGCTGGGTCTCTCCGGACACGATGATCACACGGACAAGGAAACGGCGGACCTGCGCACGCTGCCCATCAAGACGAAGCGCGCCGCCGTGCTGATGCTGCGGTTGACGAACATGCCGGCGGCCGCGAAGCGTCCGGCCGCGCCGGCGGCCGCGAAGCGTCCGACCTCATCGGCGGCGAAGTAGCGCGTGCCTCCGCTGCCGACCTTCACCGCGGCGCGCTACGTGCAGCCGCTGCGCGAGGGCGGCTCGCTGCCGGCAGTCGTTGAAACCGAGGGCGGCCTCTTCGTCACCAAGTTTCGCGGCGCGGGGCAGGGTCCCAAGGCGCTCGTGGCGGAACTGATCGTGGGACAGCTCGCGCGCGCGCTCGATCTGCCGCTGCCCGACCTCGCGCTGGTCGAGCTCTCCGCCCTCTTCGGCCGCAGCGAGCCCGATCCCGAAATCCAGGATATCCTGCGCCGCAGTCATGGCATCAACGTGGGGCTGCGTTATCTCGACGGGGCGTTCAACTACGATGCCACGGCGGCCGGCGATCTCCTGTCGGAGGAGCTGGCCGCGGGTATCGTCTGGCTCGATGCCTTCACGACGAATCCGGACCGCACGCACCGCAATCCCAACATTCTCGTGTGGCACCGCACGCCATGGCTCATCGATCATGGTGCGGCACTCTACGCGCACCACGACTGGGCCCGCGTGGATGATGTACGCACGCGCACGCCCTTCCCGCTCATTGAACAGCACGTGCTGCTCGCGCGGAGCGGCGACCTCGAGGCGGCGGACGTGCGTGCGACCGCCGTGCTCACCGAGGCGCTGGTCGCCGACGTGCTGGCAGCGGTTCCCGACGCGCTGCTCGGCGACCACGCGGCGGAGGAGCGCGAGCGCTATGCGCACTATCTTCGCACGCGCCTCGCGCGGCCGCGCGATTTTCTGGCGGAAGCCATCGCCGCGCGCGAGCGCGTGCGCCGCGCACCGCCCCGCGTGCTCTCGGCCCGGCGATGAGTCGCGATCGCATTCCGTACGACTTCGCCATCCTGCGCGCGGTACCGCATGTGCATACGGGCGCCTTCGTGCCCGTTGGCGTCGTGGTGCACGCGCGGACGGCGGAATTCCTCGGCGTGCGCGTCCTCACGGACGTCGCCGCACTGCGCGAGCGCATTGGACAGATGGACGTGGAGCTGCTCGCACGGTATCTCGAATCCTTGCGGGCCATTTGCGCCGGCGAGGCCGCGGCGGGTCCCGTCGCACTGTCGCCGCCGTCCGAGCGTTTTCACTGGCTCACGTCGCCGCGCTCCGACGTGCTGCAGAGCTCTCCGATTCACAGCGGTCTCACCGATGACCCGGCGCGTTCGCTCGACGACCTGTTCCGTATCTACGTCGCTGCGGACGAGGTCGCCTGACGGGAACCATTTGACGAGCTGCGTTGCTTGAGCAGAAGAAGCGGATCAGACCCCGTTTGGTCATGCCAGGCGGGGTCTGATGCATTCCGGTTCGCCCGGCGGACGCACTGCCGCCAGAACATTCTTCTGCGCGAGAGCACATCATGACCACGACACTCGATCGCCCGGCCTCCCAGTCGGGCAGCTTTACCATTGGCGGCGATCTTCCCGTTCACCGGCTTGGCTTCGGCAGCATGCAACTCACGGGTCCCGGGATCTGGGGAGATCCCGAGGACCCCGACGAAGCCGTGCGCGTCCTGCGCCGCGCGGTGGACCTTGGCATCACGCTCATCGACACGGCGGACTCGTACGGTCCCTATGTCGCCGAAGAACTGATCAGCAAGGCGCTGCGTCCCTATCCCGATGATCTCGTCATTGCGACCAAGGCCGGACTGACTCGCGCCGGACCGGGCGACTGGCGCCCTGTCGGCCGCCCCGAATACCTGCGGCAGGAGGCGGAGATGAGTTTGCGACGCCTCGGGCTGGAGCGCATCGATCTGTTCCAGCTGCATCGCATTGACGAGAAGATTCCGCTGGCCGACCAGGTTGGGGAGCTTGCGCTGCTGCAGGCGGAGGGAAAGATCCGCCACATCGGTCTCTCCGAGGTCACCATTCAGCAACTGCAGGACGCCCAGCGCATCGCACCGATTGTCTCCGTACAGAACCGATTCAATCTGATTGACCGCGCATCGGAGCCATTGCTTGAGCACGCCGAGGCGCATGGGATTGCATTCATTCCGTGGTTCCCGCTGGCCACGGGTGCGCTCGCCAACGTGGACGGTCCGCTGCATGAGATGGCACGGCGGCTGGGCGCGACGCCATCGCAACTGGCGCTCGCCTGGCTGCTGCGCCGGTCACCGGTGATGCTGCCGATTCCGGGAACGTCATCGGTCTCGCATCTGGAAGAGAACGTGGCCGCCGCGGCGATCACGTTGTCCGACAGCGATGCCGAGCGACTGAGCAAGGCGGTGAAGTGACACCGCTGGCGCTGCTGAGTGACGGAGTGCGATCGCGCCGAGCGATGCAGCCGTTATCGCAGGGACTCTGCGACCGCGTTTCGCTACTCCGACCGTAACGCCACGATGGGATCGACCCGCGTTGCGCGACGCGCCGGGATCAGACACGCCAGCAGTCCCGCTGCCGCGAGCACCACAACCGTCCCGGCAAAGATCCCCGGATCGCGCGGCTGCACGTCGAACAGCACCATGACGAGCAGCCGCGACACGCCAATGGCCAGGGCAAGACCGACGAGCATCCCGATGCCGAGCTGCCACACACCCTGTCGCATTACCAGACCCAGCACGTCGCGCGCTTGCGCGCCGAGCGCCATGCGAATCCCCAGCTCGCGCGCGCGGCGGCTCACCGAGAACGCCATGACCGCGTACAGTCCAATGGAGGCGAGAAAGAGCGCCACGGCGCCAAAGATCACGAACATCGTCCCGAACACGCGATAGAACCACAGGGGGCGAGCCAGCGCTTCCTCCATGGAGTACACGCGGTAGAGCGGAATGTCCGGATCGAGCGACGCCACCGTCTGACGAACGGCGGAGGTGAGTCCCAGTGCGCTGCCGCCGGCGCTGCGCACGGCGATGCTCACGAAGTTGCTGTGATGCTGCGCGAGCGGGGCCAGCATGATGGGCGGGCGCGGCTGATCCGCGTCACCGGAAAAGAAGTCCGGGATCACACCCACGATGGTGCGCCATGGATCGGTGCTCTTCGCGCCCCCAAACCGTACGCGGCGACCCAGCGGATTCTCGTTCTTCAGAAATTCGCGCACGAAGGCGTCGTTCACGACGACGACCGGCGCGGCATCGAGGCGGTCCTGCGCACCGAGTGCACGTCCCTGCTGCACCACGACGCCAAACGTCTGAAAAAATCCGGGTGTCACGTCCATCTGGCGCGCGTTGGGATAGTCCCGGTCGGAGGCGTACGACCGGCCCTCCAGCGCGAAGTTCGCTCCGCCCAGACCGGTACCGGGCAGACTGGACACGAGCGTCGCGGCACGCACGCCCGGCAGCTCTCCAAGCCGCTCGTCGAGCGTCGCGAAGAAACGCCGCTGCATGGCGGTGTCGGTGTACGTGGCGGGAAAGCCAATGCGCGCCGTGAAGAGATGCTGCGCCGCGAAGCCGTAGTCCACGTGACGGAGCTTCGTGAGACTCTTGACCATGAGGCCGGCGGACACGAGCAGCCCGCAGGAGAGCGCCACCTCGAAGATGACCAGAGCGCGGCTGAACTTGCCGATGCGCAGACTGGAGGCGCCGCGCGACTCGTCCTTGAGCACCTCGCTCACGTCCGTGCGCGATGACTGGAACGCCGGGATCGCGCCGGACAGCAGTGTCGCCAGCAGCGCCAGTGCCGCGGCGAACACGAGTACCGGCGGGTGCAGCCGGATGTCGATGAAGAAGGGCGGCTGGGTGTCGGCGATGGCGCGATTGAATATCACGATTCCGCCATACGCGAGCACAATGCCCAGTGCTGTTCCCATGAGCGCGAGCAGCAGCGACTCCGCGAGGAACTGGCGCACGACGGCCCAGCGCGATGCGCCGAGCGCGGTGCGCACGCCGACCTCGCGCGTGCGGTGCGCGGCGCGATCGATGAGCAGATTCGCCACGTTGGTGCACGCGATGAGCAGGACGAAAAACACGGCGCCGAGCATCGTGTAGAGCAGTTGATGCGGCTGGGGGCCGATTTCCGCGTCCACGAACGGCAGCGCCGCAGCGGTGAAGCCCGCATTCGTCTCCGTGTACTCGCCGGCGAGACGGCGCGAGAACGCCCGCAGTTCCAGGTTGGCCCGCGCGAGCGACACATCAGGCGCGAGCCGTCCGATCACGGTGAGCCAGTTCCCCTCCCCGCGCTTCGTCGCGAGCGCGTTCATCCCGAGCGGAAGCCAGATCTGCTCGATCTGGGGGAAGCGAAAGCCCTGCGGCATCACGCCAATGACCGTGAACGGCTGACCGTTCGCGCGGATGACCTTCCCAACGATGCCCGGATCGCCGCCGTACCGGTTCTGCCACATCGCGTAGCCGATGACCACCACGCGCGGCGCTCCCGGCTGGTCCTCTCCGTCGCGAAAGTCGCGACCCAGCACCGGGTGCATGCGCAGGACGCGGAACGTGTTCGCGGTGACGAACGCGCCATCGAAGCGCTCGGCGCCCTGCGTGCCGCTCACGTTCACGGTTCCCGTGTAGTAGCCAGCCAGACCGGTGAAGCTGTGCGTCTGCTCGCGCAGATCCATGAAATCCGAAATCGGCACGCCGGCCCGCTGGATGTGACGCTCGGGATTGTCGCGCTGAATTTCCATGACGGCTTTCCCGCCCGGAAATGGCAGTCCCTTCATGAGGGCGCCGTACACGATGCTGAACATCGCCGTGGTGAAGCCAATGCCGATTGTAAGCGCAAGGACGGCGACGACGACGAGCCCAGGACTCTTGCGCAGGGCACGGGCGCCATACCGGAAGTCGCGAAGCAAGGAGTCCATGGAATGGTGCGGACGAGGGTAGTCGCGAACCTGGCGGAAGACAGTCGCGCTGCACGCCCCGTACGGCCGGCTCGGCCGTGGGTTTCAGCATTCCGGAGCAGCGTGACCATGCCCCCTTTCCACTTGCATCAAAACGTTGCAGGCACTAATTTGATGGTACCGAACAATCACCGAAGCAGCGTTTGTAAGTGGCTATGGACAAAGGACTTAGGACGACATAGTGAAACGGCCCGGGAGGCGGCCTGCGGCACGAGGACGGCATGAGGAGGGGCCGCCCAGCTACACTCTGGAGCCGCTGGATCCGTGGCTGAAATGCGGCCCGGACACGTCGGTGTCGGAGCTCTGGAAAGTCACTGAAACGCGGCCATCGGCGCGCGTGTATCACCTGGTTTTTCTGGACCGGTACGGGTGGTACTGCCTGCACGGGAGGGACTGCCCGGCGGTGGCCGAGGTGCAACGAGTTGTTCGGCACATGACCGCGCGTACCGCGGCACGGGAGTCAACAGGACGTCGAGACAGGAGCAGCACATGATCGCACGACAGGATGCATTCAGCAGCAAGAGCCAGGTGTGGAGCGCGCTCGCCGCACCAGTGCCAGCGGGCGCCATTTCCTGGCGCCAGGACGGGAAGCCCATCACGCGCGACGGGCGGCATTTCGCGCGCTTCGTCTGCTACATCGAAGCCAACACGGTTCGTGAGCGGCTCGACACGGTAGTGCCGGGCGAGTGGAGTCTCACACTCGAGATGCTGCCGCCCATCAATGGAGGCGACGACAACGACGCCGTCTGCGCCTTCAAGGCGCGTCTGCAGGTACTCGGCGTCGTGCGCGAGGATGTCGGGACGGGACGCGACTACAAGCAGGCATCGACGGACGCGTTCAAGCGCGCCGCCGTCCGCTTTGGCATCGCCAACGAGCTTTATTCGTACGAGCAGAACTGGGTGGAACTCGACGGCGACGGACGCGGTGCCAAACCCGTCGAGGATCCCGCGCAGGCCTACGAGCGCAAGTACGGGAAGCCGCGCGGCACACAGACGCAGCGCGGTGCGGCAGCGGACACCGAGGGCGGTGCCGCGTCCATCTCGGCGGCTGCGGACAGTGAAGAGGTGAGCTGCCCCGTGTGCGGCGGCCGCATGTGGGACAACCGGCTCACCAAACGCAATCCGCGTGCGCCGGATTTCAAGTGTCGCGATCGCAACTGCGACGGTGTCATCTGGCCCGCCCGCACCTCCGAGCCTGCCACTGCCGCGACTCCGGAAAAGGATGCGGAGCAACTGGTCGCGATCGCCGAGGAGCAGCGGTAGGGCCACACGCCTTCTCCCGCCCTGGGAATCGGCGGGCCACACGCCTCCTCCCCGCCCTTGGGAATCGGCAATCGGGAATGGGGAATCGTGGGAATGGGGAATGGGGAGGCCGATTCCCGGTTGTTGTTGATGAAATCGGGGTGGGGCGGCAGAGGGCGGACTGCCTCCCCGATTCCCCATTCCCAATTGCCGATTCCCCAGGGGAGGGGGGTGGGGCGAGGAGCAACCGACTCTGACCCCATTGGCCGCCCAAAGAAGACAGGATTTCAGGATTGACGGGATTAACAGGATTGTTGGGAGCCGAGCCCAAAGCTTCAGTGAGTTCGCTGAACGACGGCGAATGCTTTTGGAACGGCACCGTGAGAATCCTGTAAATCCTGTCCATCCTGAAAT
>DATNDS010000210.1:0-4248 GCA_035553215.1 Gemmatimonadaceae bacterium
ACCGACCGTGTCGGCCACGATGCGCATGCCAACGCGCGCGCCGGCCGACTGGACGACGGCGCGAAGGATCGGCCGGCCTTCATAGGCGAGCACGAGGGAATCGGCACGCAGGCTGGCGGTGGCGGGCATGTCGGGCGGAGCAGCGGCCTGTGCGCGCACGACTCTCGCGGCCAACAAGATGAGCGCGGCGAGCACGATCCGTTGAAACAGCGACGGCAAATTCATGGCAACAAGCTACCGAAACCGCTCCGGCACGGCGATTCCAGGCCTGGAGCGGAGGATGGCCGGCGCGCTCTCACTTGACCGCAGGTGGCCCGGGAGCCTATCGTGATATGCATCAGTATGATCGGATCATACCATGAGACTCGCGCGAATCGCCATCACCATTCCCCCCTCACTCGTCAAGCTCGCAGACCGGCGCGCCAGAGCGCTCGGTCGCTCGCGGAGTTGGGTACTCGTGCAGGCGCTGCAGCGGTACCTGAGCGATGCCGAACTCGCGCCTCCCGGCCCTCCACGGCAGCCGGCTTCGTCCGGATCCGCGTCGTCCGCCGAATCCGCTCTGGGCGAGTACCGGCGTTCGCAGCTCGAGGCAGATCTTGGGCTCACGGCTGAGGAACGCGTCAAGGAGGCGGAGCGAACCGGCCGCGTGGCTGAGATCGTCCGGCCGCGATGGCGCAGTGACCGGGTGATCACGTTCGACCGCTATGAGGACTACCTCGCCTGGCTGCACTGGGAGGAACGAGCCCGGTGAGCAGGCGCTACGAAACGCGGCTCGCCGAAGTCTGTGCCGCGCTGCACCGGCATCGTGCTCGGTACGTGCTCGTCGGAGGGATGGCGATGCAGCTCTGGGGATCGAGTCGCGCGACGCGGGACATCGACATCCTGATCGAGCCGACGCTTGTGAACGGCAAACGTGTGCTCGCGGGACTCGGGGCCGTCGGATTCGGTTTCGCCCGGGAATGGCTCGCCGAAGAGATCATTACGAAACCGGTCACGGTCATTGGCGACATGCCCCGGGTGGATATTCTGACGGTGGCCTGGAGCGTGCATTTTGCGGAGGCCTACCCTGCTGCGCGGACATTCGAGTTGGAGGGTGTCCGCATCCCCACCGCGTCGCTGGAGCACCTCATTGCCTCGAAGCGCACCGGCCGTCTCCAGGATGCCGCGGACATCGCGGTCCTCGAGGAGATCCGCCGGCTTGGCGAGCAGAGTCGCTGAGGGGCGCCGGTTCAGGCCACCGTCCCCGCGGCTCCGGCACCGCGGTAACGCTCAGGTAGCGCCCCCGTAACGCCAGCACGGTATCAAGTGCGCCCCGTCACCCACCCCGAGGCGCGATAATGCCGGCTTCCCCCCGCCATCGTTCGGCGGCGTTCCTGCTGTATCTCCTTCTCGACTCGCTCGGCGCCGGCGCACAGGGCCAGTCGCCGGTGCCGCGCACCCGCACCTATTACATAGCCGCCGACCCGGTCACCTGGGATTACGCGCCCGGCGGCCGCGACGAGATCGCCGGCCGGCCATACACCGACTCGGCGTTCTTCGCCAAGGCGCCGACGCGCGCGGTTGGTACCGCGTACAGGAAGGTGCTCTATCGCGAATACACCGACAGTACGTTCCGCACGCTCAAGCCGCGGCCTGAGGAATGGCAGCATCTCGGGTTTCTTGGACCGCTGATCCGGGCCGTGGTCGGCGACACGATCCGGGTGGTGTTCCGGAACAATGGGCACCGGCCATACAGCGTGCATCCGCAAGGTGTGGCGTACGACAAGAACGCCGAGGGCGCGACGTACAACGATGGCACGAGCGGCGGCGATGCGGCGAACAGCGGCGTGCCGCCCGGTGGTACGCACGTGTACCTATGGCCTGTGCCCGAGCGCGCCGGACCCGGGCCCGCTGACGGGAGTTCACTGCTCTGGGTCTACCGCTCGGACGTCGAGGAACTTCGCGACCTCAACACCGGGCTGTTCGGCGTGATGATCATTACCGCACGCGGCATGGCGCGGCCCGACGGCTCGCCCAGGGATGTCGATCGTGAGATCGTGACCGCTTTCGCGCAGGTGCGAGAGAACCAGAGCTGGCTGGCCACCGCGAATCTGCCGCCGCGCGACTCGCTGGAACGCGAGCAGCCGATCGGCAATCCGCTGGAGAGCGATGCCCCCGAACCCTGGTTCGTCAAGTTCACCATCAATGGTTTCGTGCGCGGCGGCATGCCGCTCCCGGCGCTAACGGTGCATCGCGGGCAGCGCGTCCGCTGGTACGTCGTCGCGTCCACCAACCAGTTCGACTTTCATGCGCCGCACTGGCACGGAAACACCGTGCTTGTGGCCGGCATGCGCACCGACGTGCTCCGCGTGTGGTGGATGCAGCGCGTGATCGCCAACATGGTCCCCGACAACGTGGGCACGTGGTTGCTCCATTGCCACGTGTCGTCCCACAACGCGGCGGGAATGGCGGTGCGATACCGGGTCGTGCCGTAAGATCGCCCGTTGCGAAAGGACCAATCTCTCCAGACCCGCCCGTTGCGACTAGATCAAACTCTCCAGGAGATGCCTGATGCTGCTCCTTTCCGGTCGTTCCATGCTGTCGATGATGGCGCTGCTGGCCGTCTTCCCGCCTGCTCACAGTCGAACCCGCGCTGCGTCGAGCGCGGGACAGACCCGCATCTATTACATCGCTGCCGATGAGGTGATGTGGGACTACGTGCCCGGCGGACGTGACGAGATCGCCGGCCGGCCGTACGCCGACTCGGCGTTCTTTGCGAGCGGACCACCGCGCCCCGTGAGCACCACGTACAAGAAGGTGCTCTATCGTGAATACACGGACTCCACGTTTCGCACGCTCAAGCCCCGTCCCGCCGAGTGGGAGCACCTGGGCTTTCTGGGCCCGATCATCCACGCGGTCGTAGGCGATACGATTCGAGTCGTATTCCGGAACAACGGACACCAGCCGTTCAGCATACACCCGCACGGTGTCTTCTACGACAAGAGTTCCGAAGGCGCACCCTACAACGACGGGACAAGCGGGAGCGACAAGGCGGACGACGGCGTCCCGCCTGGCGGCACACACGTCTATGTGTGGACCGTACCTGCGCGCGCGGGACCGGGTCCCATGGATGGCAGCTCGGTGATGTGGATGTACCACTCGCACGTCGAAGAGGCCCGCGATATCAACTCTGGCCTGCTTGGCGTGATGATCGTGACCGCGCGCGGCATGGCGCGGCCCGACGGAACGCCAAAGGACGTGGATCGCGAGATCGTGACAGCGTTCGCACAGGTTCACGAGGACCGCAGTTGGTTGGCCGCCGAGAATCTGCCGCCGCTCGATTCGCTCGAGCGTGCGGGCCCGATCGGGAATCCGTCGGAGCTCGACAATCCCTATCCGTGGTTCGTCAAGTTCACGATCAACGGGTTTCTGCGCGGCGGCATGCCACTGTCCGCGCTCACCGTGCGTCGCGGCCAACGTGTGCGCTGGTACGTGATGGCATCGACGAATGACTTCGATGGGCATTCGCCGCACTGGCACGGGAACACGGTGCTGATCGGCGGCATGCGGACGGACGTGACCCAGGTGGCCTTCATGCAGATGGTGGTTGCGGACATGGTACCGGACAACGTGGGAACGTGGCTCTATCACTGTCACGTGTCGTTTCACAACGAGGCCGGGATGGCGGTGCGGTACCGGGTGGTGCCGTGAGGGCGCAGGTCCGTCATGCCGTGGCTCCTGCATGTGCACGGCGCGTTGATGACGAGCTGGTTCGCGTTCTTCTTCGTGCAGACAACGCTCATCTGGCACTTCATGGCTACGCCGGCCTGGACGCATTTCGCCTTGTGGATGGTGGGCGGGTCACGGGCTCCCCCATTGCCCGCCAGCGAGAGCGCGTTGGATGGTGTGAACGGTAGCGTCCCAGGTCGGAGCCAATCCGGGCAACATGGCCGTCATCGCGAGCCGCGGAGTCGCTCCGCAAGTGCCCGTCACTGCCTCAGCCGTCATTCGTCGGGGTCAGCGGACCGCCGGATGCGAACACGACTTTCTTCCACAACCCGCAGGCACCGCGCGACTGACTCCTGGCTGAAGAGCCCTACTCCTGCGCCAACTCCGCCGCGTACCCCAAGGCAGCCTGGATTGCCTCTCCGCTGAGGCCAGGGTAGCTGCGCAGCAGTTCATCCCGATTCAGCCCGTCGGCAAGATTTGCCAACACCACGGCGACGGGAATGCGGGTGCCGCGGATGCAGGCCTGGCCGTGGCACACGG
>DATNDS010000211.1:0-20033 GCA_035553215.1 Gemmatimonadaceae bacterium
CAGGCATAACCTGTACATTCGCTCGCTCGGGCCGGACACCACGAGCACGCCGGTGCCTGGCGGCGTGGGCATCGCCGGCAGCTTCTCCCCGGATGGTCGCTGGCTCTCGTGGGGTGGCGACGATGGATCGGTGCAGGTCTCTCCGGTGCCACCCACGGGAGCCATCTACCACATCGCCGAGCGGGGCGACATGCCGCTCTGGACGCCGAGGGGCGACGCGATCATCTACCGTGACCGCTCTCGCTACTATCGTGTCGACATTTCGACCACCGCCGGCGGCGTGCGCGCCGGCAAGCCGCAACTCCTCATCGAGGGTTCCTTCCTCTCGACGTTCGCCTGGAACCACGCGATGAGTCCGGATGGCCGCGTGCTGGTGCTGCTCAACAGCCCGGCGCGCCAGACGCGCGAGCTGGATGTGATCACCGAGTTTCCGTCCATGGTGGCGCGGGTGGCGCGCAGCAGAACGCGCTGAGACTGCCGCATCCGCGGCTCAGGCAGCAGACAGGATTTACCGGACCTGCAGAGCTGAGACGGGATTTACAGGATTTTCGGGAGGGAGAGGATTGTCAGGAGCCGAGTCCCAACGTTTCAGTCCGTTCTCCGAATGACGGCAAAGACCTTTGGAACGGCTCCGTGATAATCCTGTGAATCCTGTCCATCCGGTAAATCCTGTCCCGCCGTTGGCAGGGGCGCAGCACGCCGCCTGCGGCTTGCTGCCAGCTGCGTCCGATCCGGCGCGCGCGGTTCCCGCGTCCGCGCGCAATCTCGCGGCTGCTCCGGCCCGCGACCTACTTCTTCACCTCGAAATTCTTCACGCTGGCGGACGCGCCGTTCAGTGAGATGTCCACCTTGTACTGTCCGGCCGGCCACGGGCTCTTCTTTGTGATGTGGAACTCCGTGGTTGCGGGACCGGTCGGCGTGATGCTCCTGGACGCCGAGTCGATCACGGTCTCCTTCGTATCCTGCACGAAGGACCACTTGGCGGAGAGGGTGCCGGTCGCGGCGCCCTCGGTGTTCACCGCGGCGTAAATCGTGTCGCGTGTTCCGAACGTGCTCGTGGGCGCGGCGATCTTCTTGTCGGCGCCGAGTGACTTGCCGAGGTCCACGCTGGCGACGGACAGCGTGGGTGCGGCGGCCGGTGCCATGGACGTGCTGTCACTGGCGGCGGCAACTGCCGTCGTGTCGGCCGCGGATGCGGCCTGGTTCTTCTTGCACGCGGCCAGCGACAGGGCGGCCAGCGTCACGGCAAGCGCGGTGAATGTCGTCTTTCGTGCGTACATGATGATGGTCTCCTGTCCGCTCACGCGGCCGGAATCTTGAGGACCTGGCCTACACGGATCAGGTCGGGGTTCTTGATGCTGTCCTTGTTGGCCTCCCAGATCTTCTTCCACTTCATCTCGTCGCCGTAGAATTTCTGCGAGATCTTTCGCATGTTGTCGCCCGGCGCCACGGTGTAGCTCTGCTCCGCGGGGGCCTTGGCATCCGGCGCGGTGGATGAACTGCCTCCCTGCACGTCGGAAAAATCAGGTGTGGGATCGTCTGGCATGATCGGTTCCTCCACTCAGTCTGACAGCACGAAAGTGACCTTCAGATCCACGCGGTACGTCGACACCTTGCCGTCTGCGACTTCCACCTTCATTCCCTTCACCCACGCTCCCTTGACGTTCTTCAGCGTCTTGTTGGCGCGGGCCACTCCCTTCGCAATCGCATCATCGAATCCCTTGGGGGACTGCGACGTGATCTCGGTCACCTTCGCGACTGACATGGCTGTTCCTCCCTGAAGTTGAGGCCGTCAGGCGACGGCCAACCATCACGCTGATGCATCATTGGTGCCGTTCCAGCGCCAGCGCGATCAGCCGGATGGAGTCCGCGCTCGTCACCGCGCGCGCGAATTCATCCGGCTGGGCGGCGCGGCTCAGCGCCACGCCCGTCGCGCGATAGCGCATGGCGCTCTCCTCGCGCACCGCACCGCGCACATGGACCTCACGGACGCCGGTTTCCGCGACGATCTCCGCCACGTTCTCCCCGGTGATTCCGCCGCCAGCCAGGATGGTCACGCGATCACCGGCGTGGCGCACCAGTGACGCCAGCACGGGAATGCCCGCGCGTGCCGATGCGGCGCCGCCCGACGTGAGTACGCGCTCGATCCCCATGCGCTCGAGCGCAGCGAGCGACTCCACCAGATCACGCGTCATGTCGAACGCCCGGTGAAACGTCACGCTGAGCGGGTGCGCATGCTCCACGAGCGCTGTCGTCATCTCGGCGTCGATCGTTCCGTCGGCGCAGAGCGCGCCCAGCACCACACCGTTAGCGCCCGACCGCCTGGCCCCGTCAATGTCGCGTCGCATCACGGCGCACTCGTCGCGCGAGTAGAGAAAGTCCCCGCCGCGCGGGCGAATGAGCACGTGCAGCGCAATCGCGATGCGCTCGCGCACCGCGGCGATCATCCCCTCGCTGGGCGTGGTACCGCCCTCGACCAGTCCGGCGCACAGCTCCACGCGCCCGGCCCCGCCCGCCGCCGCGGCCTCCGCACAGGCAACGGAGTCCACGCAGGCCTCCACCAGTATGTTCGCGCTCATGCCGCCCAATCAGCAGCAGAGACACCGGACGCGGAAGGGTGCACGCCGGACGCGGAAGGGTGCACGCCGCGCGCAGGGTAGCCATCCGCCGTGAATCCGATAACTTCTCTCGCCACGCCCTCCCCAGGAGATCCCGCAGTGACCGCAACCCGCGTCAAGCTCTCGACGATGATGTTTCTCGAGTACTTCGTCTGGGGCGCATGGTTCGTCACCATGGGCACGTACCTCGGCACGTCGCTCAAGTTCGACGGCACGCAGGTGGGCCTCGCCTTCGGCGCCACGGCCATTGCCGCCATGATCTCGCCGTTCTTCGTCGGCATGGTGGCCGACCGGTTCTTCGCCACGGAGAAGATCCTCGCGCTGCTGAGCCTCGCCGGCGGCGTGATCCTCTGGTACGTGAGCACGCTCACATCGTTCGCCGGGTTCTACACGGTGCTCATCGTGTACGCGCTCTGCTACATGCCCACGCTCGCGCTCACGAATTCCATCTGCTTCGACCACATGAAGGACTCGGCGCGCGAATTTCCCATGGTGCGCGTGCTCGGCACGATCGGCTGGATCGTGGCCGGTCTGATCGTAGGGATGCTCAAGCTCGAGGCCACCGCCGTGCCACTGCGGCTCGCGGCTGGCGCGTCCATCGTTCTGGGATTCTTCTCGCTCGTGCTGCCGCACACCCCACCGCACGCCGCCGGCCACAAGCTCACTACCCGTGATGTGCTGGGCCTCGATGCGCTGTCGCTCATGAAGGACCGCGCGTTCGCCGTCTTCATCCTCGGCTCGTTCCTGCTCTGCATTCCGCTGCAGTTCTACTACACGTTCACCAATCCCTTCCTGAACGAGATCGGCATGCAGAACGCGGCCGCGAAGATGACGCTCGGCCAGTTCTTCGAGATCGGCTTCATGCTGCTCCTGCCGCTCGCGCTGCTCAAGCTCGGCGTGAAGCGAATTCTGCTGCTCGGCATGGCCGCGTGGGCCGTGCGCTACGCGATGTTCGCGTTCGGCAACGTGGGCTCGCTGAGCTGGATGCTCTACTTCGGCATCATCCTGCACGGCGTGTGTTACGACTTCTTCTTCGTGACGGGACAGATCTACGTGGACCAGCGCGCCAGCGTGAAGATCCGCGCGGCCGCGCAGGGGCTGCTCGCGTTCATCACACAGGGCGTGGGGCTGTTCATCGGCTCGCTGCTCTCGGGGCCCGTGGTGGATGCCTACCGCACCGCCGGCGGCACGCACGACTGGCGCTCCATCTGGCTCGTCCCCGCGGCGGGCGCCGTGATCATCCTGGTGATCTTCGCCGTGCTCTTCCGCCCCGGCGTGCAGGCGACTGTCGTGCAACCGGCAGAAATGGGGTCAGGAATCACTGGGGTCAGAGTCGATTGAGGTGCTGACGGGAAGCGCTCCACGCCCCGCTTCCCAGGGGCGGGGTAGTGGGGTGTGGAGCAATCGACTCTGACTCCAGTGATCCCTGACCGCGTCTCACACCGCGCTCGCCACATACATCACGAGCGCCAGCGCGCCCAGCACGAGCACGATGCGGTGGGGAATCGTTCTCCGCAGCAGGAGGCTCCAGACCACGAGCGGCCCCACCGCCATTCCCCACGCGCCGTGGGTGAGCAACGCCAATGCCACCGGGTGATGGGACGCCAGCGCGAGTGCAATCTCGATGAGCGCTGCGGCGCTGAAGCCGAGCGCGACGAAGCCCCAGTCGCGATACGATGAAGTCAGGGCGGGAATCATGGTCTTCTCCTCGAGTAAAAGTGCTGCGCGGACTATCGTGGTGCGACATGCGCGAGGGCTGGCGCGGCCCTGAGCGAGTCGCTGAGCGAGTCGCTGAGCGACAACACGGCGGCGATAACCGCGTCAGGCCGCTCCTCGTGCAGATACACCCCCGAATGCGCTACGCTGTCTGCGCCAAAGTTGCGCAGCGTCTCCCTGAACAGCGCGACCTCGTCGGGCCCGATGCCATTCCTGCGATTCGTCGCGCCGATAAGCAGTCGCACCGGTTGGGAAATGCGCGACAGATTCTCGCGCAAGGGCTCGCTTGCGCGCGCTCGGTGCATGGCCTTCATCACGGTGATGGCCGCACCGAGGTCGGCCGCAATGGGTTGCGCATACATCGCCACGACTTCCGAGGTGACCCATGCGGAGTCTGCTGACGCCTGGATGAGCGCCGACCGGATATGGCTCGTCGCAAAATGGCGCCCGCCGAAAATCCTGATCAGCGGCCCCAACTTCATGGCGACGGACACACCATCCGTGTACGGGCGGTCTATCGGACCTCCGTCCAGAAGCACCACGCCCAGTACGCGGACGGGATGCCTGTACGCAATGCGCAGCGCGACCGATGCGCCGAAGTTCGATCCCACGAGAATGGCGTTGTCCACGCCGAGCGAGTCGAGTGCCACGCTCACTCGCTCGGCCTGCGCATCCAGGGAATAGTCGGCATCACCCGGATGGGATGAACTCCCGGTGCCGAGCGGCTCGACGACGTACACCTGGTGCCCGGCGGCAGCGAGCATGGGCGCCACCCGACGGTATCCGAACGCGGCGCCCAGCATGCCGGGAAGCAGCACGACCGGCGGCGTTCTGCCGGCGTTCGGCTCTGCGATGAGGGCCGCGGCTGTCGTGACCGTGAGTGTCTCACCCGGCGCGACAACGATGTGCCGCACCGCGCCGGCGGAATCGAATGAGAGTCCGAACAGCAGGATCGCGATGATCATGAGATGGTTCCTCCGGGTGCCGGCAGATCTTCGCCCAGGTGGGAATTCGCGGACCGCATCCCCGACGTGGGCAGCATCCCCGGCGCGGTCAACATCACCGTGGCGCGCATGGCATTCACGCGGCGCCGGAGCGTTCGCCCAGAGACGAGTCCCAGTACGATGGTGGGCACATCCTGCACGAGATGAATGAGCATGCCCACGCCCACGGCGGCGGCGGCCGGCGCACCCTGACTGGCCGCCGCCGCGGCGTAGGCCAGCTCGAAGATTCCCACGTTCCCCGGCGTGACGCGCACGACAAGGCCAAGGTTCACCGCGAGCAGGGCCAGCACACTGCCCGCAAGAGAGATCGGGAGATGCGCGGCTCGCGCCACGAGATGGTATGAGGCGAGCTGACACGTCCAGTCGGTGAGCGTCAGTACGCTGGCACACGCCATGCGCCGCGCCGTAGCAATGCGCTGGACCGCCAGGAGCACGCGCGCCAGTTGGACACGCATGACGCGCGCGAATCGCGGCAGCGCGCTGCGCGACCGTCTCGTGAGCGATCGGCCGCGGCCGCGTCGGGCCACGACACACAGCGCGACCACGGCCATCAGGCCCATGCCACCGAGTATCGCGCGCTGCACCGGCGCCGGTAGCGGCAGCAGTGATGCAACGATCAGCAGTACCACGACGAACCCGCCAACGTTGATGAGGCGCTCGAGCGCCACGGTCGCAAACGCGCTGGCGCCACGCAAGCCTGATAGACGAGAAATGAGGACGACGCGTCCCGCTTCGCCGCTGTTTGCGACCAGCAGGCTGTTGAGTGCGGCACTCAGGAAAGTGAGCCGTGCAACCGTTGCGAACGTTGGCGTCCCGACCGCGCGCAGGCACACCCACCACACGCCGGACTTGGCCAGCAGCGACAGCAGGTGGAAACCGTACGCGAGCGTCAGCATTGCCGGCGCGGCACCGCCGATCACCAGGAGGGTGGTTCGCCAGTCAATGTGATGGACGTAGGCCACGGCACCCGCAATGACCGCAATGCCGATCAATGCGGTGCCGACGCGATGACGGACCGATGGTAGCTCACGCATGGCCCACGCCCCGCTCCGCGACTGCCTGCCGCGCGCGCTTCCACCAGCGGAACGCCTCCGGCACACCGACATCCGGCATGACGGTTGGATTCCAGCGCAACTCACGCCGTGCGCGGTGCGCGACATATGGGTTGTCGTGTGTCAGCCACTCGTAGCTGCCCATGGCATGCGCGGCCAGCTCGCCTCGCCCGATCACTCGCACACCGATGCTGATGGCGCCGAAGAACGCACGGCCGACCGTCATGGAGATGCGTGGCGCCATGATGCGCCGATCCAGCCCCACGGAGGCAAAGTGGACGAGATCCGCGGATGTGAGCGGAAAGTCATCCGTGAGGTTGTACGCACGCCCGCCAGCCGCATCGGTGCGCGCGGCGAGGATTGCCCCCGATGCCACCGCGCTGGCGTGTACGGCGCTCAACGTGGTGCGCCCGCCGCCCATGAGCGGAAACAGCCCGCGCCTGAGCATCACGACCACGCGCGGCACGAACTGGCGGTCGCGCTCACCATACATCGTGGGCGGCCGCACGATGGTGCACCACGCATGACCGCGCGCGTGCGCATCCATCACCACCCGCTCCGCCTCCTGCTTGGAGCGCCCGTACGCGTCGCGCTCCGGCAGGGCCGGCAGTGGCGTCTCCTCGTCCACCGTCGGATGCATGAGGCGGGTGTCACCGTACACCGCGGTGCTGCTCACGTGCACGAGCCGGGCGCCCGATGCTGCGCACGCGTCAAGCACGCGGCGTGTTCCTTCCACGTTGCCCGCTCGGAACGGTTCCCACTCCGATTGCGGTCCAATGAACGCAGCCGCGTGAAACACCACATCACATCCACTGGCGGCACGACGAATTGACGCGCCATCAGCCAGATCGCCGCGCATCAGGCGAACGTTCATCCGCCCGAGCCACGCTGCAGCGTCGGGATGACGCACGAGAGCGCGCACCTCATATCCCTCCGCGAGCAGGCCGCGCACGATGTACGAGCCGAGCATGCCGGTCGCGCCGGTCACGAGTGCGCGCTTCATGGCAGTGTGAACGCAACGACGTAGTCACCGAGGCGCGTCCGCATGTCGTGGTGACCGCCGGCCGCGATGACGAGATACTGCCGCCCGCCGGAGCGGACGCGGAACATCATGGGCGATGCCTGAGCCGAGGCGGGCAGCTCTGCTTTCCAGAGCACACGCCCGGACGCGATGTCGAACGCTCGCAGGTCATGATCCATGGCGCCGCCAATGAACACGAGTCCGGTACCTGTCACGAGCGGTCCGCCCAGTGATGGCGAGCCCCAGGCGGGCGGCACGGGCAGATGCACGAAGTCGGACATGGTGCCGAGCGGCGCCTGCCAGAGGATGCCGCCACTGGCCAGGTCCACCGCCGCCAGCGTACCCCACGGCGGCGGGCTGCACGGGATGCCAATGGGCGACAGGAGCACCTCCCGCTTGCTGGCGAACGGTGCGCCCAGTTGTGGCGCGACGTTGGCGCGTGTTCCAGCGAGCCGCGTCTGCGTGGCGACGTCCGCAGGTGACAGCAACGTTGCCACCATCGCGACGCGGATGGTGTTCACCACCGCGATGTGTCGCGCGGAATCCACGCCCATGCCGCCCCAGTTCATGCCGCCCAGGAACCCCGGACTCACCACGGATCCCCGCAGGCTGGGCGGCGTGTAGATCCCATCGGATCGGAGCGCGCGGATCTTCCTCGCACACGCGCGCCTGTCCATCGGTGTGAGCCCCCACGCATCATCCGGACGCAAGCCTTGCGGCACGAGTGTGCGTGGCCGCACCGGAAAGGGCTGCGTGGGCGACGCGACCTCGCCGGCAACATCGCTCGCGGGTACGGGCCGCTCTTCCACGGGGAAGAGTGGTCTTCCCGTGAGGCGGTCCAGGATGAACAGCATGCCGGTCTTTGTCGCCTGCACGACGGCGGGAATCGCGATGCCGTTGCGCACCACGGTGATGAGGGCGGGCTGCGCAGCGACGTCATAGTCCCAGAGGTCGTGATGCACAACCTGAAATGCCCACACTTCCTCACCGGTTGATGCGCGCAGCGCGACGATGGAGTTCGCGTCGCGATCATCGCCCGGCCGCAGGCCGCCAAAATGATCCGGGCTCGCGCTCCCCGTGGGGATGAATACGAGATCGTGCTCCGCGTCAACCGTGAACAGGCCCCAGGCATTCGCCGCGCCGGAGACGAACGGCGTGTCCGGTGCCAACGCGCCGCTGCGGTGTGCGCGATAGGCGGCGAGCGGCTCCCAGGACCATCGGAGCGCTCCCGTCCGGGCGTCGAAGGCGCGAACAACGCCACTCGGCTCGTCCACGCGCAGATTGTCAACGATAGAGGAGCCGACAATCACCGCATTCCCTGCCATCGTGGGCGGCGAGGTCGCGTGATAGTGCTGTGGCAGGATGTCCGCGCGGCTGACGCCCGCGCGCAGATCCACCACCCCGTTGACGCCAAAGTCGGCGCACGACGCACCGTCTGCGCCATCGAGCGCGATAAGACGTGCATCGAACGCCGCCAGGAAAATGCGCGTGCGACAGCGTGACCCGGGCGTCCGCGACGAATCTACCCACGCCGCCACACCGCGCGTGGTGACCTCCTGGTGGCTGAGTGGCGAACGCGCGATGCGCGCGTCGTACGACCAGCGCACGCTTCCGCGTTCCGGGTCGAGCGCGATGACTCGCGACGAGGGCGTCGCGATGTAGAGGGTGCTGTCCACGAGGAGCGGCGTGGCCTCGAACGCGGTCGACGGACCGTTGTCGTCTCCTGTCCCATCCGACACGTCGCCCGTGCGATAGACCCACGCAACGCGCAGCGAGTCCACGTTCGTGCGTGTGATGTCGGCGAGCGGCGTGAAGTGATCCCCGTCCGTGCCGCCGTTCACGCGCCAGTCGGCCGGGCGGCTCGCTCCGGCTGCCGCGCCAGGCGCGGCGGCGCGGTTGACATCCGCCGTGAACGCGTACGACGGGACGACGACGTCTGGTGCCGGGTCGTGCACGAAGCGTGTGAACGCCGTGAGCACGGCGATGAGCGCCAGGAGCGCGATGAGTCGCCAGAGGCGGACTGGCCGGCGAACTCCTGCAGGGGCGTGCATACGGGGCCTTGGGGAACGCGTGGCTGATGGTGCAGCGGGAACGCGTTGACGATGCCCCGGAAGGCGAACGGCCTCGATACGTCAGAGCGCCGAGCGATTCATCGGCGATGACGTAGTGGTGCTGATGCGATTACGTATGCACGATGTTACCCAACTCCCAGCTTCCTCAGCGCCTCCGGCGGACATCCCTTCCAGTCGGGATTGATCACGTTGCCGATGTACTGCAGGTCCTCCACGCCCATCTTGCTCGACCAGAATCCTGACGCGGTCAGGTCGCGGAAGCGATTGAAGAACGCAACGCCCTGACTGTGCTCGGGCTTCGCGCGTTTGGGCCACGCAATGTCGTCGAGCACCGCGGCGCGCTGCGGGGCGGTGCAGTCCAGGAACGTCGCGCCGAAGCGGTCCGTGCACTCGCGGTCAAGCCAGGCGAGCCCGCCGCGAATGGGAAGGCGGTTCTTCTCGTACTCGTCGAGGATGAAGTCCATGAACGCCGGCACGCCCGCGTCGGTGGCGCTCCCCGAGCGTTCGTCGCGCGGAATGATGAGATCCACGAGGACTTCCACCGTGTCCCATTCGTGCGGCGTGAAGAACTTGTGCGTCACCGTTCCGCCGTTCGCGCGCGCCGCCGACGCGTCGCGTGCGGCCTTCTTCGCCTTCTCCACCACCGCCGGCGACGCCTCGCACGCGGTGGCGAGCGAGGCAATGGCCATGACCTCGAGCATCGCCCGCCGGCTCAGCCCGCCGCGTTCGCCGCCGGAGCGTCCATTCCCGCTTCCCGCTTCCCTCTTCCCCTTTCCCGCTTCCCCATTTCCGCTCATACCAGCACCCCCTGCTTCCGCTGTTCGACGATGTACTCGCTCGTTCTCCACGAGAGCGCGAGGATGGTCCACGTGGGATTCTTGTCCGCCTGCGAGACGAACGGCCCGCCGTCAGCCACGAAGAGATTCTTCACGTCGTGCGCCTGACCGTGCGCGTTGAGCACCGAGCGTTTGGGATCGCTGCCCATGCGCGTCGTGCCGAGTTCGTGAATGATCTGTCCGCCCGCGGCAATGCCGTAGCCTTCGTCCTTTGACGGCATGGGCGAGAACACCTCGCCGCCCATTTGCGCCACGAGCGACCGGAAGGTCTCCTGCATGTGCTTCACCTGCCTGTACTCGTGATCGCTCCACTTCCAGTGGAAGCGCAGCACCGGAATGCCCCACTGGTCCACCGTGCTCGGATCGAGCTCGCAGTAGGAATCCTCATTGGGAATCATCTCGCCCCGCCCGGAAAAGCCCACGGTAGCGCCGTAGTACTTGCGATAGTCGTCCTTGAGGGACTTGCCGTAGCCGCCGCCCGACGGATAGCGCTGGATGCCGCCCATGAAGCCGTACGACGGCACGCCGAGTCCGCCCCACAGCTCGATGTGATAGCCGCGCGGGAAGTCGAGCTTCCTGTTGTCGAGCCACCAGGGCATGTACAGGTGTCCGCCGCCCACGCCGTCCTCGTTGTGCGGCACGTGGTCCACCATCTTCGGGATGTAGCCGCCGACGTCGGTCCCGGTCGTGTCGGTGAGATATTTCCCCACGATGCCACTCGAGTTCGCGAGCCCATCGGGAAAGCGCGACGAGCGCGAGTTGAGCAGCAGCCGCGCGCTCTCGCACGCGCTGGCCGCGAGCACCACCACGCGGGCGTTCACGTGCTCATCCGCGCCAGTCAGCTTGTTTACATAGCTCACGCCGGTGGCGAGTCCCCGCGCATCGGTGGTGACCTCGCGCGCCATGGCATTGGTGACGAGCGTGAGCTTGCCCGTCTCCATGGCCGGCGGGATGAGCACCCCCGTGCTCGAGAAATTCGAGTTCGTCTTGCACCCGCGATTGCACTGGCCGCAGTGATGACACGCGGCGCGCCCGTGGATGGACTCCGTGAGAATGGAGAGGCGTGACGGAATGCACGTGATGCGCAGCCGGTCGGCGGCCTGCTTGATCATCAGCTCCCAGCAGCGCGGCGTCGGCGGCGGCAGGAAGATGCTGTCCGGGTGGTTGTGCAGTCCTTCCTTGCTGCCGAACACGCCAACGAGCCGGTCCACCCGATCGTAGTACGGCGCGACGTCCGCGTACGTGATCGGCCAGTTTTCCCCCAGCCCATCGATGTTCCGCCGCTGAAAGTCGTCGGGACCGAAGCGCAGCGAGATGCGTCCCCAGTGATTGGTGCGTCCGCCAAGCATGCGCGCACGCCACCAGTCGAACTGCGTACCGGGCGCGCGGGTGTAGGGCTCGCCCTCGATGTCCCATCCGCCAATGCACCCATCGAACTCGCCGAAGGGATGATCCCGGGTACTCGCTCCGCGCCGTGGCGACTCGTACGGCCACTCGAGCATGGCCGAGTCCTTCGCGAGATCCCACGTGCCGCCCGCCTCGAGCATGACGACATTGGCGCCGGCCTGTGTGAGCACGTAGGCGGCCATGCCGCCGCCCGCGCCCGAGCCGACGATGCACACATCGTATGTCTTCCGCTGCGGCGCCTTCTGCATTCGACCCTCACGAGAAAGAAATTCGGTTGCACGACCTGCCTGCGTCCTACTCCAGCTTCCGGATCCACACGTTGCGAAACCGCACCGGATAGCCATGATCCTGCAGCGACAGCGGCAGCGCGTCCGCGTGTGCCGTGTACGGCGGACGCTTGCCGAACGCCGTCGGTCCCGTGAGCACGACGTTGTCCTGCACGAGCACGCCGTTGTGGAATACCGTCACGCGCGCCGGGCTTGCCACACTTCCGCTCGCGGTGAACCGCGGCCGGTGAAAGACAATGTCATACGTCTGCCATTCGCCCGGCTTGCGACTGGCATTCACCAGCGGCGGATACTGACCGAAGAGCGCCGCCGCCTGCCCATCCGCATACGTGCGATTGTCATGGGAGTCGAGCACCTGCACCTCGTAGAGCCCCATGAGGAACACGCCGCTGTTGCCTCGCTCCTGCCCCTCGCCGTGCGGCGGCGCAGGGGCTTCCCACTCGATGTGGAGCTGGCAGTCGCCAAAGCCCTGCGCGGTCTGGATGGCGCCGGTGCCCGCCGCCACCTCGAAGTACCCGTTCGCGACGGTCCACTTCGCGGGACCGCCATCGCTGCCGCGCCACTGTGCGAGGTCATGACCGTCAAAGAGCACGATCGCATCGGACGGCGGCGGCGAGTCCGCCACGTACGCGCCCGGGGTCACGACCGGCGGAACAGGGCGGTCCATGGAGTGAATGGGCCAGGGCATGGACGGCTGCGTGTGCGATGCGGCGCACGCCGCAGAGACGGCGCATGTGGCGATCAGCAGGCACGCCGTGGCCGGGTGCAAGGCGGAACGGGCCGAGGGCATCACAGCCGGGTCAGAAGCGCGCAAAGACGAGCAGACGCCCGGTGCCGAACGCGTAGGTGGCCGTCGTGCGCACCGTGATCGTGTCGTTGGCGTAGACGCCGGAGCCCAGTACGCTTCCGAGTGAGACACTGTCGGCGGAAAGCTGCGTCGCGGCACCGGTATTCACGATCAACTGCTGCGCGGTGTCCCGCTGCAGCGTCACGTGGCTCACTTCCTCCCACTCGCCGCCCTCGAAAAACGCGAGGGTGTCCGCATGGAGCGTGGAGGGAATCCCATCCCAGTTGACGTCGACGGGCATCGGCGCGCCATCGACGCTGATGAGCGAGTAGCTCCCGACGATGTCGGCGGGTTTTCCCGGACCGGTGGAGTCATACCCCTTGAGACAGCCGGCGAGCATCAGGGCGCTGCACGCCGCGACACAGACCAGGAGTGAGCGGCCGGAGCCGCGGCGGGCAGGTATCTGACGACGAGTCTGCATGATCACGGTGGACAGGGGATGCTGAACGGGCGCGAACGGGAATCGGGACGGATGGACCGGAACAGGACTGACGGGGACGCCAGTGCGCCGGCTACTCGAGGAGTCGCGTGGCCAGGCGCTGCCCCAGGTAGATGCCCAGCCCGGTGCCGACGACGCTCAGCATGAACGCGGTCATGGTGCCGATGTGCCCGCCCAGCCACCAGCCGAGCGAACCACCCACGAAGGAACCGAGTACGGCGAGCAGCTTGGACATGGGTCAGGCGACGAAATTCATATGGATACCAATACAATTGCGGTCCGGCTGGCACGATTATCGCGCCCGGGATGGGCGGGAATCCGCGTTCGCGCGACCGCCGCGCAAGCCCGGGAGATGGTTCACCAGGTGGACACAACCGTGACGAGAGGAGTCAATCCGGATCATCCTGTACTGCGCTCTCCCGTGGCCAGGACGCCTCGAGTGCACGGAGAGGAGCAGATACCATGACAGTGGCACATACACTTCTGGTTGGCTGTGGGCTCGTGCTGAGCGCCGTCGCCGCGAATGCGCAGTCGAGCGGCAACAGGGTCAGCAAGGCCGCCGCCGAAAAGACCGCCGTGAAGTGGGTAGGCGGTGGCACGCTCAAGTCCCAGACGACGGGAACGGAGGCTGGCGTCCCGATCTACACCTTTGATATCAACGTGGCGAACAAGGCAGTCGTTGAAAAGGTGAACGTGGATGCCGATAACGGCAAGGTCATCGGCTGCACGTACGCGGGTCCGCAGAAGTAGGGCAGGGCACGGCGGGCCTTTGGCCCGCCGTGCCCTGCGGGAAGCGGCGCGCTGTGCGCGCCTGCGGGAAGCGTCGGCCTGCGGCCGACTGCGGGAAGCGGGCGGCTCCCTCCGGGAGCGCCCTGCGGGAAGCGCCGCGCGTAGCGCGGCTGCGACACGCCCTACGCCCGCTCTATCGACTCCCCATTCCCGATTGCCCATTCCCACGCAGGCTGCGGGCCTCCGGCCCGCCAGCCGCTTCCCCCAGGCGCTGAGCCGAAGGCTCAGTCGCCGGTTCCCTCAGGTCGCCGGAGGCGACCGCTTCCCGCAGCCGCGCTTCGCGCGGCGCTTCCCGCACCCGGCAGCACAATCTCCGTTGGCAGGAACATCGAATCGGCGATCGCCGCGATCTCCTCCGCTTCGCGCCACGCATCCTCGAGCATTGCCAGCTCGCCCTCCATCGCTCGGCGCTCCGTCTCCTCGTGCAATGCCATCTCCAGCGCCAGTCGCTCCACCGGGGAGAGATTCAGGGCGCCAATGCTCCGCATCTTTGCCATCATGCGCCCGCCGGCGCGGCGTGAGAGTCGCGAGGCCGCCACGAAAAAGTGCGCGGGGTCGCCTACGGATTCGATCCGCCCCACCGCTTCGCGCACGTCCCGGCGCGAGCCGCCGAGCATGTTGGAGCCGGCGAGCAGTGCGGCCGTCACCCGCATGGCGGACGGCCCCGTCACGAGCCGCCGCCCGCGCTCGTGCGCGAGATCGAGGACCGGCTCCTCACCGGGTTCGTTCACGATGAGCGCGGAGTCGCGCAGATCGCGCGCCCGCACGGTGAGCGTGTGTCCGCCGTCCCGCACGCGCGCCACCACGCGCCGGAGCTGCACGTAGTCCTTGAGCTCGGTGTAGGGGAGCGCGAGCCACGGCACCATGTACCCCAGCACGACCACGGGCGCGCTCGCCAGCGCCACTGGCGCAGCAGCCGCGGCAACGGCCGCACCGGCCCCGCCCATGAGCACGGCATGCCGCCGCCGTCGTCCGAACCGGTCGCCATAGCGCCACGCCGCGAATTCCGGCCGCATGGGCTTGCCCACCCGCACCAGCTCGAGTCCCTCGGCCAGCTTGGCCAGGCCGATGTTCTCGGTGGACACGCGAAGCCGCGTACCACGATAGCGGCGCTCGCACTCCTCGATGGCTTCCCACCGCTCGTCCAGCGGCGTGAGATTCCACCGCCCGCATTTGCGGCAGATTACCCACAGTCGCCCGCGCGCCGGATCGAACGCCAGCCGCCGCCCCACGGGGAAAGGCTCGACGACCTCGTTCGTGCCCAGGCCGCCATGACAGAAAATGCACGTTGTGTACATGCGCGTCGCTATTTGCTCACCACCCCGACCGTCGGCTCGCTGCTGGGACGTTTCGTGCGGCGATGCCCCTCTCGCGACACTACTGTAATTGCCTCCGTGGGGCAATGCTGCACGAACTCGCCGTCGGCCGGCGACCACTCCAGCGGTGACACCATGCTGTAGGCCTTGCCCGACGTGTCGAGCGCCATGATCTGCGGAGCCAGCGCGACGCAGATCCCGCAGCCGACGCACTTCTCGCGGTCTACGGTGACGGTGACTTCCTGTCGCGGAAAGACGCCGCCCTGTGCGGAGAGCCCGGCCAGCGCCTGATCCAGCACCGTTCCGGCCGCTACATACCCCGCTTCGAGCAGTTCGTCCGTTCGCGTGAAGCTGAACCAGTGTCGCTCGCCAACCTGCGGTCGGATGAGCAGCATGGGCACGCCGCGCCACGTCGCGACCGGACGCAGTTGCAGCGAATGCATCATGATCGTGGCCGCCCGCATGAAGATCGCCGCGAATCCCTGCGACGCGATGTCACGCACGCGTCCCACTTCCACCGAGCCGACGTCGACCGCGATCACGGCCTCCATGCCGAGCGATGCAATGGCGACGGGGAGATTGTCGATCGTTCCGCCGTCAATGCACATGCGCCCGTCCACATAGCCCGGCGGAAAGAAGCCGGGGAGCGCACACGACGCATACACCGCGTCCAGCACCGAGACGTGTCGCAGCCCGGGCAGACCCCAGACGATGCGCGTGCCGCGTTCCACGTCCACCGTGTTCACGAGCAGCGGCGAGGGCAGGTCATCGAACGTGCCGGCCGGAGTAACCCGCCCGCACAACTCGCGCAGCGGCTCCTCGAGATAGAGCGAGGGCGAGTGCATACGCTCGAGCAGCATGCCCATGTGGTTGATGCGGAAGAGATCCCGCTTGCGCACCGAGAGCGCGTGGTACGCCATTTCCTCGATGCTCATGCCGCCCGCGCGAGCCGCGCCAATGAGCGCGCCGATGCTCGTGCCCGCATACACCGCCGGCTCGATGCCGCGCTCTTCCAGCGCGCGCATGACCCCGATGTGTGCGAACCCCTTGAGTCCGCCGCCACCAAGGACGAGCGCTATGCGGGGGAGGGGCATGAAAGCGGTGGTTGGTTTAACGACGGTAGTTGGTAGCTGGTTACTGGTAGCTGGAAGTGCGTGGGAAGTCCAGCGACCAGTAACCAGCGTCTGCGGTTAACCCAGCCACCAGCGACCACTCAGAACTGCCGCTGCATCCCCAACTCCGCTACACCCTTCGGGCGATTGAGTTGCACGTACAACCCGTACAGTCCGACCGCCGCGCCGCCAACCATGATGATCGTGCCCGCGTCGCCGCCAATGATGGCGCCGGTGAGCAACGCCACGCCGCCCAGGACCATCAGCTTTTCGCCGTTGGTCATCGTGTACATCCGCGCCGAGTTCGCGTCCGTCGCAGTGGAGGCGAAGCTCAGGACCGGGGAGACCGCAGCCGCCCGCATCGTGGGGCCCGTCATCGCGGCTGTCGGTTCCGTGACCTGCGCCCGCGCCGAGGGGGCGCCCAACGTCAGCGCGGCCAGTGCCGCGACGATGAGTCCCACACGTAGCATACGTCGTATCCTCGAGTGTAGAGAGTGAGTGCTGCTCGCGGCACAGCGCACGATGCACCGCACCCGGCAATAACGCAAAGGGGGTGCCGCGGATACATTGGCGATGCCGCCAGACGACGGTGCCGCCAGATGGCCTTGTCGCAAGACGGCCCTGTTGCCAGACGCCCCGTCGCCAGAAACGTTGCTGCCCCACGCACCGTGCATGGCGCGCACGACCATCTTCCGTCGCCACGATATGACGCTCGATCCGCTGCTCGCGCTCCGGCCGGAGTTCCCCATCCTCGACCGCGTAACCTATCTCGTGTCGAACTCGCTCGGCGCCATGCCGCGCGCGGCCGCGGACCAGCTCGCGACGTACGCGCGCGACTGGAGTGAGCTGGGAGTCCGTGCATGGTCGCGCGGCTGGTGGGAAATGCCGCTGTCGGTGGGTGATGAGATCGCGCCACTCATCGGAGCCGGCCCGGGCGACATCGTCATGATGCCCAACGTCACGCTCGCCCAGGCGAGTGTGCTCTCGGCGCTCGACTACACCGCGCCGCGCGACACGATCGTGATGAGTGGGCTCGACTTTCCGTCCGTGCGCTACGTCTACGATGCGCTCGCCACCCGACTCGGCGCGCGCATCGTCGTGGTCCCGGGCGACGACAGCATCAGCGTGGACACCGGCCGGCTGCTCGAGGCAATCGATGAGCGCACCCGACTGGTGGCGGTGTCGCACGTGCTCTTCCGTTCGGCGTTCGTCATGGACGCGGATGCGATCTGCCGGCGCGCGCACGAAATGGGCGCGCTCGTCTCGCTCGACGCGTATCACTCGGTGGGCATCCTTCCGGTCGACGTCCGGCAGAGTGGCGTGGACTTTCTCACGGGCGGTGTGCTCAAGTGGCTGTGCGGCGGCCCGGGCGCGGCATTCCTCTACGTGTCGAGCGCGGTGCGCGACACGCTCGCGCCGGCACTCACGGGGTGGCAGGCGCACGCGCATCCTTTCGCCTTCGACGATGCCATGGAGTACACCACGGGCGCGTTTCGCTGGCTCACCGGCACACCGGCCATTCCCGCACTCTACGCCGCTCTCGCGGGGCCGCGGCTCGTGCGTCGCGCGGGCATCGCCGCGATCCGCGCCAAGAGTGTGCGCCAGACCGGGCGCCTCATCGAGCTCGCCGACCGTCGCGGCTATCCGGTGAACGCGCCTCGTGCCGCCGAGCGGCGTGGCGGCACCGTGGCCTTTGGCGTCCCGCACGGATACGAGGTGGCGCAGGCGCTCCTGGCGCGCGACATCCTCGTGGACTATCGCCCCGACGCCGGCATTCGCGTCGCGCCGCACTTCTACACGACGGACGACGAACTGGACGCCGTGGTGGCCGCCATCGATCAGATACTCGAGCGCGAAGAGTGGAGGGGATTTGCGGGGCAACAGGCGACAGTGACGTAAGGCGTTGCGCTCCGCTTCGCGTCGCTGCGCCGCGGGGAAGCGGTCGCCGAAGGCGACCTGCGGGAAGCGCCGGCCTGCGGCCGGCTGCGGGAAGCGGGCGACTCCCTTCGGGAGCGCCCTGCGGGAAGCGCCGCGCGAAGCGCGGCTGCGGCACGCCCTGCGCCCCACGCCCGCCGTTTCTATTCGCCATTCCCCATCGCCATTCCTACGCAGGCTGCGGGCCTCTGGCCCGCCAGCCGCTTCCCTCAGGCGCTGAGCCGAAGGCTCAGTCGCCGCTTCCCGCAGCCAGCCGCAAGGCTGGCACTTCCCGCAGCCGCGCTCCGCGCGGCGCTTCCCGGGCTGGATCGATGTCCCCCGCACGCTCCCGATGCCGTTCCCCCGTCCCAGCACCCACAGATTCATCCAGCGCCTCGCGGAGTGTCTGGTGACCTACAACGAATGGGAGGAGACGGTTCCGGAGGAGATCCGGCATGACCCGCTCTGGTCGCTGCGGGTGTATCGGGCCTCGCTCTACTCGGGTGATGTCGCGCGCGAGGACGGCCGCGTGCTGGTGCACGACCCGCTCACCATCGAGATCGCGGCCCAACTGGTGCGCGCCGTGGGCGCGGTGAGCGCCAACATCGCCGCCGGCTACAGCCGCTTCACGCGCCGCGACCGCGTGCAGTCCTATGAGTCCGCGCTGGCGTGCGCACGGGAAGGGCGCGACTGGTATTTCCATGGACGCGGAGTGCTCGGCGAACAGCTCGTGCTGCATCGCGTGGCCACCCTCGGCGGCATCGCGCGCGTGCTCATCGTCCTGATCAGCCGCGCACGCGTCTGACGGATAGGCGTCGCGGAGGGCGCCTCACGGTCCAGGCCTGGCGCATGGTTCCTTCTGCGGCCCCGGCGAGGTAATTTCGCGGGGTCTCCAACCGTCCGGTCATGCCCACTCCTCCGCGAAAACTCCGCAAGCAGTACACGAACACCGACCACCCCAACGTCGTCCTGCGATTCGAGGACGGCCACGAGATCAAGGTGCCGAAGGGGCAGGGAAAGTCGTTCGACTGCTACAGCGGCGAAACGGTCAAGGTTCTCGCCATCTACGATCCTACCTCGGGCGAACGCGAACTGGTCTCCAGCCGCAAGGCCGACTCGTTTCCTGATGCCTAGCCGCGCGGGCGCGCGTGTGCGGCGCCTCGCGGCGTTCGCGCTCGTTGCGCTCCTCCCGGCCTGCGCCACGGGACAGACCGCGCCCGGTGCGCTCGCGCCCGTGCGAGCGGACACGGCGGCGCTGCACCGCTCGCTGGACTCGCTCGCCGCCGCGCACCACGGCGTGGTGGGCTACAGCATTCTCGATCTCGACTCCGGCGCGCGATTGTCGCTCCGCGGTGACGAGACCTTTCCCACGGCGAGCCTCATCAAGGTCGCCATTCTCGTCACGCTGTATGACCTGATCAACAAGGGCGCGATCTCGCCGGACGACCCCCTCACGGTCCTGCACATCGACAAGGTGCCCGGGTCGGGCGAGGTGCAGTTCCTGCACGATGGCGCCATCATCACCGTGCACGACGCCGCATGGTACATGATCACCATCAGCGACAACACGGCGACCAATCTGCTGCTCGACCGCATCATCATC